>JAUQPP010000003.1 GCA_030550315.1 Thermotogota bacterium | reverse complement strand
AAAAAACCTAGGGGGCCGGGAAGTTGTGAAAAGGTTGCAACTTGCCTTTCTAATACTAAACTTCCTGCGGAACTTGTGCTTCTTCTTGACTTAGTTTCTGCTCTTTTGGTAGAATTATTCTGGAGAATATTGTCAGACTCTGCCAAGTTTCAAGATCTTCTTATAATGAGGAAAAAAAGTGACTTAATGATATTGTAATAACCACTTGTAGCGACCCTATGAGGGATTCTGAAACTACGAAACTCGTGCATACACAATAGAATCTGGAAAACTTGTAGCGACCCTATGAGGGATTCTGAAACCTCTTTACATCCAACCGAGATATTACACTCATCAACCTTGTAGCGACCCTATGAGGGATTCTGAAACACCTTTGCGTATCAGTAAACGCACGCCATAGATGTGTTTGTAGCAACCTTTTTTTTGGCCTCCGTTATCGGGGCTTTTAGTTATTTTGCTACTTTAACGGAGGTCCCAATAGTTCAGGCACTTCAGCAACTAGGTATGGCAAAAGGACCAACATTGGCTTTGTTAATGTCTGGTAATTCTATCAGCTTGCCGAGCATGATAGGGATATCAAAGCTTATGGGTAAACGAAGGGATTTCATGTACTTTGGATTGGTGGTGTTTTTCTCGGCTATTTAGGGCTTTCATTTACAGTTTGTTAGGTTGATTAATTTTTCTGAAGCTTCTACGGCTCGGTAGAGGAGGGCAGCAAAATGATTGAAAAGGTCGAGGTTTTCGGGAAAGGTTGTTCGAAGTGTAAACAGGCGGTGAAGGTTTTGGAAATGGCAATAAGTGAACTGGGGTTGAATGTTCGCGTTGAAAAGGTGGAAGATCTTTCAAAAATCGTGAATCGCGGAATTGTGTCGACACCGGCTATAGCTATAAACGGAAAGGTTGTGATTTCCGGTAGGGTTCCAACACTGAAAGAGGCGAAGGAGCTGCTGAGTGAGGAAAGTTTAAGTTAGTAAAAAGACCGGCCCAATGTGTGGGCCGGTCTTTATTTTTTCAGTTTATTGTATTCTTCGATACCCTTACCGAGGATTCGCACGGCATCAGCTAATTTTTCCGCTTCTAGAACGTAAGCTATTCGGATTTCGCTCAGTCCAGTGCCAGGTGTTGCGTAAAATCCACTCAGTGGCGAGACCATGGTTGTCTTACCATCGACGTTAAATTCTTTGAGCATCCAGATGATGAATTCTTCGGCATTGCTGACCGGAAGCTTTGCTGAGAGATAGAACGCACCTTCAGGTTTGTGAACAACAACACCGGGTATGTCTTTCATTGCTTCATATGTTGCATCTCTTCTACGCTGGTATTCGTCACGAACCCCATTCGTGTAACTTTCATCCAAAGTCAGTAATCCGATAGCACCAAATTGTGTCGTCTCTGCTGGACAAAGCCTTGCCTGCGCAAATTTAAGAGCATTACTGTAAAATTCTTTGTTCTTTGTTACGAAAGTTCCAATTCGAGCACCGCATGCGCTGTAGCGCTTTGAAATGCTATCAACCATGATAAGCTGGTCTTCAATGCCTTCAAAGTAGAATGCTGAAACGTGTTTGCGACCATCGAAAGTGAATTCTCTGTAAACCTCATCGGAGATTATGACCAAGTTGTGCCTTTTTGCAAAGTCAACAATTTGTTTCATTTCCTCGTAAGTGTACACTGTTCCGGTTGGATTAGACGGGTTGGAGAAGAGAATTGCTTTCGTTCTTGGCGAGATAACTTTTTCAAATTCTTTCATAGGGGGCAGCCGGTATCCATCTTCCGGGTGCGCGGTTACCGGAACAAGCTTGACGTTCAGGTAAGATGCAAAGCCCAAGTAGTTGGCATAGAAAGGCTCTATGGTGATTACTTCATCTCCAGGGTCACACACAACACCAAGCGCAAACATTATGGCTTCACTACCACCGTTCGTTATCATTATCTCGTCGGGAGTCACTTGGATGTTATGCCGCTTGTAATAGTTAGCAAACGCCTCTCTCAATTCCAGTAAACCCTGTGAATGAGTGTAAGCAACGACTTCGGGTTTAAATTTTTCTATGTACTCGTACCACACCTTCGGAGTCTTTATGTCCGGTTGACCTATGTTGAGGTAATAAATTTGTATACCCCTTTTTCTTGCCTCATCCGCATAGGGAACCAACCGTCTTATTGGACTTGCCGGTGTTTCAAGTGCCCTTTTGGAGATCATTTAGTATGCCTCCCTCTTGTTTTTAAAAAAAGGAAATTGTCTATTCTCTAACGTAAAATACTGAAGTCTCGATAACCTCTGGGAGGTCGAGGACGGATTCGGAAAGGACCTCAACATAAGCATAATGCTCATCGTAGGAAATATCAAGTATGTTAACCCCCATATACGCCAGTTGCTGCATCTTTTTGCCGTACGAAGGGAAATTAATCTTAAGTTTTTGCTTGTATGCTCGCTTTTTCACAACTATCAGGCCAAGTTCTTTAGCATAACGAACTACTTCTTCTACGCTTCGGGTGTACGCTTCAATAAGTCCTCTGATTCCGAGCTTCACACCACCGAAGTATCGTGTAACAACAACACCCACATTCAAGAGCGCTTCTCTTCTGAGTACATTCAGCATAGGCACACCAGCTGTTCCGGAAGGTTCCCCGGCATCTGATGCAAATTCGATTATTCCGCTGCCACCAAGGACTCTATAAGCCGGGCAGTTATGTGTTGCATTTTTATACTTCTTACTTATTTCAGAAATGAATGCCCGGGCGTCTTCATCGTTGGCAACATAGCTCAAGGTAGCGATAAATTCTGACCTTTCGATTTTGATTGCTCGCTCTACTCTACCTTCGATAGTTTTGAATCTTTCAATATCCATTTTGCTTTCATATACACCTGCCCAGAATCAAGGTCGTAGAATTTTGCTGTAAATTCTTCATTCTCCACTTCTATGACTAAAACACTACGTGGCGTATCTCCTTTGGGCAAAGACGGACTTCCAGGATTTATGACAGCCTTATTGCCTATTTCTTCGATTTTTGCAACATGGGTGTGCCCATGGAACAGAAAGTGAACGCTTTTGTCACTAAGGAATTCTGTCAGGTCGTTCTCTTCAAATATTTCTCCGTGTGTCATAAGTACCGCAAAGTCACCAAAGTACTCCATAGAAACTTTTGGAACTTCCGGTATCTCAAGGATTTTTAAGTCAACATCTGCATCACAATTCCCTCTGACGTAGTTTATGTTGTATTTTTTCAGTTCCTCGGCTAGTTCCTTGGGGCTGTACTTTTCGGGGAACGGGTTCCTGGGCCCGTGATAAAAGACGTCTCCAAGGTGAAATATGCCGTCAAATTCCTCAAGTTTGAAAAGTTTGGTAATGTCTTCCCACGCTTTCACAGAACCGTGGGTGTCGCTTACAACGAGGTATTTCATATTTTTCCTAACCTCCCCGAGCTTTGGAAGCTTGGATTCATCCAATGTGCCCCAAACGCCTTCCTCCAATAATGTGGAAGTGAATGTGTGGTATTTCTTGACCAGCATCTTTTCCGTTGTTCTGTACTATTCTAAAGCTTTCTAATCCTTGTTCTTTTGTAACTTTTTTGATTACTTCGAATATTCGCCACAGTTTTTGTGAATCTTCAGCAGCCAGGTCGTTCACTGTGGGGATATGCTTCTTATAAATAACCAGAAGATGAACAGGTGCAACTGGACGTATGTCTTTAATAACGATAAAATCTTCGTCTTCGTGAACTTTTTCGGATGGTATTTGTCCATCAATAATTTTGCAGAATACGCAGTCGGCCATCGTATGTCCCTCCTTGGGCAGCTTACAACATTATTTGTTTTATTGAAAACTTACTTTACGTTATGCAAACGACCATTTTCTTGTTGAATTTTGGCAATTTTCGTTTTGAATGCGTAGGCAATTGCGTAATCTGAGATACGAAATTCGTTTACACTTGAGGATTTTACCTTTGCTACAGTGCCTCTTTCGGCAGAAAGTTTTCCAACAGTTGATTTGAGTACGTTGGCAACCGATAAATCACTGATATTTGAAGAGTTTATATGGGAGGAGTAAATTCTCGCATTAGTCATGATAGAGATATTCAAAGTTCCAATCACTGAATTATTCACATAAACATTTGCACAGTTTTCGATTTCAAGTGTTGCAACGTTCGAGTCAATTATATATACCGCGTAGGATGAAATTATCTTAACGTACGGAGTATTCACTTTTCTGAGAACTACGTAGTTGGCGTAGTTCAAGTTGATACTGCCAACCGATGTCTCGTTTAGACAAACGAGCGCTCCACCATCTGATGTTATATTCGTGTCGTCAGCTTGCCCAGAGAGGTACAACATCCCTTTATCGGTTAAAGATAGTTCTCCTGTTCCTAAAACCGTCGACTTGCCCATCGAGAAAAAAAGTCCCTTTATTATTACCGTGGAATTTAATGTGTGTTGTAAGACGGCCCCATCTTCGAGAATTATTGCTGAGTTCTCGGGTATAACCGAGCGGCCAAGAAGTCTGTAAGGAGACCTCGATGCAAGCAAGAACTTTCGTCCAGAAATGTTTGTAACTGGGCTCTTTGAATCAAGGATGTCAAGTTTTTCAAGGAGGGGAGGTGTACATATTGCATCAGCAACGTTGCCGACTTCATCTTCTAAAACGACGAGAAGCAGCTCGTTCTTCAAACGGTACTCGTTTCCCGTTGCAACAAAGATTCCTCCCCGATTCCTTGGATCGTAAAATCTAACGGTTGTGTCCGAAACAAATGACAACCCCTCCATCCGAGGGGAGATTCGTCCCTCTGGAGGGGTCGTGTCTATTGTTACTTTGTAATCCTTTCCGTCAATTTTTAGAGAGTAAGTGCCATCTTCTAAGAGCATGCCGTCCAAAAATGTAAATTGATACTCTTTACCGTTTAGTAAGAATTTCTTTCCCACATCGAATCTTGTAGCACCGATAAATTCCGGTATGCGTACTTCGGCTACCGAAAAAGCCGTTAAGGCCAAGATTAAAAGTATCAGAATTTTCTTCACTTATTTACGCTCCCCTCTCAAAACAGCGCTGCACCTTGGACATGTCTCGGGATGTTTTTCATCTTTTCCCGTGTCAGGGTGGTACTTCCAACAACGCTGGCATTTTTCGCCGTCCGCGTGTTTAACAAGTACGTCGACGAACTGTCCAGTTACCGCACCTTCGAGATTTTCGTCCGTGAGAGTAACTGCTGAGACGATGAAGAATTCATCAAGAATTCCTTCATACTTTTTAAGAAGCGCGGCAATCTCCTCATTCTTAGGTTCAATGTAAACGTGCGCATCAAGTGAGTGTCCTATAAGGTCAGAAGTACGGGCCTCTTCGAGAGCCTTAAGCACATCATCGCGAACCAAGAGTAGGTGCTGGAATTCCTCAAGCAGCTGGTCATCCACAAATTCTTTCCTGACCTCGGGCCAGTATTCAAGGTGAACACTCTCAAAGCGTTTCGCAGGACTTTCTTGGTATGCTTCTTCAGCTGTGAACGGAATAATAGGTGCCAGAATTTTGACCAGTGCATCGAGAATGTAGTAAAGCACCGTTTGCGCTGAACGCCTGTAGATTGAATCTTTGGCTTCAACATAAAGCCTGTCTTTGAGTATGTCCAAGTAAATAGCGCTAAGTTCGGTTGTACAGTATTTCACGGTTGCGTTGTAGACCTTTGAGTATTCAAATTCCTCGTAATAGGACGTCACCTGTTCGATGTATTTTTGTAGCCTTCCAAGTGCCCATTTATCAAGAGGTAGTAATTTCTCGTAAGGTAAAAGGTCTGATTCGGTGAAATCATAAAGGTTGCTAAGCAAATACCTGATTGTGTTTCTTAGTTTTCTGTAAACTTCCACCTGTTGCTCTATAATGTTCTTTCCAACCCTGATGTTGTCAAAGAAGTCGGTACTGGCTACCCACAATCTCAGAATATCCGCACCGTATTTATTGACGATTTCCATCGGGTCTACAACATTACCCAGGGATTTACTCATCTTCCGTCCTTGTTCATCCTTTATAAACCCGTGAGTCACAACGGCTTTGAATGGCGCAACACCTGTCTTTGCAGTCGAAAGGAATATCGAGCTCTGGAACCAACCTCGGTGTTGGTCATCCCCTTCCAAGTACAAATCCACCGGGAATTTTTCGCCCTTTGAGTGTACAACCGCTTCCCAGGAACATCCAGAGTCAATCCACACATCAAGGGTGTCGTAAGTTTTATCGAATTCATTTCCGCCGCATTTCGAACATGTCAAACCTTCAGGAAGGAAGTGCTCAACGTCCATCTCAAACCACGCATCGGTACCTTTTTCCCTTACTATGTTTGCAAACTTTTCGATTACTCTCGCGTCGAGTATAACCTCTCCACAGTGACGACAAATCACAGCCGGAATCGGAACGCCCCAGACTCTTTGTCTTGAAATCGTCCAGTCCGGCCTTTCTTGAACCATTGCGGTGATTCTGTTTTCACCCCATGCCGGGTACCATTTGACATTTTTGATTTGTTCGAGAACCTTCTTCCTGAGATCGTTCTTGTCCACAGAGATGAACCACTGAGGCGTAGCCCTGAACATGACGGGGCCTTTACATCTCCAGCAGTGCGGATAGCTGTGCTGGACTTTACCGTACTTGATAAGCGCCCCATTGTTTTTCAGGTCTTCAACAATTACCTTGTTCGCATCCCAGATTTTTAATCCCTCGTATTTTCCAGCTTCTTTCGTGAACTTACCCTCATCATCCACG
Source organism: Thermotogota bacterium (assembly GCA_030550315.1). GTDB lineage: Bacteria > Thermotogota > Thermotogae > Thermotogales > Fervidobacteriaceae > Fervidobacterium_A. The sequence continues at coordinate 52,324 of JAUQPP010000003.1, read as the reverse complement.
GGTGAAAGAACCGGTAAGTTGTATTTCAAACCTGTCTGATAATCTTCCTCACCGTGACCCGGTGCGGTGTGGACACAACCGGTACCATCTTCGAGCGTCACATAATCGGCAAGTACGACAATAGAAGTCCTGTCATAAAGAGGATGTTTTGTGAGTTTACCTTCCAACTCACTCCCAAGGAATTTTTCAACAACTTCAAAGTGTACGCCCGTTTCGGCTGAGAACTTTTGGAGCAATCCTTCGGCAACGATCCAATATTCTTCCCCGACTTTTATCTTTGTGTACGTGTACTCTGGATGAAGCGCGATGGCAACGTTGGCTGGGATTGTCCAAGGCGTAGTTGTCCATATTACGATGTACGTTTTCGGATCCTCAACCATTTGGAACTTTACGTAAATCGATGGTGATTCGTGATCGTGGTACTCAATCTCGGCCTCGGCAAGCGCCGTCCTACAATTGGGACACCAGTAAACTGGCTTGTTACCACGGTATACGTTACCCATCTCAACAAGTGTCTTAAAAACATCAAGAATGTGATACTCATACTCTGGATCAAGTGTGATGTAAGGATTTTCCCAGTCGCCTTTTATACCGAGTCTTTTAAATTGTTCTCTCTGAATGTTTACGAATTTTAAAGCGAAGTCTTTGCAAAGTCGTCTTATCTCAACTGGCGTCTTATTTTTTGCCTCATCCCCAAGCATCGTCGTTACTCGGTGTTCGATCGGGAGTCCGTGTGTATCCCACCCCGGAACATAGGGAGCCCTGTAGCCCCGCATCGTTTTGTATCGAGTGACAAAATCCTTCAAAACTTTATTCATGGCCGTTCCAAGGTGGATATCACCATTCGCATAAGGGGGACCATCGTGAAGTAAGTAGGTAGGAGCATCCGCCCGGTATTCCAGCGTCTTTTCATATATCTTCTGTTCTTCCCATCTTTTGAGTATTTCCGGTTCTTTGTTTACAAGGTTAGCCTTCATCTGGAAGTTGGTCCTTGGCAAGTTTAATGTCTCTTTGTAATCCAATTTAGACACCTCCGAATTTCGAAGTTTTTCTTATCCCATCTTAATATCAAAAAAGGGGAGTATTGCCCACTCCCCTTTCATGTAATTGAGAGTGGGCAAATTTCACATGTTAATCAACCGGCTAATTACTTCCTTGAGTTCTGTCAAATCTGACGATTTCACGATGTAGGCATCCGCAGCCCACGAAGCCATGTCACTTTTGTAATGTGAGTAAGCCGTTAAGATAACGAGCCGAACGTCGCGTTTTATTTCCCTGAGCTTTCCTGCAAGTTCCAAGCCATTCATCCCAGGCATTTCAATATCAATTGTCACCAAGTCGTACGGCTTATCTTTGAACTTCATAAGTGCCGCTTCGCCATTTTCGGCTGTATCCACCTCGTATCCAGCATCCATAAGTTCTTCAGCAACCAGCAAACGCATATTGGGTTCATCTTCAACAACAAGGATTCTTTTCGGCATATTGCTCCCCCCTTTGAACAAACGTTGCTACAGTGATTATATCACAGATTATTTCACTTTTTCAACTTCATTTCTTTTGAAGGGAGTTTTCCAATTCATTCAGCAGTTCCATCAGAATGTGTACTTTCTCCGGTGCGTCCAAACTTCCAATATAGCTTTTTATATCATCGGACTTAATCTCGTAACAATCTGCGTTGTAGCACCTGGTTATGTGCCATTCTATTTTGTCGTTCATGAGTAACATTAGAAACACACCTGGTAAATCTCCTACAGGCTGGCAATCTATGTGGTCTTTTTTGAAAAGTACCTCTGTTTTCGTACCCTTTCCCAGTTCCGTGTTGATAAATACGTACCCACCTGTCGCTTCGGCTGCTTGTCTGAGAAATGGGAACCCAAGACCCACCCTTCGAATCCTCTTGTCTCGCGTGGTGGTGAAGGGATCAAAAATTTTTTCCATTATTTCTGGTTTTATTCCACCGGCGTCGTCTTCGATAGAAAAATAAAACTCATCATCTGTCTCCTTGACTACTATTCTAACGCTTTTTGCCCCTGCATTTATTGAGTTTTCCGCAATATCATGCAAATGATCCGATAAAGTCAAAAGTGCCAAGGTATATCACCTTCTTCAAAGCTAAATCTCCCAGAGTGTTCGGACATGTCCAGCCGAAACTTTTCGAATCACCTTTTCAGTCGACAGTTCCTCCCCTCGAAGAACCTCCAAATAGCTCTTCCTGACACCAACTTCATCTGGAGTGTGCGCATCAGAAGAGGTAAGCACCACGTACCCCTTCTTCTTAAGCGAAAGCCATGTTTCCTTGTTCCGTACTTCTACGATGTTGGTTACGTCCGGGATCAAGCCAAGTTGGTACATCGCTCCGAACTTCCTATCCACATGAGCAAGGACCGCTATTCCACCGTGAGAATGTATTAATTCGACCGCTCTATCTAACGTTACTTTCGTGGGAAAACCAAGATAGTATTCTACAAGTCCGGAAAAGTTCTCTTCGTCATCCAGTATCACTTGGTATCCAAAACGCTCGGGGTCGTACTCGAACTTATCCATAAGTCCTTCCACAATACTCGAAACTTTAAGAGCGTCATGAACGTTAGGAAAATATCCCAGTACGTGCACATCTTCGGCGGTGTGGATCTCAATTCCAGGTATAAACAACTTTGAGCTGCAGCGTCTTTGGAAGACGGCAACGTTCCATGCCGAATTGTGGTCAGTTACCGAAAATACGTCAAGATTCGCATTACAAATCATCGAAGGTACCATTGTTAGGTCTGCGCAAGGGGACAAACAAGAGTGTATGTGAAGATCCATCACAAGTAATTTAGTATTGGTACCCTCAGTCCTTAACCCCAAGCTCATACAATCTTCCCGCTACTTTGTACGATGTCTCCTTAGATAGGAACAGACTTATGCCTTCTTCTTTTGCCTTTTCGATTGTGTCAGCTGGATAGTCCAGTCCTTCGCACAAAACAATAGCGCGTACACCAGTCAGTGTTGCCACAGCAATGATGTTCACATGGCTCTGAACCGTCATCCAGATGTTCCCTTGCTTGGCAGAACGCATCACAATGCTTAATAAATCTCCCACGTAACCACCAGTTATCTCACAATCAACGGCGAAATGAACAACTTTCAAGCCAAGTTTATCAACAATTTCCGATAACCTCACACACATGCCCCCCATCGCCATACTCGTAGGATTTTGCAGTTATGGCAAGATACTGTAAACTCCCACACGAAATTCCTAAAAACAATTATACCATCTTCGAGATTCTAAACGAAAACACGTCTCCCATCGAAGGGAGACGTGCGACTTTGATTATGTTTCAACATCTGGTCTGTTCAGTTATTGTTCAAAATAACTATCGCAAATTCTCCCGCTGGAAGATTCACAGGTATAACGTTCGTTCCTTTGAGCGATAAGTTTCTCTTTCCAAACCGGTTAATCATAGTCACTGTTTGGACTTCGACACTTCGACCTGCAGTTTCGTTCACGTATATTTCAACGTATTTATCAAACACAAGATTCAGATTTCCAAGGAGTATAAAGGCCTTATCACCGCTCCAATAACTGTAATTCGCGGTCAACCCATCTTGGTAGTTCAAGTATACATACCTAAATTCTCCCTTTAAAAGCTCTTCGTATTTTTCTCTAAGGTTCAACAACCACCTAAGGTATTCGTACATCTCACGCTTTGATTGATCCCAGTGGAACGCGTAGTAATCAAAGAATGCGAGTTTTCCGTAAAACTCATCATCAGGTGGCAACACAGTCTTACCCCAGATTGTATTGTCCAACCCGAGATTCATGGGCTGGAGCTCTTCGATCTCCTGACCGCTGTTGATGTACGGTAGTGCGTTGGGTGCAAAGAAAAGGATTGCCGGAGCAAGGTACTTGAGTTTCTGACCATGCTCTCTTGCAACAATTCTCGGAGTATCCGGAGTCTCGCATGATGCGATGAACGGAACCTCGAGGTTTGGTACGATTTCCTCGATAAACCTGTAGAATTCGTGTGGGCGTGCCACAGCGTACCAGCTGTTCCCAAGGATACAGTCGTATCCTTCAGACTTTGCCTTCTTATCGTTTTTCATCTCCAGCTCCTCAGCTATGAACGCAAACGCAGGGTCTTCACTACGTGCTTTTGATATAATCATGTCTTGGAGTTCTCTCGGAAGTGCGTGTCCCATATCTATACGTGCACCATCAATTCCAAACCTCCGTTGATACGACGGGATGATATCCGAGAGGTACTCCCAAAGTTCCTTATTTGGAACTTTCCCAGGGAATTTGCTGGATTTTACGACATCGAATAGTACGTACGGGGGCTGGTCTTCGGATACGTACTTCTGACTTTCAACTGGATGGTCTATGTACAATCTCAAGAACGTTACATCATCCCAAGTGGGTTGTGGATCGTTTACCCAGTCGGAGAAACCAGGGGGCGTGATTATTCCAAATTCACGTGCGATGTTTGAGAGAATATCTCCCTTCATTTTCCTAACTTTTTCCCATTTCTTTGGATTCAATTTATCAGGAGAATAAGTAAATTTGGTGAGATGTTTCCTCACATCAGGGTTGCTGTAGATTTTTTCAAGGTCCTGAGAATCCGGTATCTTGAAAGGTAAATCTGGGATACGTGGAGGTTTGTAACTCGCAGCTTCTTCAACCTTGATCCAGTAGAACCAATCGGGGTGTTCCTTAATAAGGTCACTATCTCTTGCCGCAGTTCGCGGGATGAAATCCAAAACTACTCTGATACCAAGCATGTGCGCTGCTTCAACAAGTGCTTTGAACTGGGCTTCCGTACTGATACCTTCCAACAACGGATCCGAGTAACTTTCATCCAGCTCCATTGGATTTTTAACCGCGTACGGAGAGCCAATCTCCCCTTTTTTAAAAACGTTGCTCATTTTCGAGATGGGTAACATGTAAAGCATGTTTATACCCATGTTCTTCAAGTACGGCAAAAGGGCTATCATTTTCAAAAATGTGCCAGACTCTTTGAAGCCAAAAATATCTTCCGGTTCAAACGCACCGAATCCTTTGTGGTTGTATGCCACAGTAGCGCGTGGAAGGGCACCATACATTCTAGAATTTTTCAACCAACCCGTATCCTTTTCCCCTTTGAGTGTTGCCAAAGACTTCGAGTAATCCTCCCCCGTGTCGTTTTTTAAGATATCTTCGATAATGAGATAGAAGTACTCATACGGATCGACAAAAACGTGGCTATCCCTTTCGGAAACGGTTCCAGTATAGTTAGCAGGGACCCACGCTTTAGGTACCGCGTAAAGCGGTTTTTTCTTTATATGACTCTTTAGAAAGTCCGCCAACGCTTTTATCTCGCTCACGATCTGTGCCTCCTTTCAATATCGATAGAAGCTGTGATTATTATACCACAGGATGGAAAAACCGTTTCAGCAAAAAAGAGGCATTCCAAAGTTGATATTTGGAGAGTCTAAAATTTTATGATAAAATTTTGTTTAGACATGAATGGGAAAGAAATCAACGAAAATTTTTATAAAAGGTTCCGTTTTTGGAATTTTTTGGGTGATAGACATGAGAAAACAGCTCGAAAAAGAAAAGGGAATCATCCTGTTTTCAATAGCAATGACAGTACTCTCATCAATTTTGGGAATATCTATCGGTATTATAGCCAACTCTCAACTTATCCTGTTTGACGGTGTCTATTCTCTAGTAAGCTTTGCTTTGTCCTTAACCTCCCTTTACACAGCAAAGTTCATGGCTAAGAATGACTGGAAACGTTACCCATTTGGCAAAGCGGCAGCTGAACCGCTGGTTATGATATTCAATTACACCGCTCTTATTTTCCTTGCAGCACAGTTCATTTTTAACAACATAAAAACGCTTCTTGAAGGTGGCCGTGAAGTGCGAACTGGTATCGCGCTTATTTACGCTGTAATAACCACATCTATCTGTGGAGGGACTTACTTGATTATAAACCGATTCGCAAGGGACAGAAAATCCGGTTTGCTCCAAGTTGAGGCCGACGGTTGGTTGTACGACACATATACAAGCCTCTCGGTCTTACTGACGTTCCTTGTTGTGCGCGTGTTTGCAAATCACGGTATTTTTACCCATTATCTCCGATTTGTCGACCCGGCCGTTGTTATATTGTTTTCTGTTATGTTTATCAGGTGGTCGGTGAAGATGATAATAGAAGCTTCCAAAGAGATATTAGCTGTCTCCGCTGATGATGAGCTTACTGATAAGCTTGAGGAGGTTGTGGGGCAAATAGAGAAGGATTACAGGATAAAGGAATCGTTCGTTAGAGTCTCGAAGGGCCGGCGAGTAATCTGGGTGGAAATCGACTTTGTCGTTGATGACCATTCCCTCGTAAAGACTGTAAAGGATGAGGATGAAATCAGAGCAAAGATCTACGATGCACTTAAAATGGCAAAGTGCGATAAATGGGTCACCATCTCATTCACCACAAAACGAAAATGGGCAAAGTGAATGGCAAAATTCAACTTTAAACGGTAAAGTGTTCAAATAACTTTCTGTAAGCCTCTGCAATCTTTTCTTTGTCAAACCTTCCCGGTGTGTTTTTCAAATGAAAGTCCTTACCCATCTCTTCTGCCCAGCGTTCAATTTCCACTTCAGTTGGTGTGAAATTTAGCCTTACACCTAGTGCCTTAAGATACGAGAGTAAATCTCCACCAAAGATTCTCTTTATTGTCTCTGTCTTGGAACTTTCGTAGAGTTCTAGGCAGAACGGTAATGAAAGGGAAGCTGCTACTCCATGTTTGAGACCTTTTTCTGTTGTTAACGGGTTTCCCATCGCATGGGAAATCGTCGTTCCTGTGTGTGAGATAACCATCCCAGCCATCACGGATGCCACGGCCATGTTCTTGCGAAATTCAAGTTCATTCGGAGACTGCAGTACTCTTGGTAAGTTCTCCTTGGCAAGTTTTAGTGCTTGCAGGGAAATTTGCTCAGTTAGTGGATCCGACTTGAGCGAAAGGAAACTCTCCACAGCATGCGAAAGTGCATCAAGGCCTGTTGAAAGGGTTACGTCGTGATCAAGAGTGAGCGAATACCTATAGTCGATGAACGCTACCTTTGGTACAACTGCCTCGTGCGCAAAGCCTTTTTTCCTGCCATCGACAACCAAAACACTGTAGGGGGTCACTTTACTTCCACTACCGGATGTTGTGGAAACACAAACGACAGGTTTTGCTTTTGAGTACCTAAGTGGATTGAACAAATCAGAAACCACCAAAGATTGGTTCTCTAGAAGTACGGCAATCGCTTTCGCACAATCCATCGCACTTCCACCACCGATGGCTAAGATAAAATCCGGATTATAGTTTTGGAATTCTTGTCTCACACTTTCGACAAGTGAGAGGTCTGGATTCTCTTTGATACGATTGAAAACTACAACTTCTTTGCCATGCAAGGCTTCAAGTACGTCGTTTAACGCTCCGTTGCGCTTAGAGCTCGCCCCGGTAATCACAAGAACGCGTGTTCCCATATTGGTCAAGATTTGTTTGTTCTTTTTTATAACCTCCTCTCCAAAAAAATACTTTCGTCTGAACTTGGAAAGCCATCCATTCACCTCCGTTAGACAATTCTATTTAAAATTATACCATATCTACTTTTAATCGACATTGACAATTTTTGAATTTGAAGGTATCATACTAATGGCCGTATACTCTCGGGGCAGGGTGGAATTCCCGACCGGCGGTATAGCCCGCGAGCCCTCGCACGAGGGTTGATCCGGTGAAATTCCGGAGCCGACGGTGAAAGTCCGGATGGGAGAGAGTATACGAGGGTATGGTGAAAACTTCTATAAGGTATTTGGTTAGCTAAATCATGCCCCGAGAGTTTTCTCGGGGCTTTAATTTTTTTTTTTTTTTTGCTACGGATGGTGAGAAAGGATGTTCACACAGCAGGACATAAAGTTCATGAAGCGCGCCATTTCTCTTGCAAAACGAGGAATCGGATATGTGAATCCTAATCCACCAGTCGGAGCGGTCGTGGTTAAAGATGGGATGATAATCAGCGAAGGATACCATGAACGATACGGTGGATTCCACGCTGAGAGGAATGCTATTCTCAACGCACGAAAGCGTGGGGTTGACTTGCTCGGAACAACAATGTACGTAACCCTTGAACCCTGCGATCATTACGGAAAAACACCTCCGTGTACGGATTTGATTATTGAAACTGGAATTAAAAGGGTTATCATCGCATGCAGGGACCCCAACCCTATAAGCGGTGATGGAATCAGTAAGCTTCAAAGAGCTGGAATAGAAGTCATGGTGGGATTACTTGAGAACGAGGCAAAGGAAGTTATGAAGTTCTTCATCAAATTCATAACAAAGAAACTTCCGTACGTTACTTTGAAATACGCAAGTTCACTCGACGGAAAGATCGCGGACTTTAACGGAAACTCGAAGTGGATAACAAACGAACTGAGGAAAGTCGTCCACAAGCTTCGAAGGGAGCACATGGCTGTGATGGTCGGTGCGGGAACGGTACTTAAGGATAACCCGCAGTTGAACATCCGGTTGGTCCGATCGAAAAAACGTGCACCGATTAAGATTATACTCGATTGGGAAGGAAAGACTTTGGACAGATGCTCCGAACAGAATGTCTACAGTCCTGAGTCCGAAGTGATAGTATTCTCAAAGCGCGTCGATTATCCTGTGAAGAATCACGTTCGAATCGTTAAAGCAAGAGAGCCCATTGAAATTTTGAAAACACTTTGGACACTTGGGATAGATTCGGTTTTAGTAGAAGGCGGTGCAGAAGTCTTCACCGAATTCTTGCCCTTCGCAGACGAGATTTACGCGTTCTACGGCTTGAAAGTTTTAGGTGATGGGCGAGATATATTCGCAGGAATCTCAAACACCATCGATACCCCCTTTGGATTTTCCATCACCAAAACCTTGGTAGCTAAAAATAGGTCCGAATTTTTGGTGGTGATGAAAAGGTGTTCACAGGTATAATCCAGAACGTTCAACCGGGAAATTTGAACGCTGGTGTTTTAAAAATTAAGCGCTGCTGGGACGACCTTGGTTTGGGCGAAAGTGTGGCTGTGAATGGAGTTTGTCTTACTGTCCGTAGTATTGACAGGGAGTATGTGTACTTCGACGTCGGTCCGGAGACGATTGAGAGGAGTAACCTTTCAAGATGCAAATTCTTCAACCTTGAGCGTGCGTTGAAGGTGGGCGATAGAATCTCTGGACACTTCGTTACTGGACATGTTGATGGAATGGTGAAGTTTTTATCAAAGTTCGTAAGTGGAAATTCAGTATTCTTCAAATTCTCCATGCCCAAAGAACGGTACGCAATCGTTGAAAAAGGGTCGATTGCACTGAACGGAATAAGCCTCACCATAGCCAAGGTTGATTTAGATTCTTTCATTGTGCAAGTGATACCTCACACTCTCGAACAAACCAATTTGAGATATCTCAATATTGGAGATCCGGTAAATTACGAAATTGATATCTTTGCTCGGTATCTCCACGGAGTTTTGAGAAACTCGAGTTGGAACGGAAAGGTGGAGGGCACAAAGTGGTTGACAGAAGATTGGTAGATCTGGTTGGGGTTGTTCGTGGACAATTTCTTCAAGGAAAACCCGTGATATTGATTGATCCTGAGCGCGAGATGGAAGCCGATTTTGTCTATCCAGCGGAGATTATTACCGCGGAAATCGTCGAGTTCGTAACCAAGTATGGTAAAGGTCTCTTTTGTACTGTTGGGCCGGAAACAGAGCTCTTAGAGCGCGGATTTTTCAAGTTACCATCGAACTACGGAGCTAACTACTTCATTCCTGTCGATTTCCCGTCGACGAAACTAGCAACGGGTATTCCAGCCGTCGAACGAGCCGTTACTTGCAACAGGTTGGCTGATCGTAAAACAACACTCAAAGATTACAAATATCCGGGCCACGTGATACTCATTGGTGCAACTTCTTTTTCAAAAAGAAGAGGGCACAGCGAGTCATCGGTGGAGCTGGTTAAATTGGCTGGATTCAGCCCTTATTCCGTGATCGTAGAGATTCTGGACGAAGAGGGCAATTCTCACAATATCCAATACGCGTACGATATTGGGAAACGGTTCGGATTAACAGTACTTACGATACCTGAGGTTTGGCGTGAGTATGTGCGTAGAGAACAGCTTGTCACCGTTAAGTCGCGTGCCCTACTTCCAACAAGGTTCGGCACTTTTCAAATTGTCTCTTTTGAGAACAAACTCGACTTTAAAGAGCATTTCGCGCTTGTAAAGAACTACAGCGGTGTCCCATTGGTCAGGATACATTCAGAGTGCGTTACCGGTGACTGCTTAGGCTCTCTGAGGTGTGACTGCGGTTCACAACTTGAACGAGCAATGAAGATGTTAAATGAGAACGGGGGTATTCTCCTCTACCTTAGGCAGGAGGGTAGGGGCATCGGACTAAGTTGGAAGGTTGCAGCGTACGGACTACAGGATATGGGAATCGATACCTACGATGCCAACATACAGCTTGGTTTTAAACCGGACGAACGAGACTACGCCGTCGCTGCACAAATGCTAAAGGCTATGGGAGTAACGGAGATTAAACTCTTAACAAACAACACAGATAAGATAGCCCAGCTCGAAAGTTATGGCATTATCGTTACGGAGCGCGTTCCCTTGCTTGGCACGGTTACCAAACACAATTTAAGGTACATAAAAACAAAGGCTGAGAAATTTTCACACATGATAGACGTTGACAATTTGAATGCGGAGGGATGATTATGCTTGTTTTCGAGGGGATGTACAACGGCGAAGGATTAAAGTTTGGTATCATAGTTTCAAGGTTCAACAGCACAATCACCGAGCGACTTCTCGAAGGAGCTCTTGATTGCTTAAAGCGACACGGAGTAAAAAGTGATGACATCGAGGTTGTCTGGGTTCCCGGTAGTGTGGAGGCTATTTATGCACTCAACTTGATGGCTCGAAAAAATGAGAAGTATGACGCTCTGATTGTCCTGGCAGCGGTTATTCAGGGCGAAACTTATCATTTTAACATCGTAGCCAACGAAATTGGTAAAGCGGTAGCTCAGCTCAATCTTACAGGAGAGATACCAGTTAGCTTTGGAGTGCTTACCACCGAGACCATCGAGCAAGCACTGAACAGGGCTGGGATAAAGTCAGGAAACAAAGGGTTTGAGGCTGCAATGGCAGCACTTGAGATGGCGAATCTGCGCAGGAGGCTTATGGCAGATCAGTAGCAAAAACGGCTGATAAAGACATATATATTGTGCAAGCTTCGCGCTTTTCCGAACAACTCCCAAGCAGTACCTCAGGATATTCGTACACGCGTCCTGAGATTATTGCTCTGCCATCCCCATATGTTAGTTTCTCTAGCTTTGCTCCACGCGTCTATCATCTTCCTTTTTCTTGATGAATCAAAAGAAAGTATTCATCATCCGCTTCCTGTATGTTTTCACAAGCTGACCCTCATCCTGGAAGAAATGAGGACTAGAAGCGGGGATATTGAAATGTGGAGGGTGACGTGGTATAATAAGTAGCGCAAGCTTGGACGGAGGCGTGTCCGAACTGGCTAAGGAGCCGGTCTTGAAAATCGGTGGTGGTCAAACCACCGTGTGGGTTCGAGTCCCACCGCCTCCGCCATTTTTATTTTTCTTCGAATCTCTTTTGACCTCCGCGCAAAGCAATTTCCATCATTTTCCTGTTGAGTTGTTCAACCTCCTGCTCAAAATACCATGAAGATAACATGAGAAGGAAACCGCAGATAAGCCAAAAGTAGGCGCTGACTTCCAGCGCCACACCAAGTGTTCCTAACGCCACAGAGAGACTGCCTCCAACAAACCTTCCCACACCGGTGCCAACGGAGTCAGTTAGGTTGAAAATGGAGAATATACGCCCCCTATCTTTTGGCTCGTTTACGTTTAAAAGCATCATCTTGACGTTAGGACCTGTGTATGAATCCATGAGTGCCGCAACGAAACCAAGTAAACACAGGACAACCAGTGAGTAGAACTGCCCGGGAATGTAGGGATATCTGAAGACAAAGACGGTCAGGAAAGTCCCAATTATCGTCGTGATTGCGGAAACAAACGGCACAAGTTTCTTGGACCTTCTGTAAATCTTCTCGCCAAGAAATCCGCCGACAACGTTCCCAACAATGCTTCCCATGGCAAATATGAGAAACACCGTTGTCGCTTGATCTAAGTCCATTCCCTTTTCTCTCTTGAAGAACTCTATCATGAAGTAGGGAATAGCTCCCCATGGAATCGTACCAGCAATTCCTTGAAAGAAGAGAAGGAGGTTTGTCTTTATCTTAACTAAGTTCACATAATCGGACAATTTCACAAAATATCTGTATTCGGCAAAGCCTTGTTCGAATCCTTCCTCGTGAGCCCCCCTCTTAGGCTCTTCTATCAGGTTAAGAAATAACGGAATCAGAATTAGATTCGGAGCAGAAACTAGGATGAACGGAATGCGCCATCCAAAAATTCCCGCCGTATAACCTGCCACCAACATTCCTAAAATACCTCCGATCGTGGAAGCCAATCCAAGTACAGAGACAACTTTTCCGCGTTCTCTGTGGCCGAACAAATCACCAATCAAAGAATAAGATATCGGAAAAGACGCCCCAATACCTATCCCGGTAAGTACACGCCATAAAAACAACTCACTGAACGAGCCAGAAACTGCCGTCAACAAACAAGGAATTTCACCAACAAGTACGGAAGCAATTAGTAAGCGTTTTCTGTTGTAAATATCTGTTAAATATCCCCAAACTAAGCTCACAAGAGCACCTACAATACTGAAAACTCCACCCACTAGACCGATGTGTGAATCCGTTACTCCAAATTCAGCTTCAATCATTCCAATAACGGGGCTCATGACCATTTGGTCTGCATTTAAGATAACGAGAATAATGAAAAGCAGAAAAACCATCGTTCGTCTGTTTGTTGAATGGGCCATTGACAATCCCCCCAACGGGTAATATTTTAAAGTACCAATGATGTGCGATGATACAAACTCACTTCATTGAATCATCACCACGACTAACAGCATCTCTTCGCGTCGTATGGTCTATCGTACCATTTTCGTGCACCTGCTTCACCAGTTTTTAACACCTTAGTCTAGGTTTACCGCTTACCCCGTGTCCCACTCTGTCATTTACAAACCACATGTCCACCCGTTCACGCACTGCCACTTTTTACATTTTCAGAGACTACCTAACAACAAATAGGTCCTCATCGACGCTCATTTTGAAACTATTATACCACTCTCTCTCGCGATAAGAAAATCTTAAGGACTTCTCAAGTTAGTAGGTCAGTAATCAACAACCAAATTGCTTCATTAAAAAAGCTATTTGAATATGTATCAAAATTTAAAAGCAAAGAATCAACGCAAGACAGCATTTTTGATTCGTTATTCTAACTAATACACTCATAACGGCCATTTGACAAATTCTCCTTTTGTGGTAATTAATTCTTAGCTTTTAGTTTCAAGAAAGATTTTATGTCTCGGTTATATTTTGCGTAAAGCTACTTGAAAATAGACTTCCTATCGTGGAGGTGGTCGTTGTGGGTGTTAAACGCGAGCACTGGGGCAGTAGGATAGGACTGATACTCGCGATGGCTGGGAACGCTATCGGTCTTGGAAACTTCTGGAGATTTCCGTATCAAGCCGCTAAAAACGGTGGCGGTGCGTTCATGATTCCGTATTTCGTAGCATTCCTTTTCATGGGAATTCCGTTATTGATTATAGAGTGGGCACAGGGTAGGTATGGTGGACGTTACGGCCACGGTACTATTGGCCCGATGGTTTACCTACAAACGAGAGAGAAAACGGGTACTAAGTTTGCCAGGTTCTACGGCGCTCTCGCGGGTGCGTTAGCCCTTTCGGTGGTAATATTGCTCAATTCTTACTACAACCACGTTATAGGCTGGACACTTGGGTACGCATGGGAAACGATAAATGGAAATTACATGTCCAAAGAGATAGATACCGGAAGACATTTCGTAAGTTACGTTCAGGATCCGGTACGTGTGATGGTATTTTGGCTCATCACCCTTGCCATACTTTGGATCATAACAAGTAGAGGCATTCAAAAGGGTTTGGAACAACTTGCTAAAGTTGCTATGCCTGCTATCTATATTTTCGCGGTGATTCTCCTTATCAGAGCCCTTACTCTCGGGTCGCCAGTAAATCCGGAATGGACGCCGATCAAAGGACTAGATTATATGTGGTCACCACGCTGGAATGAACTAAACTGGAGTGCGACGCTTGCTGCCGCCGGTCAAATTTTCTTTACACTTTCTCTTGGAATGGGAATAATCCAAAACTACGCGTCTTATCTGAGGGATGATGATGATATCGTAACATCGGCCGTTGCAACCGCTTCTTTAAACGAATTTGCGGAGGTTATTCTTGCGGGAACGATAGTCATCCCCATCGCTTTCACATTCCTCGGAACCGAGGGTTTGAAGAGTGGCGTTGGACTGTCATTTATCGCGCTTCCAAACGTTTTTAGGGAAATGGTCGGTGGTAGACTGTTTGGAACGTTGTGGTTCTTGTTGCTTTTCTTTGCGGGTATTACAAGTTCCATCGCCATGTTCAACTACCTTACAGCGTTTCTCGAAGATGAATTTGGTATTGAACGAAAGAAAGGTGCAAGATTTGTTTTTGGACTTTACGTCATAACCGGGCTTCCTGTGGGATTGGAACCTATCTTAACAAAAACCGCGGAGTTTGCTTATCTTACCGAGCTTGATAACTGGGTAGGTACGTATTTCCTCGTTTTACTTGGTCTGATTGAAATCATCGCGGCAGTATGGTTCTTTGGTAGCAAGGGCCTTGAAGAAATCAACAAAGGAAGCTACTGGAAAGTTCCACGTTGGTTCTACAACGTAGTTATGCGTGGAATTACCCCACTTTTCATTGCCGTTTTGTTGATATTTTCGACTATCGACTTTGTGAAGGCTGGGTACTTTAAGTTAATTCCCTCCTTCGTTGCCGATAAACCCGCATTGGTGCCATGGGTACTTGGAGCACGTATTATTCTGGGACTGGTGTTTGCCTTGAGTTACATACTTACTTACAGAAGTCTTAGCGAAAAACTTAAGAATGGAAGGTGAGACGGATGTCCGTTCAAGGGATATCTTTTATGCTTTTAAGCTGGGGAGTAATTGTAGTCCTAATGACCACTTCGATGGTAACTATTTTAAAGCGTTCGAGAAACTCAAAGTAAGGGGTTTGAGAAGTATCGGGCTGAAAAAAATAAAAAGGTGGCGGTTCTTCCGCCATCTTTTTACCATTTACTCATTAGTTTGCCTAAAAGATGTTTATAATCGTTATGTCATCGAAATTCAGAGTTACACTTGTCGGTAGTCTCTTTAAAATCGGTCCCACTTCAACGTTTTCAGTCACGATCGTCAGAATTTCCGGTCGTTTGTTCATGAGTATTCTCACATCCTCTTTATATCCGAGGCTTTTCAACTCGTTCATCAGTGACAGGTATTTTTCGTCCATGTTGAAGGAGACAAGTTGACCATCTTCAATATAGCAAAAACTTTTGTTCTTTCCGAAGGCAATTACTGAGTAATCATCGGAGAATTTTGAGTACAGCGTCCTGAGCCTCGATGGAACGTAAAACGGTATCATTTCTCCAGCTATTCCTGTGATATCTCGAACCAAGAATTTTTTGAACGCAGACCAGGAATTTTCATCGTTTCCGACGATTTTCTCAAAGGGTGAGTATATACCGTCTGTATAAAGCATATACGTTATACCTTCCTGTAATTCGAACAGACCTATATCCTCTAGCGTGTATGACAGGTCAAAGAGTCCTATCGGAAAAGTCCTTTTCATGTTAACCTCAAAAAAGCCTTTGCCATCGTAACAAATTATATTAGGATGTCCACAATTCACGTATTCCACAGTGTTTGAGGAAATCTTAAGGAAAATACCTGTTAAATAATTATGAACTAGCACTGGTTTCAAACTAGAGGAGAGTTCGTTGATTGTCTCAAGAAGTGAATTAGTCCGTTCGAAAGCGTACCGAACAAATGATTTAACAGCAGAACAAAGCAACGCTGATTGCACACCGTGACCGGATATATCCGCCAAATAGATGAGAACACTGTCTTTATAGGAAGTAAAATCGTATACATCTCCTCCGACGTACTGCGAAGGGGCGTAATTGGAAGTTATCCAAATATCCTTGAGAAGGTTAACCCGTTGCGGAAGCATCATCTTTTGTAGCTGACGAGAAAGTTCCAAGTTTTCCTTGAGTTCTTGGTACAACTTTTCTATTCTTTCGCGACTTTTCTTGAGCTCAATGTGAAGTGCAACTTTCGAAATGAGTTCAACATCAATAACCGGAAGCTCGATGTAGTCGGATATCCCCACTTGATAACTTTCAAGAAGAACATGATATTCCTTTTTCTGGATTACGAGTATGATTGGGACTGCTGATAACTGCTTGTGCGTTTTGAAATATTTGGTCCACTCATATGCTTTCTGGGGAGGATTTGAGTACAGTATAGCTAATTCGAAGTTACCTGGCTCCACTTCCTCTATGTCCGAGGTTTCCACAACTTCATATCCTACAAATTTCAACAGTTCGACAGCTTCTGCTATGACACCAAAATCCGAAGAAATGACGAGTATTCTATCCATTACTATTCCCCCGAAATTTTCTCCAGAAACTCTTCGCCACCCATCATTCTGAGTAGTTCTTCGCGTTTTTCGGATTCATCTAAGTCTACGACCTTACCTGTACCATCGTATCTACGGATGGCAAAATGCTTGTCAGCTACGGCAGCAATTTGTGGAAGATGTGTCACAACGATTACTTGATAGCTTTTTGAAAGTTCCTTTAACTTATCCGCAAGTTTTAGCGCGGTCATACCACCGACCCCAGCGTCAATTTCATCGTAAACAAGAACGGGAGTTGATACCATGGAAAGCTCAATAGCAAGCATTAATCTTGAAAGTTCTCCGCCCGATGCTATCCTCTTGAGTGGTAAAAGCTCACCAATGGGCAGAGTGTTACCAACAAGTTCTATATCATCCGCACCATCGTACCTGAGTTCGGTTTCGGTGAATCTAAATTCGAGTCTAACACTCATGTTTAACTCTGATAGATGCCTCTTGATATTTTCAACCAGTTCTGCAGCGGCATTCTTTCGTCGTTCTCTCAGTAGTTCACTTAACTTTATAAGTTCCCTTTCGATTCTCTCACGTTCAGCGGTTGCATTTTTTAGAATCTCAAATTCTCTGAGTTTTTCAGCGTACGCTTTTTTCCAAATTGTTAAATTCTCAAGCACGTCCTCCGTCGTTGGGCCGTATTTTCGTCTAAGCTTGCGGTACGTCCACAACCTATTTTCAATCTCTTCAGGGTTAATATCCTCAAGATCGGAAATTTGCCTCCTCAATTCGTTCGATAACTCAGCCACTTGTTCTATGATGTCATCGAGGTATGGGTAAAATTTTTCCGAAAGCTGACCGTACATCTTGCGCAGTATCCGGTCAATTTCTTCAAGTTGCGTCGAAGCAAATGTATAATTTTGAACGATTTGCTGTAATTTTGTTAGTTCCTCGTACCTCTTCTCAAGTTCTTCCTCTTCTTGGACTGACAATCCCGCACGCTCAACCTCGTCGATTTTTTCCAAAAGTTCCTCCATTTCCTTTTGAACATCCTCAAGCGTCGCTGTTGAGAGCAGTTTGAGAATCTGCAAGTACTGGTTGTAAAGCTGCTTATACTCCCGGAGAATGTCCTCGTTACCGGAAAGGTTGTCTAAGATTTTTGTGAAAAATCCTCTTTCAAAGAGTTTGATATGTGAGTTCTGTTTGTGAATAGAAACAAGGTTTGAAAAGACTGTTTGAACGTAATCCTTGCTCACGAGTTTTCCATCGAGCTTGTAGAATGTTCTCCTATTCTTTCTCTCGACACTGAAAATGTGTTGACCTTTCCTTACTTGAAGCTCGTCAAAATCAGCGTGGATGTTGACAACAATATCTGCACTGAACGTATCCCCACGAATGTTTTGATAATCCAAGAAGGAACCAATCACATCGAGCAATAACGATTTTCCCGTTCCGGTTTCTCCAGTGATAACATTGAGTCCTTCGGAAAAGTAAATATCCACATCTTTCAAATATACGTATTCGTCTATGTGAAGTAACTCTATCATATTCCACCTCTTGTTCAACCAAAGATTTTACCCCTTACCTTGCTTTAATTTGTCACCACTGAAACCCAACGGCAATAATTCCGAAACCGATGTTTCTATATACTCACCTCTGATGTTAGCAAGAATAACGCGGAAATTCCCAAACTCTGCCATGACTTGCCTACAAGCGCCGCATGGTGAAACTGGGCTGTCAGTATCGGCAACAACAACAAGCGTGTCGAACTCACGTACTCCTTCAGAAACCGCTTTAAAAATAGCCGCTCTTTCGGCACAGATGGTCAAACCGTAGGAAGCATTTTCGACGTTAACACCAGTAAAGATGCTCCCATCTTTAGCAACAACTACGGCTCCAACTCTAAAATTCGAATAAGGTGCGTAGGCGTTCTTCATCGCTTCTACTGCGCGTTCAATAAGCTTTTCAATTTCGTGATTTTTCATCCGGCTCACCATCCGTCCTCTCGTTTTTTTCTGTTTTCTCTTTCTTATCCTCTATCTTTATTAGCACCTTCTCTATCCTATTCCTTGAGGCAGCAACTACTTTGTAGGTGGTGCTACCCTCTTTCACTTGATCGCCAACCTTGGGTATGTGCTTGAATCTATCAAGCAAGTACCCGGCGAGTGTTTCAAATTCCCCCTCTGGAAATTCAATTCTCAGTTCTCTCTCAAGGTCATTAAGTGAAATCGTAGCATCAACCAGGTAAGTGTTCCACTCTATCTGCTTGATTCGCAAAGATTCATGCTCGTCGTATTCGTCCATAATTTCCCCAAATATTTCCTCGAGTATATCCTCCAAAGTCACTATTCCAGAAGTTCCACCGTATTCGTCTACCACGATTGCCATATGCATTTTCTTGGATTTGAACTCCTTTAATAGTTCAGAAACAGGCATCTGCTCTGGAACGAAAAGCGGGTCACGCATTAATTCTTTCGCGCGTACCTTATCGAGCACTTCTGTTCCACGCGAAGCAATGAACGACAAAATATCCTTGGCGTAACATATTCCAACGATGTTATCTATGGTCTCCCTGTAGACTGGCAAGCGGGAATACTCCTCTTGAACTATGACCTCGACAACTTCCCTTACACTCTGATTCTCTTCAACAGCCACGATATCTATACGCGGTATCATTATCTCCTTGACAAGTGTCTCATCCATGGCGATTGTGCGCTCTATCATAAGTCCCTCTTCGTGATCTATTGACCCTTCTTCACGACCTATCTCCACGTACGAAGCAATGTCATCAATCGTAATGAACGGCGCATCTTGAACTACCTGCCCTCCAAAGAGTTTGACAAATACGTTCGATAATTTTACGAAAAGCGTGATTAAAGGCGATAGTACGTTAGAAAGTGGAACAACCACCTTTATGCTAGATTCAAAGAAACGCTCCGCATTCTGCCTTGCCAAAATTTTTGGAGTTATCTCACCAAAAATAAGTAGCACAAACGTCATTACCAGCGTGGAAATAACTGCCGATAATGATTCCGAGGTTACAACCCGCGAAATTGTTACGGCCGCTATCGAAGAAGCAAGAATGTTAACAAGATTGTTGGATATCAGCAAGCCCGTGAGCAACCTGTTGAAAAGGTGGATCTCGCTTTTCTCCTCCTCTTCTTGTTTCTTTCGAGCAAGATCACGAAGTTTATGTCGACTGACGGATGTCATTGCCGTTTCGGATGCTGAGAAAAATGCCGAAAGCAGTATGAGTACAGCTATTGTAAAGATACTCCAGATGTAACTCAGCGGATCCTCCACAAGTCGCACCTCCGTTTGTAACGTTAGTTATAATTTTTTGGTTTTACGAATTTTATTATACCATATCGTGGTAAAATAGACACGAACTAAAGCAACTATTCTTTCAATTCTGCGGCTCTTAAAATGGGCGGGAGGTAATTACCTTTATGAACAGCTGGCAATTCGATGGGAGAAGTATTTTCAATGGAAATCAAAGCATTTTGGACAGGATTATCCAAATCGTTTCGGATAGTGAAATATTTATAATTGTTCTCGATATGAATACGGGAAACATCATTTCGTCGGTAAACGTACCACAGCGTTTGAAAAAGTTCAGTTTTGATGAATTGAGACGCGAAAGTAAGATAGTGTGGAATTTTTTACGTGATTTTATCAAAGCGGATATCAACGCGATAACTGAGACCGTTAAGGACGTTAAAGATTTCTACCGTTTCACATGCCTAAAGGTAGAGGACAAAGTCGTATGCCTTGGGGAAGTAATAACTAAGAAAGTGCTTATCGATGAGTATATAAACGAAAGGTTAGAAACACTGACCATGTATCTTGAATTCGCTCCTGTGTTCTTCGTGACACTCGATAGAGAAGCTCGGATAACTTATATAAACTCCTACGCGCTTCAAAAAACCGGTTACAGACTACACGAGGTGTTGGGAAAGAACTGGTTCGAAGTTTTTGTTCCCGCCTCCGAAGTAGAGACGGTCAAGAAAGTTTTCAAGGATATCATGGACGGTGATATTGAACTGAGACAGAACTTCGAAAACGAGATTATCACAAAAGATGGCAAAACACTAACTATCTTATGGGAAAACAGACTACTGAAGAAAGGTGAGAAAAACATCGGTACCGTTAGTGTCGGGATTGACGTAACCGAGCAAAAGGTAAAAGACTTCGAGGAAGAAACGCTTATTCGCTTGCTAAGCATAACCTCAGAGGCCGACTATCACGTTGCGTTAGATAAATTACGTGCGTACCTTTCCGAACACTGTGGATTCGATTACTTGACCTGTTTGATAAAGATAGACGAAAACGAAAAGATATTTAACTTGATATCGGATGCGGAGGAAAAGTTCGTCGAACTACAACTTAAGAGGATGGATAAGGAGTTTCCAGAAGGTTCTGTTACTCTTCTATTTCACATCAAAAAGCTCCCAAAGTACGTTTCAGATAGTTGCTTGAAAAGCATTCTTCAAGTAATACTATCATTTTTTGAAAGGGTTTACTACATTCAAAAACTCGAAGAGGCGTCGTTTAGGGATGCACTGACCGGCCTCTTCAACAGAAGGTACTTTATGATGGCTCTAAAAACAGAGATACTACGCGTTAAGCGATACGGACTTACATCGACGGTGGTTATGCTTGACATGGACGGGCTAAAGCAAATTAACGATACCTATGGACATGATGCTGGAGACCTTGCACTGCGGGAAGTAGCCAAGGCACTTCAAGAAAACCTGAGGGTTACAGATCTGTGTGCAAGGTACGGTGGGGACGAATTTGTAATTCTGATGCCTGAAACAGACGAGCAAAATGCGAAGAAAGCAGTTGAAAGAATACTGGAACAGCTTCATAACAAAGTAATTGGGAAATCAACTCTTAGCTTTAGCGCTGGTGTAACAAAAATATATCGGGAAGATGACCAGGACGGAATCTCGGTTCTGAAAAGAGCAGATGAACTCCTCTACCTGGCAAAGAAATCCGGAAAAAATACGGTGTTATCAGAGATCGATGTTCTATTTTAAAAGTCCGAGGAAAAAGTTAACCATTACTGGTACCAGCATCGAAACAATAAAGCCGTGACCGAACGAAATTAGCACCGTCTCACGGTCCGAGTAGGAGGCAACCAATCCGAGTAACGTGTCCATGGATGTGGCACCGGCAACGGAGATTGTCCCCAATTTAGATATTTTTATTCCAAACGGTATGAAAACGATACCTATGAGTTCTCTCAGAACGTTCGAAAAGAACGAGATGCTGCCGAGGTAGGCACTGTAAGAACTCGTGATAAGAATTGCGGAAAGGCTGTACCAACCAAACCCAGAGGCTGCGGCCAATACCTCGAGTTTTTTCAAGGGCAGAAAGAATGAGGAGACAAAAGAAAGACTCAGCGTGCCCAAAACTGTTGAAAGAACGGCGATTGTAATCCTTCGCACGAACTTTCTCCCAATCTTCTCTTTACTCAAATCAAGTCCCACAAAAAACACCAGAGCATAAAGGATAAACTCCGTTGACCAATCCGGTAGCGTGAAATGAAAAATCCTACCTATAATTAATCCCAAGATAACGGCAGATAGCAAAACCAAGGCTTGCATATTTTGTTCCCCTTTCGATAACTCTATTTCATTCTACTTCCTTTTTGTGAGCGTTCCGAATAACTTTCCTGGAGTTTTTCCATCAAAAAAGCGAAGATAAAACTTCCCGCACTTCCAAAAGCCGCAATTACGAATCCGTAGACGGCGATTTGATCGATTTTCCTAAATAGCTCATCGTTACTACCTATCTTCAAACCAAGTGAGAAGAGAAGGAAAAAGGTAAGTACAAGGATTACCTTGTACTTACCTATCCAGTTTGCGCTAAGAAACTTTCCCAAGAAAAATCCTGCGAAGAAAACGGCAAGCACGTACCAAACCATGTTACGGGTGCACTCTGTAAAGTGTTCTGGCAAACGGTATTGCTTCTCTGATGTGTTCTAACCCCGCAATCCATGCTATTGTTCTTTCAACTCCAAGTCCGAAACCGCTGTGCGGAACGCTACCGAACTTTCTCAAGTCCAGGTACCAATCGTACTTCTCAACAGGTAAGTTATTCTCCTTTAGTCTCTCGACAAGTAGGTCGTAATCGTGTATACGTTGCGAAGCACCGATGATTTCTCCATATCCCTCAGGTGCAAGCAAGTCGTCACAAAGGACTACTTCTGGATTCGTTGGATCTGGCTGCATGTAGAACGCTTTCGCCTGCCTTGGATAGTGTGTTATGAAAACTGGGCTATCGAATTGTTTTGCCAGAACAGTTTCCTCATCACCACCGAAATCATCTCCCCATTTTATGTCAAATCCACGGTTTTGAAGAAACTTCACCGCTTCTGTGTACGTCATTCTCGGGAACGGTTTTTGTACTTTTTCAAGTTTAGAAACATCGCGACCGATGGCAACAAGGTCATCATAGGCATGTTCCAAAACATACTGGACGATGTAATAAACAAGGTCCTCCTGAAGTTGCATATTGTCTTCATGGTTGTAATAAGCCACTTCGGCTTCGTTCATCCAGAATTCGATAAGATGTCTTCTTGTTTTAGATTTCTCCGCACGAAAAGTCGGTCCAAGGTTGTAGACCTTTCCAAATGCCATGCATGCTGCTTCGAGATAAAGCTGACCGGTTTGAGTCAAATAAACTTTACCGTAGTCAAAGTAATCAACTTCGAAAAGGTTACCAGCCGTTTCACCAATTGCACCAGTAAAGATGGGTGTATCTATTTGAACAAAATCTCTCTCCCAATAGAACTTCCTTATCGCCTTTATGACAGCATCCCTTACACGCATAATATGGAACTGCCGCCTCGACCTAAGCCAAAGATGTCTGTGTTCCATGAGATAATCTATACTGTGGTCTGGCTTCTGAATCGGGAAATCTTCCTGCGGAATTTGAACGGGATGCACTTCTGTTGCCAAAACTTCAACCCCACCGGGCGCTCTTTCATCTTCCCGAACCTTTCCGCGTATTATAACGGAAGACTCCAACCTAAGTTTATCGGCGTTCAGAAATTGTTCGTCACCAACCGTCGATTTCTCAACCACAACCTGTACAAATCCTGTACCATCCCTAAAATCAATGAAGGCGATCTTTCCACTGGAGCGCTTCCTCCGGACCCAGCCTCTTAGTTCAACTTCTTCGCCAACGTACTTCTTCAGTTCTTCAACATACACCCAGCGCATTGAAGTAACCTCCTTCCAAGTACATATCCTCATGCTTAAATTATATCACGACATATATTCTCATGGTAGAATAATCTTTGGAATTTCACCATGTTCGGAGGTGTCAATTGGTTATGAAAAACGGCACTTTGTACCCTATCAAAGTATTTTTCATTCTTGCTGTGGTAGTAGCTTTCTCAAGCACGACAAACGCACCTTTCAAAATGAGGGAATTAACAGCTGGGGAAGTGGAAAGGATATTCGAGATTCTGCGCAACCTGAAATCCACACCGTATGTCTGGGGTGGAACTTCCGAGTACGGAATAGATTGTAGTGGACTTGTAATCTTTTTACTCAACAAGCTTGGTTTCAAAAAATTTGTATACAAAAACACGTTGGTGTTCGACGTAACAGCTGATAATCTCTTTAAATACAACACTAAGCCTTTAAAGGACATCAAGGAGCTTAGGAAGGGGGATCTCATCTTTTTTGATATGAACGAAGACGGTGTATACGACCATGTTGCTGTCTTTGAACAAATCGATTCCCAGGGTGTTTTCTGGTGTTGGGATGCCGCGGAGATGCCGGATGGTATCCATCAAAACAAGGTAGATAGGCGCCCGATACTGAGTCTAAGCGGGAGAAAGTACGCGTTTGGAAGGATATTGGTGGTCGTAGAATGATTAACTCGATGGTAAAGATTTTCAAAATTTGCCGAGAACTTTTAAACAAAGTTAAAAGAGTGTTCTCTGAGTTAACCAAGCGCACGAGCAAAAGCAAATACGCGGGTAAAACTATTACCATCGCAATCATACATTTTGACGGTCAGAAATTTGACGAACTTGTTAGAATGTACAAGGAAGAACTAAAAGCTGCGTCCATCATTGTAGGAAAAAATATTCCGCAAGAGCTCATTAAAGAGTACAAGAATCTTTTTCGCTCAAAGGACATGGCTTTCGTAGGAAAAGAAGTTCTCATTAAGGGAACGAACGTTGAATACGCGAAAGAGTTTCATGTAAACAAACTAAGATCTTTCGAAAAGCGAAAACTGCACATCCTGGTGACCGAAGATAAGAAAATTGCTTGGATGATATCCCAGATGTTTCCATTTTATTGTGTCTGTCCCGGAGAACCTTTCGAAGAGACCGTAATCACGGCTCCAATACCGCTTACCAAAAATTCTGACGGATACTACTTCAGTAAAGTACCGTACAGGAATCAAGTAACTCTCATCGATTTGAACATAGATATTATACGCGATTTTTCAAAATAAAGAAAAATTTTATTAATACCCGAAGGATTTAGCCTCATTTTTCGGTATGCTAATTGAAATTGTGGTATGCTAACTCTCCAATAATTTAGCCATCCCCAAACGGGATGGTAAAATTTTTATGGTGTTAAGCGCTCCGTGTGGACTTCACTTTCGATTTACCGGGGGGTGTGGTGTATGGAAAAGGAAATCACCTTAGAGCTCGTGAGAGTAACAGAAGCTGCCGCACTTATGGCGAGCCGTTACCTTGGACGCGGTGATAAGGAAATCGTTGATAAGGCTGCATCCGACGCAATGCGTGGAATGCTTGACTATATTGAAATGAAAGGCACTGTGGTACTTGGTGAAGGTGAAAAGGACAAAGCTCCGATGTTGTACATCGGCGAACGGGTTGGTCGGTGGGCTGATGATGACCCGGAACTCGATATTGCTGTGGACCCTATTGATGGAACAAGACTTGTTGCTTTTGGACTACCAAATGCCATAAGTGTTATCGCGGCAACGGAGAAAGGTGGCATTGAGTTCCTCCCGACGTATTATTCCTACAAGCTGGCCGTGGGACCAGAACTTGCGGGAAAGCTCGATATAAATGCAACGATTCGAGAGAACCTCAGGGTTGCGGCAGCAATACTGGGGATGGAAATTTCTGAGCTTACATGCGTTGTTTTAAACAGGGACAGACATAGGGAAATCATCGAGGAAATCAGGCGCGTTGGAGCACGCATCAAGTTGATAAGCGACGGTGATATAGCAGCGGCTATAGCAACGGCCCTGCCGGAGAGTAACGTCAACATATACATCGGCATAGGCGGTTCTCCGGAAGCACTTCTTGCAGCAGCTGCCCTAAAATCCTTAGGTGGTGAAATTCAAGTCAAACTGTGGCCGATGGACGAAAATGAACGCTCAAAGGTTATAGAAGCTGGGTATGATCTTGAAAAAGTTTACCGTACGGATGACCTCATAAAGTCAGACAACGTTATATTCGCAGCTACCGGCGTAACTGACGGAGATATGCTACGTGGAGTGCGATTCCAGAAAAACGTAGCAATAACCGAATCAATAGTTATGAGGTCTCGCACGAGAACGATAAGAAGGATTGTTGCATACCATAATATGGCCTATAAAACCATTCCTCTCAAGAGCGCAGGTGAAATCAAGTATATCAACGGGTTGCGCAAGATTTGATTGTGGGAATTCTAAATAGACGGCCCTGGTCCCCTGTGGGGCCGTTTTTATGCTTTCTTTCTGAAATTTAGACCAACCAAAACAAAGGAGGTTTAGACCTGTATGGAACATCTTGGTATTTTAAGTTTACTCCCACCTCTCTTGATCATCTTCCTTGCTCTTGTTACAAAAGAAGTTATTTTCTCGCTCTTCGCTGGGATTTTCTTCGGATACCTACTCACCAGTAACTGGAACCCGCTGGTTGCGATGATAAAGCTCACCGACGGAATAGCATCTGTGCTGAGTGACACTTGGAATATACGTATTATTCTCTTCACAACATTGCTCGCAGCGATGGTTGGCCTTTTCCAAGCCACTGGAGCCGCAAAAGCCTTTGGTAGTTGGATGGCCAGTAAGGTAAAATCGAGACTTGGAACGTTGATCGTAACGTGGCTGTTTGGGATATTCATTTTCTTCGATGACTACTTCAACTGCCTAACGATAGGTACGGTCATGAGACCTGTAACAGACGAGTAAAAGATTTCAAGGGCAAAGCTAGCGTATATAATAGATTCCACAACCGCTCCAATGGCGATTCTTGCTCCCGTCTCCACGTGGGTAGTAACAATAATGAGCGTTATTAAGAACTCTGAAGGGTTCCCGAGACTCAACATGAATGAGTTCATTTTCTTTCTCATGGTTATTCCCATAAACCTCTATGCAATTCTTGCCATTTTGATGGTTCTCATGACAATTGTTAGAGGCGATTGGGGACCTATGGAAGATAGTGAATCCCGGGCACTATCCGGTAAGGGGTTGTTCAACCCTAAATTCGGTCAACCGATTGGTGAGGTTTCTGAAGAGATGAGCCACAAAGCCAAACCATTCGATATGGTTGTTCCTTTGACCGTCTTTGTGTCGTTAGCCATCCTTTTCTTCCCAATAACCGCCTACCTTGATGCGATTGACGGCGAAAAGGTTAAAACCTTCTGGGAAGCCACGAAAACAATGAGCTTTTGGGAAGCGTTTGTGAACACCGATTCCTCAAAATCTTTCTCGTACGCGGCGGTATTTTCCTTAGTCTTCACATCGCTCTACTTCATGCTCAGGCGTGTACTCACCATCCAAGAAGTAGGTAACGGCATCATCCTCGGTATTAAATCGTTGGTACCCGCCCTTGTGATTCTCAGCTTGGCTTGGACAGTTGGAAACATGATAAAGAACCCTGTAGGGGAAGGCGGATTGGGGCTTGCAAAGTACTTATCTCACGTTGTTTCATCAGGTCACTTCCCGGCTTGGCTTTTGCCTTTTATTGCATTCTTGATATCATCGGCCATTTCTTTCTCCACCGGAACAAGCTGGGGAACATTCATGATAATGATACCTATTGTAATGCCCATTGCAGTTGCGCTCTCCGAAAAATTCGGTATTAACTCGGTGAGTCTTGCAACAATATCAGTGGGAGCCGTTCTTGGTGGTTCCGTATTCGGTGACCACTGTTCTCCGATATCGGACACAACCATCCTTTCATCTACAGGGGCTGGATGTCCACATATAGAACACGTTGTTACGCAGATACCTTACGCCGTTTTCGTGACGGTAGTGTCCGCAATCGGTTATCTAGTTGCCGGCATCACAACAAACGCAATAGTTGGATTGGTCACAGCAACAATTGTCTTCTTCGTTGGATATGAGCTCGTCTTAAGGTACGCAAGAAGGTTTTCCAAGTGAGTTGATTGAGCAAAATAAAAAAGGAGGACGGTGTTACTCTCGTCCTCCTTTTTTGTTTCTTTCTCTAACACGTTTCTTAGCCAACAAGCTCAAAGTAATTTTTACCAGGCCGTAGGTCAAACCGATTTCCTCTGACTTTCACTGGCATTTCGACACGAGTTTCGATGCACAGCTTTTCCTTTGTGACGGTTACCTTGAGCGGAACTCCTTTGAAGTTTATTCTAAATGATAGCGATTTCCAATGTTCCGGTAACCACGGCTCAAAGTTGAGTTCTCCGTTCTTTTCTAAACACATTCCCCCGAAGCCGTTCACCACGCATTGCCAAGCGCCACCAGCCGAAGCGGCGTGGAAACCATTGTTCGTGTTACCTTGATTGTCCTCAAGGTCGACAAGCACCGTCTGCAAAAAGTAACGGTATGCGTTGTGCGTGTCACCAATCTTTAGGCCCATGATGGAATACATTGATGGGCTGAGTGAAGACTTGTGCATGGTCCTCTTTTCATAGTATTCGTAGTTGACCCTCATCTCTTCTTTCGTAAACTCCTCTGGCAGCACGAGCATGAGCATTACAACATCCGGTTGCTTTATCAACTTGGTCTCCCCAAGCCTGGTTAGGTCCACGGTCTTTGGCCATTTGGGGAGGCCGTTCTCGTCCCATTCTGTTATCTCGTGTTCCTCAAGTTGGAAATACCCTTCAAATTGCTCGATTAATAATTCATCTTCTTTCTTCGGAATATAAATCTTTTCGGCAATAGCTTTCCAAGATTCAACCTCCTCATCGGTCAATCCGAGATAGTATTTGAGTACCTCAAACTTATCGGGATATTTTTCCCTTAACCAATAGTAATACTCGCGAGACTTTAAGAGATTCCATTTTGCAAGGTAGTTTGTGTAAACGTTGTTGTTTACGTGCTCGTGGAATTCATCCGGACCAATAACACGGTTTATCTCGTACCTATCGTTCCTTTCGTTGTATTCTACACGCGAAGCCCAGAAACGACCAATTTCAAGGAGCATTTCAACACCGTAATCTCTCATGAAATCGTCGTCGCTGGTGACAATGTGATAGTGAACCAACGACACGGCAATATCCGCGTTTATATGGTACTCTTCATCTCCAGTCCAGATGCGAACTGGATTTCCGAGGTAATCCTCCCCCCACTTAGGAGTTACTTCCGTCCCATCGTCAGCTGATTCCCATGGAAATTGCGCGCCTTTAAACCCGTTTTGATGCGCATTCTTCCTCGCCCCGGGTAATGTATTGTACCTGTACAATAAGAGGTTCTTCGCATATTTCGGGAGTGTGTAGAGGAAAAACGGGAACATGAATATCTCGGTGTCCCAGAATACGTGACCTTTGTAACCTTCACCATGCAAACCCCTTGCACCGATACTCACTGTTGGATCATCGCTGGCACATTGGTAAAGGTGGAAAAGATTGAATCTGATACCAAGTTGCGCAGTTTCATCACCGTCTATCTGGATATCCATCAGTTCCCAGGTTTTATTTACAATTTCTGTGTGTCTTTTAAGTTCCTCTTCCACACCTTCCGCAAAGTAGATTCCCACGTTTGCGTCCGCGTCCTTCAAAGGTTCCGAAGAATGTCTTGAAGTAACTATAGCACCGTATTTCTCGAGAGTAAATGTTTCCCCTTCCCTGATAAAAACAGTGTAAATTTCGGAAGGATTATTACCTATAAGCCTGTATTTCCTATATCTCAGTATGTTCTCACCTTTGGAATCGTAGCCTTTCAGCGCAGTTCTAATAGCTATGAGGTGTCCCTTGTCGTAAGTTTTTACCAAAGAGAATAATCCCGGCATCATTTCCCCGGTCTTGAGGACAGCGTAGTGCTGTATCTTGTTTGCTGGATCAAGTTTTCCGTTGTACGTAGTGTTGTCTATGTAATTTTCGATGAATATCTTCCCGGAGAAATTAAGTGGTGTAATTTTGTAAATGATACCGAATCTATTCAAGTTGCTCCTACTAACGAACCTTTGAGAATCCAGTTGAATCAACTTTCCATTGGTTAATTCAAGTACGATTGAAGAGTTTAGTGTTCCGTTTTTCATATCCAGCGCCCGCATGTACGACTTTATCGTACTTTTATCCAAGAGCAACGGTTCGCCATCGACGTAGATACTAATCCCAAGCGGATCTGGGAGATTCACAAGCTCTGTTACTTGGGCATCGTGTTTATCGTAAATTCCGGCAACGTACGTACCTGGCATCTTATAATTCGAGAACTCATCTACTCCTCTTAAACTAAGCCGACCGTTTGCCAAAGTGTATAGTGTCTCGTAAACGTAATTTTCTTCTTGAACGTACTTCCTGCGTTCCACAAACCACATGTACTTATCCTCCTCTCCAAAACATAAGTTCACCACTCGATTAGTTCTATACTTTGACCAACAAACGAATCGATCACCCTGTCCGCGTCTTTTAGTGTATTCTTATCACCCACACCGACAACTTTCATGCAAGCTCTCTTGGCAGCTTCAACACCCGCGATAGCGTCCTCAAAGACTGTACATTCCACTGGAGAAACGTTCAGTTCCTCGGCGGCTCTGAGAAAAACTTCGGGGTCCGGCTTGGCTTTCGTTATTTTGGTACCGTCGATGATAACATCGAAAAAATCTTTGAGTTTTATTCTCTCGAGGATGAGCATCGTGTTCTTGCTTGCTGAGCCTATCGCAATCTTTACGCCTTTCTCCTTCAGTAATTTCAAGAAGTCCATAACTCCGGGAAGTACTTCATCTTCGGTCATTTGATTTATGTACTCAACGTACCAATTATTCTTCTTCTCTGCAAGTGCCATCTTTTTTTCTTCGTCGTCTATTCTGATTCCACCAATCGAAAGTAGAATCTCCAGAGATTCCATTCTGCTAACACCCTTGAGTCTTTCGTTATCTTTCTCTGTGAATTCAAATCCAAGCTCCGCAGCTAACCGCTTCCAGGCAAGATAGTGGTATTTCGCTGTGTCAACAATGACACCATCGAGGTCAAAAACACACGCTTTTGAGCGCACTTCAAAAACCTCCCTTTTTCCTTAATTTCCGCAACCTGTCTTACATATCCTCAGCCTTTAATTGCCACAGCTTTGCCACTTTCAACGAAGTACTTCTGGAAAGATAGGAATATTATTATCATCGGAATTGTCATGAATATGGACGCTGCCATCATATACTGCCAATAGGTGTAGTAAGAACTCCTGAAGAAATTAAGTCCGAGCGTCAGTGTGTAATTCTCTTTGCTGCTCATGATGATAAGGGGCCACTGAAAATCGTTCCAAGCGCCGAGGAATGTGTAAATAGACAAAGCACTTATAGCCGGTAGCGCGTTAGGTAGAACTATCCTAAAGTACGTCCTCAGGATTCCAAAACCATCTATTCGAGCTGCTTCTTCGAGCTCCTTGGGGAAGTTTAAGAAGAATTGTCTCATCATAAACAACCCGAATATACTGGTGAGTTTTGGTAAGAACAAACCAGCGTAGGTATTTATCAATCCAAAACGCACAAGCATGTTGTATTGCGGTATCAACGTTACCTGTCCAGGTACCATCATCAGGGCCAAAAAGAGCGTGAACCAAAAATTCTTCAGTGGAAAATTTAAACGGGCAAAGGCGTAACCACCGAGCGAATTGAGAATAACGTTTCCGATCGTTAGAATGCCAGCGTAGATAACAGTGTTCAGTAGCCATCTTCTGTAAAGTGGTACAACCTCGAAAATGAGCTTGTAATTTCTTAAAGTAAGCGATGCGCCAAAAGCCGAGGGCTTCGGGAATAACTTTAGCTTCGGTGGCCAATCAAATATGTTCACACCCCGTTCATTTCCATCATCGTCGAAGTATGTGATTGGAGTCAACGAAATCAAAATTGCCCAAGAAAACGGGAAGAAAGTTGCTATAGTGTAGATTATCAGGATAAGGTAGGATACGATGACAGGCCAACTACTGGGGCGCACACTCATTGGAAACACCTCCTTCTCAAATCATCAATATTGTTCCTTTATTAACTTTCGCTGGATCAGTGAAAGTATTAGAATTACGGCAAACAGGATAACCGCGAGAGCAGAAGCGTAACCCATTTTACCGTACTCAAAAGCGTTCTTGTAAATGTAGTATGAGATGGTAATATTTCGTAAGTTTCTGACCAAGAAGTAGATCTGGTCGAAAACTTGCATACAACCGATTGTTCCCATTATCGAAACAAAAACGATCTGAGGCCTTAAGAGTGGCATTGTTATCTTCCAAAACATTTGGAATTTGTTGGCACCATCGATCTTCGCTGCCTCGTAGATACTTGATGGTATATCCTGGAGTCCAGCCAGAAATGTCACCATGAAGTATCCAGCTGTTGACCAAATGTTCATAGCCATGATCGCAAAAAGTGCTATGCTCGGCTCATTCAAATAGTCTATCGGTTGGAACCCAAACTTCCCAAAAATTGCCACAAGGATTTTGTTAATAACCCCGGGTTTCGAATACAATAACATAAACACCATCGACAAAGCAGCGGAGGACGTAATAGCGGGAAGAAAGAAAACAGCTTTGAAAAAGCCTACACCTTTAATTTTCGAATTCGCAGCAACCGCGAGAATTATAGCCAAAAGTGTTTGAATCGGCACGACAACTAAAGAGTACAAGAACGCATTCCAAAAAGAGGTATAAAAAAGTTTATCACTGAATATATCTTCGAAATTTTGCAAACCAACGAATTTTGGTACGTATTTGGAAAACTTGTGCCCATAGGCTCTCATGTATCTTTTCATAAATTCTGAAACCTTAAGCCGTTCTGGTAATTTCCCCTCACGAAAATCGCTTATCAGGCTCGCTGAATCGAAATACCGTTTTACCAGTTCTTTTTCCGTGTCGTCAAGGTTTACTCCGAGGTCCAGCTGAACAAACTGAATAGGATCAAAATTGGCAAGTAACTCATCAAGTGTGTAGTTTCCCGCTTCTTCGCGCAAAATACCCGTATGCAACTCTAAGGCGCCGTATGGATCGACAACGTACATAAACTTCCTCGCTTCCAGTGGCTGATAATCAGTCAAACTGTAGTAAAATGCCGCGAAAATCGGATAAATCGCAAACACCAAAACGCTGACTATTACAGGTGCTGCGAAGAGGTAACCAACTATAGCTTCCTTGGTGCGGTACTTAAGTCTCAGGCCTTTCATAAAATCGCCTCCAACCGACTTTCTACACTCCAGAAACGCGAATTACGTTAGTTTGCTAGCGTGTTCGCTTGAAGCAAAGTTAATGGGAGGCTTGCGCCTCCCATTCAGAGCAAGCTCGGTTATTTTTTGACCCAGTTGTTGTAGTTATCCTCGATAATTTTTACCGCTTGGTCGACCGTCAACTTGCCAGCGAAAAGATCTTTAAGCAACGAGCCAATTTGGTCGTTCGCTATCGAAAATATGCCAGTAGGCGTTGGGACTCTCCAAGGTACACCGTATTCAGCACCTTTGTAGAACACCTGCTTGACAGGATCCTTGTCTTGGGCAGCGATGGATTTCCTTGAAGCGAGGACTCCAGCTCCCTCAACGAAAATTCTCTGACCTTCGGTTACAAGAAACTTCAAAACTTCCCAAGCGGCGTCCCTATTGGGTGTTGCCCTGTTTATGGACCATGCCACGGTGTAAATCATGGTAGCCTTTTTAATTCCTTTTGGCATCTCGACAATTCCCATCTTCTTGAATGTATCCGGGAATGAGCCCCTCATGAAGCCTATCGTCCATGGCCCTTCCATTGCCACTGCACATTTTTCCGTTGCCAGCGCTTCGCCAAGCCACCCCGAGCCAAGAGCGGACGGTTCCTTAGCAACCTTGTACTTTGTCACCAAGTCGATATAGAACTGGATGGCTTTCTTCGAGTTCGGCTCTCCAAGGGCGGTCGAGAGATCTGGCTTAACGAGTCTACCTCCAAAGCTGATGATGAATGGTATTATCCTGTTGAAATCTGGGGCAAGTGCCAGGGGTGTTTCAAAGCCGGCAGCCTTGAGCTGCTGCAACTTTTTGAGGAATGAATCCCAAGTTTCATCGTTGGTAAGGTACGGAACTTTGTACTTATCGAAGATTTCTTTATTAAACCAGAGAGCCAATGTTGAGAAATCCTTTGCAATACCGTAAAGCCTGTTTTGGTACTTGAAAGCCTCGATGAGTGATGGGTAGAAGTCGTTCAAATCGAAGTTGTCCCTTTTGACGTAAGTATCCAACGGCAGTAGAACATTCGCTCTTGCGAGTTCCTCGAAAACGTAGACGTCAACGTAAAATAGATCTGGTCCGGTACCTCCCGATAACCTTGTCATAAGTACCTGTTTGTAATCTCCCGCGATCGGTTCCCAGACAACTTCAATACCTTTCTGTTTACCGATAGTGTTGTTGAATGTGTCGACCGCTCGTTTGATAGTTGCTTCTTCCACAGGGTTGCCTGGCCATCCTGAAATCGTGATTCTGACAACCGCAAAAAGGCCTACAACCACCCAAACCGCAAAAAAGACCGTCAGTAATCTTCTCATAAACTCAACCTCCCTTCACGCGCGTACCTTTTTCAGCTTTCAGCAAAAATCTCTTGGTTGAACGAACAACAAGTTCCGTGCTGATGATTTCCGACTGAACCGCTTCTCCCAAACTCACCTTATGTAATTTCTCCGCCGCCTTCTCACCAACAAGTTCTATGTGTTGGTCAACAGTTGTAATTCCAGCAATCTCCGATAGTAAGATGTTGTCGAAACCCACAATGGGAACATCCAATCCGTTTCTCTCACAAAATCTTAGTGCAGCGTAAGCCATAACATCCGACGTACAGAAAATACCTTCTATCCTTCCGGCGTAAGTTTCCAAAATATCTCGAACATTCCGTTCTTCGTAAAACGCGTACTCGTAGACCACAGATATGCCACTTCCCTCAAGCGCATCACTAAAACCTTTCCTGCGCTCTCGTTCAAATGGCAAGCTTGGATCCCCACCTATGAAAATGACACTCCCAACTCCCAATTCCAAGAAGTGTTCCCCCGCTTGTCTCCCTCCAAGATAACCATCGGAGTCAACAAAGACGAAGTCGTTCCTGTTGTTTCGTCCAACACACACGAAGGGAAATCCGTAAGATTTTAAGAGTCCCACTCTCACGTCATCATCTTTAAGATCCATAAGAATGACACCATCGATTAATCGGGATTTTACCAAGTTGGTATAGTAAGTTAGCACATCTCCGTTGCCGAGAACGTCAACAACCAACTTTAGCCTGTTCTCCGAAAAATACTTTACTGCACCACGTAAAAATTTCGACACGTAAGAGTCCTCAAAAACTCTTTCAACGCTACTCATAACAGTTAGCGCGTAAATGCCTGTCCGCTTTTCCCTAAGGGATTTCGCCACACTGTGCGGGGTATAGTTATATTGCTCGGCTATGTGCAGGATTTTTTCTCGCGTTTCCTTTTTGACTTTTTCAGGTTCGTTAAAAACCCTCGAAACAGTTGCAACCGACACTCCACAGATCCTGGCAAATTCCTTTATCGTCACTATAAACACCTCTGTAATGTCCACTCTTGTGTAATCGATTACATTCACTGGTAGTTTATCATCCCATCGACACAAGTTCCAATATCAGAAAAAAGTATTTATTGCCAGTCATCATTGCCTTTCTCATTTTTCCTTTGAATTTCATCAATTTCTAAAAAGATATGTAATCGATTACATTTCTGTGCGTTGAAGGCTTAGAAAAGTTCCAACGTTTTCGTCAGTCTTGGTACATGTTTGAAAAATCCCCTTATTCTTTAATGATTCTCTTGGATGTGCTATAATTATTTTTGTAGATGGTAATTAAAGAGGGGCGATCTTAGTGGAGACGATCAGAAAGGCGGAGCTTTCCGATGCAGACATCGTTGCAAGTTTGGTTTTGGAAACCGGACAGAGATTTTTGCCACTAATCTTCGGTCCGCATGTGAAATTGATACTCGGAAAACTCATACGTGTACCAGGTACGATCCTTTATATCGACAACATCTACGTATTGGAAAGTGATGAACGAAGGGTGGTTGGGGCCGTTGTTGCGTTTCCTGGTAAGACCGTCAAAAGGCTGGCTTTTAAAACACTGCTTACGTTGTTCAGGATCATGGGTGTTGAACTTTTCAAAAGGCTTCCCAATATGACTTTAATACTTTCAAGAAACAAGGTCAGAAATGATGAGTTTTACATCTCCAATATCGCGGTTGACAAGGCATATAGGGGGAGGGGATTTGGGAGTAAATTAATGAAGTTTGTTGAAAGGCTGGCTCTAAACGCTGGCGTTAAGAAGATTACACTTGATGTTGAAAACACCAACATAAACGCCATAGAGTTGTACAAAAAGTTGGGTTATCGGGGAGTTGCTACAAAGAGAGTCTATATCAGAGGACAGAAATTTGTCTTTATTCGCATGGAAAAGGAGCTAAAACCGGAGGTTGAAAAAACTTAAAGTAATAATCAAGAAGCTTCACGTTTTTATTCCATATTCGGAGGCGGGAATTAATGGGAGATTTGTTGAAAGTAACGGTTGAAAAGTGTCCAGGATGTGGAGCTGCGATTCAATTTGAACATCCAGGTAAACCTGGTTTCATCCCTTTGGATGTTTACCAGCGAAAATTAGAAGCTGGTGAGGAGATTGTTTGCCAGAGATGTTTTAGACTCAAGCATTACAAGGTCTTGACAAGCGAGGCTGATGAAGAGGAAATTCAGAAGTTTCTGAGAATTGCGCTGAGGGATTTTGAAAAATTCGTCTACGTTTTTGATGTATTTGATTTCGAAGGTACTTTTAGGCCGGAGATCGTGAGACTGATAGAAAAGAACGAAGTGATATTTGTTGCGAATAAGTTCGACACACTGCCAAAGACCGTTAGTGGTTCGCAGCTCAAAAGTTGGCTCATGGAGGTAATAAGCAAAATCTCTGAAATTAGGCCTTCTCATCTCTTCATTACAAGCACAAAAAACGGTTACGGACTCAGTAAATTGAAGGATTACTTGTTTGAGTGGGGAGGAAAAGCGTTAATACTTGGTGTTACGAACGTTGGAAAGTCTTCCCTCCTCCAAACCATAACGAGCTCGAACGTTACGGTTTCACCCTATCCTGGAACAACTATAGGCCTCATAGAACACAAAGTAGGAAAGTTGAGATTGTACGATACTCCTGGTATAATCGTAGGTGACAGGTTAATAGACTTGTTCGATCCGCAATGTCAAGCGAAAATACTTGCAAGGGGCGAAGTTGCGCGCAAAACATTCAAACCTTTCCCCGAAGAGGTTATCTTCGTTAGCGGCCTTGTAAAGATTCAAGCAACGTTGTTTTCTCAATCTGACGTAAGGCCTATTTTCCAGATCTTTGCTCCGGAGCAGGTTACATTCCACAAAACAAAAAACTTAGAACTTATTGAACATCCGGAGAAGCATTTCGGAGGACTACTTGTTCCACCGTGTGGTTCGTTCGATGTTTCGAAGTTGAATTTTAAGAAAGTCCAAATGGTTGTTGATGAGTCACATGAGCTTAGTATCCCTGGCCTATGCTGGATAAATGTGAAGAGAGGACCTGTTCGTTTCGTTTTGAACGTACCGGAAAATGTTGAACCCAGGGTGCGAATGGCTTTAATGAAACCGAAAAGGAAAATTCACTAGAAAAAACAAAAACACCCGACGAAATTTCAGAGAGGAGGAGTATGATATTATGGTGAGAAAACCGTTTCCTATCGTAGTTGGGGTCAGCAACAGGCACGTACACCTTTCAAGGGAGGATGTTGAAATCCTCTTTGGAAAAGATTATCAACTCACGCCTATAAAAGATCTTGGCCAACCAGGTCAGTTCGCTTGCCAGGAAACCGTAACAATAGTTGGTCCGAAAGGTTCCATCGAAAATGTCAGAGTCCTCGGTCCGGAGAGGAAAGAAACACAGGTCGAGATATCCCTTACGGATGCCTATAAGCTTGGTTTAAATCCACCTGTGAGAGATAGCGGAGACTTGGAAGGAACTCCTGGTATAACGATTATCGGCCCAAAAGGGCAGGTTACAAAAGAAAAAGGTGTGATTATAGCTAAACGACACATTCACATGCATACAAGCGACGCAGAGAAGTTCGGAGTTAAGGACAAAGATATAGTGAAAGTTATAGTTGAAAAGGGCGAACGTAAGTTAATTTTCGATGATGTACTTATCAGAGTTAGCGATAAGTTTGCACTTGAATTCCATGTTGATACCGATGAAGCAAACGCCGCACTGCTGAAGAATGGTGATACCGTTTATATCGTGGATTTTTAATTGTTATTTAACTCTTCTTACTGAGGTGAATACGTGAAATGTTAGTAAAATATGATTACAAGACTTATCAGTTTGACGAATCGATGAGAGGATACGAACTACTGAAAAAACTAGGGTTGAACCCTGAAGAACACTTGATAATTGTCGACGGTGAACTCTATACGGAGGATAGGGTTATAAGGAAGGATAAAGAGGTTCTCATCGTGAAAGTTACAAGCAGCGGTTGATTTCCAATCTTGACTTTTCAACGACAGTCAAACTGTGACCAAAACGCGCTGCGGCCAGGGGGTTCGAAGATTGCATCATAGTTTTGTGTACGTCTTGCTCCTGAGTTTATCAGTGTTTTTCAACATTGTTTTGGTAAGAAAGCTCATACTGCTCGGGTTCGAAAAGAAGAGGCTGGCATCGATCTTGTTGAGGTTTAAAGATCTCTCGTCGCGATTCAGGGATGTTGTAATCCAGAGGGAAGAGGTGTTCTTAAAGACGGTGCTAAGCCTCTCGAAAAACTTTATCGATGATGTAAAGAACGCGTACTTGGTTTACTTTCAAGGGGAAAAAGGTAAGGTAATATCTCTCGAAGAACATTCAACAGGCGAAGAGGTTTTTGTGAGGAAAGAAGAATTTAGTTACATACCCGAAAGGGTTCATGTAATCAGCGGACAGGATAGTATCAAGGTTCTCTCGAAGCTCCAGCCAAACGTTGTTCATCAACTTGGTTCGATCGAAACAAGCGATGGCTGGTCAAAATATTTGGCTGTTTCCGACATACAGGTTGGTGGCGAGTTAAAAGCAAAGTTGTTTCTTGCTCGCGAACGTTCTTTCGATCAAGAAGAAATCGAACTGCTAAAAAGCCTTTCGAGTTTAATCACCTCTTTCGTAGCAACGCATAATTACGTAAGTGCGCAAGGTAGATTCCAAAAAGATATGATTTTAACGATGATACGCATTCTTGAGTACCATGATAAGTACACGAAAGGACACTCAAAAAACGTGGCAACGATCGCTTCGCTCCTTGCAGAACGTCTTGGACTGAGTGATGAAATGATAAAAAAAGCATACTGGGCCTCGTTGCTCCACGACATTGGAAAGATAGTGATACCATCACAAATACTGAACAAAGAAGGTAAACTAACGATCGAGGAATTTGAGGTAATCAAAAAACATCCAGCTTATGGTCATGACTTCTTGACCACTTCGGAGGACCTGAAAGAACTTGCCAAGTACGTGCTACACCATCACGAACGATGGGATGGTAAGGGATACCCGATGGGACTATCTGGCGAGGACATACCACTAATCTCCAGAATCATAGCAGTGGCAGATGCTTACGACGCAATGCGAAGTGATAGGCCGTATCGAAAAGGACTTCCTATTGACGTTATCAGAAACGAGATTGACGAACACTCTGGTATGCAGTTTGATCCCGAGATTGCTAAACTTTTTGTAAAAATGATTGACAGTGGCGAGATAAGAAATTAGCGCTCGAAGGGGGAGTACTATGCTCAAATTCACGGTTCAAAAATCGGAGTTGGAAGAGAAAATTTCAATTGCTTCTTCCGCGATAGGTCCCAGAACGGTGGATCCGATACTTCAGTGCCTTTTGTTTAAACCTGTAGGCGGAGTTTTGAGGATCCAAGCAACAGATCTTCAAACTTCCGTTATCGCGAACGTTAAAATTGGTGAGTACGAAGGTAATGACTCTTTTGCTGTTGATGCTGACTTAATCGACGATATTGTGAAGAACTTACCCGAAGATGAAGTGTTGTTTGAGTATTCAAACGGCAAATTAAACATAAGGAGTGGAAAATCAAAATTCAGCTTGGCCACTGTTTCGGAAGTTGAGAGGTTCCCTTCGATAGAATACGACGACAGCGGTATAAGTTTCTCTATAGACACCTCCATCCTCGAAGAAATGTTTGACAGAGTGAGCTTTTGTGCGTCAAATGAAAGTGCAATGAAAGCCCTCAACGGTGTTTATTTCGAGGCACACGGAGGATTTTTAAGGCTGGTAGCGAGTGATGGATACCGTCTCGCTTTAGCTGAGCAAAAATTAGCTATCGACGGCGAGTTCGATTTCATATTGGCTCTCAAAAGCGTGCGTGAAATCGAAAAACTCCTGTCCTCCACCACGGAACCGGAAATTAAAATCACTTTTGACCACTCAACGGTATCTTTCAATGCAGGTGATATAACAACTGTTGTAAGAGTTGTCGAGGAAACATTCCCAGACTACAAGCGCGTTCTCCCCAAAGCCTTTAAGACACGTGTAATCTTGAATTCCGACGATTTTGCTGAAGCTTTGAAGAGAGTAATGGTCATAGCTAAACGCGGTAACGAAAAAGTACAACTCAAAATCACCGACGATGTTATGGAACTCTCAAGCCAGAGCTCCGAGTACGGTGAAGCAGTAGAATCGATTCCCATAACTAAAGATGGAGAGGATCTTGTGGTGAATTTCAATCCCAAGTTCCTGAACGAAGCAATCAAGCATATTGATGAGAAAGAAATAGAGTTCAATTTCGTCGACAACCTCAGTCCACTTCAGATAAATCCACGCAACGTCGAGGGATACTTATACATAGTGTTACCAGTGCGTGCATGAATTCAAGCGCGGGGCTTTGAGCCCTGCCAACATTACCTAGAGGTGAGAGGTTGAGAAAAGGATTTACTCTTATTGAGTTACTCATTGTAATGTCCATTATTGGTGCCCTTTTAGCTGTTGCAGTTCCGTCGGGTATGAGCGCCGTAGCTCAAGCAAAAGCTGTGAATGTCGCAAGTAACTTTCGAACTTTGCATCAGGCAGTGATGCAGATGCTAATGTTTGAGCAAACTCCCCCAACTAGTGGTGACATTCTTCAGTACTTATTGGACAAAGGCTACATCTCATCACGTCCGGCAGGTTTCACAGTAACGTACAACAGTGCGGACAAAAGTTACGTGATAGTTTACCAAAACCAAGACATCAGTCCAAGCAGAGTTCTTGGACTTTACGGTCCAATAAAGCTTGAAGGTGGATACCTCGTAGTAAGGGTGGCTGCTCAATGAGTGACGGGTTTCTCACGATTGAACTAAAAGGCGTATCAAAGTACCTACGAACAAATGGTACGATGAATTCTGTACTAAACGGTATTTCATGTACCTTTCGTGGTCAAGAAGTAGTCGGTCTTATAGGTGAAAATGGTAGTGGCAAGAGCACGCTATTAAAAATAATCGCAGCGCTGATCAAACCGGATTCTGGAAGCATCTTTTACAACAACGAGAACATTTTCAGAATTCTCAGGAGCTATCGTTCACTTGTTTCTTACGTTTCGGAATCTATCAGTTTCATAAACGAACTCACCGTTGCGGAAAATTTATGGTACTTCTCTTTGATGTACAAATCCACAGTTAGGTTAGACGATGTAGTGGAGAAAGTATCCTTAGATAGTGTTGCTTCAAAGAGGCCTGTCGAACTTTCGAAAGGCTACAGACAAAGACTTGCGATCGCTGTTGGCCTGTTGAAAGATTCGAAAATTTTTCTTCTTGATGAACCTGCCGAAGGTTTGGATACAGAGACAAAGCAGATAGTAAAGAGGATCGTGAATGAGCTGAAATCAAAGGGTGCACTTGTCGTGTACGTGACTCACGACGATGATGAGCTTGAAGATGTTTGTGATAAGATTGTGATGCTAAAAAACGGTTGTGTAACGTTTTTTGGAACGGTTGACGATTTTTGGAATAAGTATGGAAAGTTTTACCGTGTAGTCTATCAAGAGTCAGGTAAAGGTTTTAAGTGTAATACAATTTTGAAAGGCGAGGAACTAAACGAAACAACGAAAAATCACCGCATTTTACACATACGCCCCTTGGGATTAAGAGAGATTGTGAATTTCCAAATCGAGAACGGGAAAGAAGGTGCAAAAGTTGATTCTTAAAGGTGAATTAATCGCGTTGCGCCCTATCGAGATAGACGATTCGAAAACAATCGTTGCGCTTATTAACAAAGAAGAGTTAAAAGAGTACTTGAGTCTTGTTTATCCGCTCAACAATTTTCTCGAAGAAGAATGGATAAAGAGGAATGCTATCAACCAAAACAATATCGTTCTGGTCATAGAGTTTGATGGCAGGGTTATAGGCACAGCTGGGTTTCACAACATTGATTGGGTGAATAGAAGCACCGAATACGGAATTGCAATCTACGACCCGAGTTATTGGAATAAAGGCATAGGTACGGAAGTTACAATGCTGATGCTCAAGTATGCGTTCGAATACCTAAATTTGAACCGAGTCTGGCTTAGGGTGGTGGAGAATAATCACAGAGCCATTCATGTGTACGAAAAATGTGGGTTTATTAAGGAAGGTAAAGAAAGGCAAGCAAGATATTTTAAAGGACACTATTGGGACTACGTACGTATGAGTATACTTGCCGAAGAATACTGGCGTATTAGGAGGTGAAAACATGCTCTTCTACGATCCTACGTTTGTGTTGCTCATCCCCGCTCTCCTACTGGCTTTATGGGCTCAAATCATGGTCCAAAGTCGTTTCTCTGAGTATTCAAGGGTGAGATCCCGAATCGGTATGACCGGTTCTGAACTTGCAAGGTTTATCTTGGATGCTGCCGGCTTGTACGATGTCCGGATTGAATACGTACCCGGCACTTTGACGGATCACTACGATCCTATACATAAAGTTGTTAGGTTATCTCAAGCAACGTATAACAGTGATTCTATTGCGGCTCTTGGAGTAGTTGCGCATGAGATTGGACATGCGATTCAGCATGCGACGAAATACGCTCCTATTGTCATCAGAAACGCGATAGCACCTGTTGCACAATTCTCGTCGAACTTGGCTTGGGTATTTTTCATCATCGGTATAATTACCGGTGCGTTGGGATTAGCAAAATTTGGGATACTCTTGTTCATCGCAGTAGTTCTGTTCTCGATAATTACACTACCAGTCGAATTCGATGCCAGTAGG
The DNA here is from genome assembly GCA_030550315.1 of Thermotogota bacterium. GTDB lineage: Bacteria > Thermotogota > Thermotogae > Thermotogales > Fervidobacteriaceae > Fervidobacterium_A. The sequence goes on along the minus strand of JAUQPP010000003.1, from coordinate 9,095 downwards.
AGGGCAGTAAAGATTCTCGAAAGAAATCTGATGATGCCCAGGGAAGAGCTGAAAGGTGTCAAAGCAGTTTTGGGTGCTGCCGCTATGACTTACGTAGCTTCAACATTGATGTCGATTATGCAGCTCCTCAGGATGGTCCTTATAGCAAGAAGTAGAGACTGACAAAAAAATAAAACAAAATGCCGGTATGATAAAACCCGGGGAAAAACCCCGGGTTTTTTATTTTCACATAATAATTGCCTCATTTATTTACCGCTCGGCTGTTGCATTAGGTACAACCAAATTAACGCGCCAGTACCAAGCAATGTACCGATAATACCAAATACAAGAGCCCAACCCGTTGTCGGATCCGACTCAAGCGATTTCAATCTTTGCTGCAACTTAACATTCTCCGCTTCCAGAGCGGAAACTTTCTCTTCGAGAGCTTTTATCGATGATTCTTGTGTTTTCACGTTCTCAGCAACGTTTGAGACCTGTGCTGAAATTTGTTCGATGCGGTTCTTCAACTGTGCATCCTCTTGAACGAGTTGCCTCAACTGTGATTCGGTTGTATTGCGAAGTTGGTCAACATCCTTTTTGAGTGCAAAGGTTTCTGATTGCTTTTTCAGATTTTCGAGATCGTCAGCAAGATTCGTAACTCTCGTTTCCAGCTCAGTTATTTTTATAACTTGCTGGTTAATAGCGTCTGTCACAAGGTTGTAAACGTTACTTACAATGCTATCGTTGAGTGTTCTCACCTGATCTTCTAAATTCTTTATTCTACTCTCAACAGTTTTCAGGCGAGAATCCGTATTGGTTTCCATGGATGAAATTTTATTTGAAACGTTGCGCAAAGAAGTTTCCAACTCAGCATCTTTAGCTTGCAAATTTGCTATATCCGATGCTAACTTATTCTGAAGTGACTGAATATTGGAGATGGTGGTCTGAATTTCCGATATTCTCTTTTGAATATCACTCACGTTCGATTTCAAAACGCCGATTTCCGAAACCTGTGCGCTAAGTGAATTAATGGTTGATTCAAACGATGAAACTTTGCTGGAAAGGTTTTGAAGAGCTGATACAGTGTTCTGTAGTGATTTCAGAGCATTGTCAAGGGCGCTCATTCTATTTTTCAGATCCGTATCCAAGGTTGTTAAGTTTCGCTCGACTGTAACGATGCGTTGAACAGCGGAGTTCAAATCGTTCCTAAGAGTCGTCAAATCGGTTCTGATAGTTGATATGTCGCTGCGTAAAGCGTTTACATCTTGTTCAATTTTGTTAAGACTTTGGCCAGCGGGTGAAACCGATACTAAAGACCTGATTTCCGTCACCTTTAAAACCAGCGCATCGTAAGAAGCTTGTAGATCGTCCATCTTTGTCTTTAAAGCGTTCAGATCCCTCTGAATTGTGTTTACATTACCGATAACCGAATCCAGTCTGGCATTAAGATTCGAAATTTTTGTATCCAAATCTTTGTCAACTGCTCCAAGTGCAAGAATCTGGCTTGCCAAATTCTTAAGCTGAGCGTCTACGCTAGCCGGAACTGTAGTTTGTACTTGCTGCTGAGATGTCTGACCTGTTGTCGCCGTTGGAATTCGCCTCTCAACAGAACTGATCCTGTCACTTAAAATGTTGAACATCCTGTAAAGTGCCACAGCAAATTGGTAACGTGTCATTGGTTGGTTACCCTGAAAAGTTCCATCTGGCATACCACTGATAACACCGAGTTTAGTCAGTTGCTCAACTGCTTCATAAGCCCAGTGATTAGCTGGAACGTCTTTATAGGTGGTCGCAAACCCCAGTTGAGCGAGAGCGAGTATAATAACAAAAACTACCAGAAATAGTCTGCGTGCACTCATATCTTTTCCCTCCTCTAAAAATCTTAGGTGATGTTTATTTTGATGTGTACTTTACACCAGCTCGGTGAGTTTTTCAGGAATTTTATCCGCCGGCAACACAAAATCCGCGTAACCTTCCTCAACAACTGCCTTCGGCATTCCGTAAACAACGCACGTTTCCTGGCTTTCAGCTATGACGACACCTTTGAAAAATTTGACTTTAAACGCTCCTTTAGCTCCATCCCTTCCCATTCCGGTCAGGATAACCGCTACTGTGTTTTCTTTGTAAATCTCCGCAACCTTATCAAGAGTATAATCCACAGAAGGTCTTACGTTATTTATCTTCTCCGTTCTCTTATCTAAGTAGATTATCCCTTTTCGATCCTGGTATTTCACACCCATGTGGAAATCTCCAGGAGCTACGTACGCACAACCTGGTTTCAACTCGTCGCCATCTTCGGCTTCCTTGACAGAGATGTTTGATATCCTGTCCAACCTTTGAGCAAGTGATTTAGTAAAACCAGGAGGCATGTGTTGAACAATTAAAATAGGAGCTGGAAAATCTTTCGGCAGTGGAGGAATCACCAAGTCCAACGAGCGTGGCCCGCCTGTTGAGGAACCGATAACAACGATCTTTCCGGAGACAATCGTCCTCACTTTTAATCCACTAACCGGTTTTCTCCTAGAAAGCAACTGATTCACACCTATCTTAATCGCATCACGAATTTTCTGAATGAGCTCAGGTGCCATTTTTCTGAAGTCCATCGATACGCTACCAGACGGCTTAGTAACAAAATCAACGGCACCAAGTTCCAATGCAAGTAACGTGATCTCCGCACCTTCTTCTGTGAGGCTACTGACCATGATAATCCTCGTTGGCGCTCGTTTCATAATCTCCTTGACCGCTTCGATGCCATTGAGCTTTGGCATTTCAACGTCCATCGTTATTACATCGGGACGATGCTTCAATGCGAGTTCAACTGCCTCCATACCGTCCTTCGCAATTGCGATAACCTTCATGTCAGGTTGTTGATCGATAATATCTTTAAGTATCATCCTCATGAAGGGAGAATCATCGACTATCATTACCTTTATTTTTTCATTTTCCAATTTCTCACCACCTTAATACTTAGTAGGGGAAACGTGGCTGTAGATATTATAGCAAAAACCTTTCCAACTTCCAAGCTCCAGTTGAACATTAACCCCCCGAAAACTATAATCCCTACAGTAACGGCAAAAAGAGAAGCCCATAGGACAACACCTGCACTCACATCTTTTATTATCTTAATCACAGGATGAAATTCGGAACTGTATAGGTTCATCAGATGTTCGACGATGGTGTTCACAAGCTCGGACCATATCACAAAGAAAACAGCGAACACTACCCATAGGAGGTCTTCCCTGGGGATGGGAAGAAAAAAGGTGGTTGCTAATATCACCAAACCTATCGCAAAATGGATCCTGAGGTTTCGCTCCGAAAGGATCGATTCAACTATCCCATCTATCGCGTGAGAGAAGGACTCGGTTAAACTGCCTGAGCCAATATCATTCAAAACCGATCGTTCTTTTTCTTTTTCTTTCAATTCTCGGCTTGTAAAGCTTGTCCGTGAGTGTTGCGCCAAGCTTTATCGCCTCCACGTTAAGATCGTAATACTTGGGATTTACTTCCTCGCGAACGGCATCGTAAAGAATCTCGAAAGGTACGATTGCGGTGGATTTGACAAGCGCGCCCAAAAGTATCATATTAGATACCATCACGTTGTTGAACTTCTCAATCGCAATTCTACTGGCCGGAACGTCGATGATTCTCTTTGTTATCCTTTTCACATCTTTTGGTAAATCTGGAATGTATGTATTGTCGTATACTATGATACCGTTCGTTGCCACAAGCTTTCCATGGCTGACCATCGATGGATGCATGATTATAAGTGTATCGAAAAGAACAGCACGAGGATAGAGTATTGGTTCGTCTGAGACTAAGACATCACAGTAACTTGGCCCTCCACGTACTTGCTCACTGTAATTTTGAGTTTGAATCACGTATTTTTCAGCGAGCACAAAAGCTTTTGAGAGAACGTATCCGGCTAAAAGATTGCCCTGACCTCCGATTCCCGCTATTCTTATGGAAAATGGCCTCTTCATTTAGACTCCCCCTTAGCGTAAGTCAACCTGTAACGGGTGTAAAAATCTTGCTTCGAGTCGTCCTTTCTGAAAACGCCAATGACAATCTTTCCCACAAGTTCTTCCGAAGACATCTTCTCAGCTTTGTCCTTCATTACTGAGTTTTCCTTGAAATATTCAAGCATCTGCCATGGCTCCCTAAGGTTGTTGTACCTACCATAGTAGGTATGACAATTACTCATGATTTCCACAACAGAGGTTCCCTTATGAAGAAGCGCTTCTTTTATGTACTTAACACTCAGTTGGTAATGATACACAGTTGAACGAGCCACGTACGTAGCACCGGCTGCGAGCGCAAGGTTTACAACATCAAATTGGTCTTCCACATTTCCATACGGCATCGTACCAGCTACTTTTCCTCCAGGAGTTGTTGGAGAATGTTGTCCGCCGGTCATACCGTATATCATGTTGTTGTATATAATTATCGTCATATTAATATTCCTTCGACAAGCATGTATGAAATGGTTCCCACCGATGGCTGTTATGTCCCCATCTCCACCCATAACGACAACTTTGAAATCCGGTCTTGCGAGTGCTACTCCTGTTGCAAAAGCTATAGCCCTTCCGTGTAAGGTGTGAAGGGTGTTGAAATCTATGTAACCTGTTGCTCGGGACGAGCAACCTATTCCTGAAACGACAGCCGTTTCTTCTTGTTTTAATCCCGTTTGGCTGAACGCTTCAAGAAAACTTTTCAATATTATTCCGTTACCACATCCCGGACACCATACAGTTGGCCACCTGTCCGCCCTGAGATATTGGATCAGTGTATCTCGTTTCAAACAAAACACCTCCTCAATTCATCCTTGTTACCGATTCTCGTCACCTTCGACTTCTATTTCGCATTTTCCGAAGAAAAAGTCTGTCAGCGGATCTGGATAACCTTCTATGTATACAACTCTCTTAATACCGGCATTTATTATTAGCCGGGCACAAACAGAACATGGCTTGTGGGTCACGTACATTGTCGCTCCCTCTGTGGATATCCCAAACTTGGCAGCCTGCATAAGTGCGTTCTGTTCGGCATGGAGCCCGTAACAGATCTCCTGGTTCCTCCCGGATGGAATTCCCAAATCGTCACGTATGCAACCTATCTCATCACAATGTGGAAAACCCGATGGCGGTTGGTTGTAACCCGTTGCAAGTATTCGCTTATCTTTAACAATAACAGCCCCAACTTTTCTGTGTGTACACGTTGAACGTTCAGCGATGATTTTTGCTATTTTCTTAAAGTATTCGTCCCAACTCTCCCTTTTGTTTTCACTGCGTTTTATGGTAACATTCTCTAGGTAGTCCTTGAGGTCCATAATAACCGCTCCTTGTTTAAAGAATCCGAGGTTCAATGCTTTCTTTCGTTTAAATTCTACTACAACGCAGAGATTAAATCAACGTTAACATTCCAAAGGAAGGTGACACTTTTGACGGAAAAGGTGACAATTTCCGTTGTTAGTTGTGAAATAGGTAGTATTATCGTCCACTCTGTAGAGGATAGCTGCATCAGAATAGTTCTCAGTACTGACCGTTTGGAGGAAAGGGGTGACAATGTCTTTACTCGGCAGCTACGAGCTTATTTGAGAGGTGAAATCACTCTGCTGAGTTTCCCTGTATCGTACAACTTAGGCCCTGTGTTTCGAAAAGTCCTTGAATACTTGAGAGAAAATGTTCCGTATGGTACAATAATTTCGTATGGAGACATCGGTAAAAACCTGAAAATTAGCCCTCGCGTAGTTGGTTTTGCACTCGCAGCTAACCCACTACCTTTGTATTTCCCCTGTCACAGGGTCGTCGGAAAAGATTCAATTGGTGGGTTCACAATTGGGAAAAACATAAATGGACTTGTGTGGAAGAAATACTTACTGAGCTTGGAGGGTTCGATCAATGAAATTTATTGTTCCCACGGTATTGGTGCTCTCAATAATCGCCTTCGTAGCGGCGTACAACCTCCCACTGATTTTGTACAACCGAATCACTTCTGAACTTGAAGCTCCTGAAAACAAAGTACCATCCGGACTTATCATAGAATACTCCGACGGAACGTTACTCTACTCACCGAAAACCGTTTGGAGAGATTACGACGAAATACCTCAAATCTTAAAAGATTCAGTGATTGCTTCGGAAGATAAGAGATTCTACAAACACAGCGGTATTGATCTTAAGGGAATATTGCGTTCTCTTTTTGTCATAATAACAACAGATGAGATTCAGGGTGGTAGTACTATCACACAACAACTTGCCCGAACATTGTACTTAACAACGGAACGAACATGGCGCAGAAAACTCAAAGAAGTTATGATTGCACTGTGGCTCGAGCAAAAGTATTCAAAAGAAGAGATACTCGAGATGTATATCAATTCAGTATACCTCGGCAACGGCATTTACGGTTTCCCAGCAGCAGCAAGATATTATTTTAGGAAGTCCATCGACGAGCTGACGCCATTGGAAATCGCCATGCTTGTGGCAACGCTCAGGTCCCCAGAAAAGGCTAACCCTTTGAGGGACTTAAACACTCAGTTCACGAAAACCGTTTTGAATAAAATGAAGGAAGCCGATATTATTAATGACCAGGAGTATCAAAGGTACCTTGAATCCCTTGGAAAGGAGCGAATCCTCCCGTATGAAGAAGCCAAGGAACACCTAGATGTCGACCTTTTCTGGATGATCGTTACCGATCTAAAAGATCTTGGGTTTGACCTTGCGCTTTTAAGGAACGGTTTTAGAGTACGAACAACACTTGACCGAAGCATGCAAAGACTTTTGATGGAAAACATCGACAAAAAGACCATGGCAGGTCTCATCGTCGAACACACAACAGGTCGTATTAAAGCAGCCTACGGCTTGGGAATCTTTGAAGGGCGAAGGCAAATAGGTTCCGTCGTCAAGCCATATTATTACTACCTCGCATTCATGGCCGGTTGGAACAAGAACGACATACTCGAAGATAAACCCATCAAAATTGGGAAATGGGAACCGAAGAACTTTGACGAAGAGTTTTGGCAAGCTGTTACCGTTGAAAATGCCCTTGTTTATTCGAGAAATGTTCCTTCGGTTAACCTCTTTATGAAACTTGGTCAAAATAAGGTGAAACACTTTATACAAAATGTTTTGATGGTGGACGGTTTTTATCCAAACGATGCAACAATCTCCCTTGGTACGATAGAGACGTCCCTTGTTGATGTAGCAAAGGGATATGAACCAATATTCAATGGTGGCATTGTCGTCCGTCCGAGGATAATAGAGTACGTACGCGACAAAAACGGAGTTTACTACTACTCTTACCGACCGGAAGTTCTCAATATTGTGCATAATCCGAAAGGATTCGATGCACGCACTCCAGTTGAAGCATCAATTCTCACACTTCAAGTTCTGGAAAAGGTGGTTTCGATGGGAACTGGGAAATCAGCGTATCTCCCAGGCCGCACGATATATGGAAAGACTGGAACGGCCGAGAATAATGCTTGGTTTGTTGGTGGAGACGGTAAGTATCTGTTCCTCCTTGTTAAAGATGGTAAAAATCTTACGGGTGGTCGGGACGTTGCACCAACTTGGAAGAAAATTGCTTCGCAAACGGTCATAGGCTACACCCCAATAGGTATGCCAATCAAAACCTCTGTAGCCAAAACTTCACCAGCCAGCACCGAAAGTTCCGAGCTCGAAGGAGAAAGAATCGAGCTTCCAAGTCCTCAAAGTACTAGCAAAGAAGCAGAAGAAGAAAAATTTGGAGCGGAACTCTCCATTTCCGAGATTTACGAGCGTGTCAAGAATCGAACTATCACGTCAACGGAGATTTTGGACTTGCTGAAAACGAAAAGTCCTGACGAGCAGAAAGAAATTCTCACAGAAATTAACAAATACGATTCAGACCTTGCAGCAGAGGTCTACTTAAAATTACTAGGTGGAGGGGAATTCTAATGAAATTTTTCTACAACATCTCAAAAGTCGAAGATTACGAGTACATTGTCTTGAGACTCGAAGAAGACGGTTTCTCAGGGATAGGTGCGATTCTTCCAATACGTAAAAAAGGAGAAAACTACAAGATATTCATGGGGGTTATAGAGGAGTACAGAAGTTTAGTCGAACATACTAGCACAGATGAAGCATTCTCGATAACAGAAAAACTTAACAAACATTTTCCTGGACATCCGAAGGTCACGTTTGCAATCCAAGCAGCAATGATAAGTTTATTTTCAAAAAAACACAGCATCGAGATCCAAAAATTGGTAGGTGGCCTTGAAACTCCTCGGAACGAATTGTGCGGTGAAAGACTTTTTCCTGAATACGTAGGGGATGTGCTTAAATTGCGTTGCCTTGCTCAGGATTCATCGAGTAACCAGACAAGAACGTATGTTTTGACAAAGTACCCAAAAAATGAGATGGACGAGGTTCTCAGCGCACTTTCAACTAACTTTAAGTACTTGGAGGTGCTCTCGTGGAGAGAACTTTTATAATACTCAAACCTAACGCCGTTCGAAGAGGCTTAATCGGAGAAATTCTTAAGCGTTTTGAACAACGTGGAATAAAAATAGTGGGGATGAAGTTCTTGAGAATGACTCGAGAGCAAGCGGAAAAGCTCTACGAACCCCATAGAGGTAAGCCGTTTTACAACGAAATTTTGTAATTTATGATCAGTGGTCCTGTTGTGGTTCTCGTACTTGAAGCTCCAAGAGTGGTTGAGATGGTCCGTCATATAGTTGGTGCCACAGACCCTCTAAAAGCGGAGGCGGGTACTATTCGCGGAGAGTTTGCACTTACGGTAACGAAAAATCTAATCCATGCGAGTGATAGTGAGGAAAATTATCTTAGAGAATCTTCGATTTTCTTCAAGGAAGACGAACTCATAGACTACTACTTGGATGTGCAAGATGACATCTGATTATTTACCTTTTTCCCGGGGAGACGGGGATATGCGTTGCATAGTAACGTACACTTCAAAGCATCTTGGAAACACGAAAAAGATTGCGGAAGCGATCGCGGATGAGTTAAAGTGCGAATGCTTGGAACTTTCAAAAATTGAAGCAAAGAAATTACTCGACTACGAGCTTATATTCATCGGCTCTGGAATCTACGCATGGGACTTTGATAAACATGTTTATTCGGTAATTT
>JAUQPP010000096.1 GCA_030550315.1 Thermotogota bacterium | reverse complement strand
CCTATTCGCAGGACTTGATGGACAAGTTTCTGCTTGTGGATGGGACCGATGAGTTTGTGGTTTACCTGGCACCAGTGGGGAAGATTTAATTTAGAAGTTGAAAATTTTCACAATGTCAAGGTTTTCATTAGTTAAGATGAGTTTAGCAGGATAACCTTCTACAATACGTCCACCATTCAATCCAAGTTCCAGACATGCGTTATACGATGAAACTTTTACCAGATCGCGCAAGGAGCACTTCGTGAATCGCGCAAAGTTCTTGATGGCCTGGCTGTATCTCAGGGTACTACCCGCAATAGTACCATTGTTTAATTTAGCCTTCCCATCCTCAACAAAAACTTCTAGATCTCCGAGGTGATATTTCCCATCAGCCAAACCGGTTGCTGAAATACTGTCGGTAATAATCTGCAGTTTGTCGGGTCCTTTAATTTTGAACACAAGTTCGATGAACTCAGGTGATGTGTGGACACCATCTGGTATAACTTCCACCATGAAATCGAAATACAATCCAGCGCCAACAAGTCCGAGTTCTCTATGATGCAGACTACTTATCGCGTTGGGAAAGTGTGTTATTCTCCTAGTTCCTTTCTCGTACGCATCCCGCGCTTGAGAAAAGGTCGCGTCTGAATGTCCAAGAGAAACGATGATACCTTTTTCCCGACACGATTTTGCAAATTCGTCGAAACCTTCAAGCTCTGGAGCCACGGTTACCATGGCTATCTTCTCGGCTGGGATGACATCGAAAAGCTTGTTCGATGGTGGCATCAAATAAATTTCATTATGTGCTCCCTTACGTTTAGCACTTATAAAAGGTCCCTCGATATGTAACTTCATTCCATCAGGTAATTTCGCATGCGGAATCGCTTCTAATGGGGCAGTCACTGTAGTTGGTAAAAAATACCAGACACCTTCTAGTGCCTCATATTCTTTGAACATCTCAAATTCTTTCTTTGTCGCTCTCATTGTATCTATTCCGCGAATTCCGTGGATGTGAGGGTCCACGAACCCAGGCATCAGTATCGCTCTATAGTTAGATTTGTTAGTCTTAACAACCTTGTGGATTACTTCATCAAATTCAACAGTTCCAACGTATTCTCCGTCGACAGGATCCACTATTAGAACATCTTCAAGAATCATTAATCTCACTCCCCTTGCGAAAGGTTCAAATATCAAGCTGGACAGACTTTACGAGTCCTTGTGGTTTGTCTGGATTTAAACCACGATAAATGGCTAGGTAGTAGCCAAGAAATTGCGCGTAAGAGGGATATATCATAAGGTCAAACACAATTCCTTCCTCACTGGGCAGCAGAACCTCAACACTTGCCCCCCTGTCAAGTAATTCCTTTGTCAAACCATCTTCAAGTTTACTTTCAGCTCCAAAAATAACTACGTGAGTGTTAGAACTCAAAGCGGCAACCGGTCCATGACGAAATTCAAGAGGTTCGTTGTATTCGGTTGGCAACAGTGAGAGTTCCCGAACTTTCAAGGCAGATTCCTTTGAAACGAAAAAATTGTGATCGTAGCCAAGAAACACGAAATGGTTCTTGCATCGATAGTTAATCTTTCTCACATTTTCTTCAAACTGACACAAATTCCTTGCAACTTTTTCAGGAGATTCTAGAACGCAACTTACCTGTTCTCTGAGTTCTTCAAACCCTCCCATAAAAAACGCAAGCAGCGCAGAGAAGCTTGAAGTCATAACAACTGATTCTTCAGCCATGAAGCCAAAGTCAACCGCAAAGTCAACTACCTCACTTAGTGGGCTCTTACTTGCGCATGAAACACCTATAGTTCGAACGGTTCCTTTTAACATTTCCGCCAAGCGTACTGTTTCGGATGTCTGACCTGTCCTGGATACAAAAAGAACTGTGTTGAATGATTTCAACTTATCGTACACCCTTTTACGGCTCAGTGCAGCTCCAGAGGTGTAGGCTTCAATCTGATAACCAAAATGTTTTCCAACTTCCGATACGATTAAACCAAGATGATACGAACTTCCACATCCAACGATTGCGTATGAGCTATCTTTGAAGAACCTAAATTTTTCGTAATTTCTTAATTTAACGAGTAACTCCGGAAGTCTTCGGATTTCCTGAATAGTTGCAAAGTTTTCTGACATGCGAAGGACCTCCCAATACAAAGTCTTACTCACGATTCACCGAGGAATCGCAAGTTTTCCTAAAATTCCAGGAATCTTCGCCCCTGTAACAGTCTGTTCAAAAGCATACCCCTTGATAAAAAGCTCTCCAAGGAATGCAATGGCTATGGCTTCCCGAAAATCCACCTCATTTTTGCTCGGGACTTCAATTTCGTATCCACACAGTGCTATCTCCTCAAGAAGGGTCAAATTATGCGCACCGCCTCCGAAGACGACAAGCTTTTTCACATGGGGTGCGTATAACCGAAGATTCTGAGAAACCGTACGAGCAGTGAAGGAAACTAGAGTTCTCAAAAAATCCGATTTTGAGATGGTTCCGAAAGTATCTTCTACTTTCCTTAGAAATTTTGAGCTAAACAACTCCCTACCTGTTGTTTTAGGTGGTGGCATGGTTATGTACGTTGAAATTGATTCAGTAAGGTAATCTAACAATCTTGAGTTTACTTTTCCTCTGCGAGAGAGATTTCCATCGAGGTCAAACGTCAAACCAAAATGTTCTTTTACGTACATGTCGATCAGACAGTTTCCTGGTCCTGTGTCAAAGGCTAAAATTTGACCAGTGAAAGTCAGTACGGTTACGTTTGAGATACCGCCAATGTTCAAAACAGCCGTGGAGGGTTCCTTCAAAAAAAAGTACGCGTCAAAATACGCGCTTATTGGAGCTCCTTGTCCACCAAGCGCAACATCCTTCGTTCTAAATCCAAATATAACCGGACATCCAAGCTCCACGGCAAGTATGTCAGGCTCGCCTATTTGAAAAGTTGCTCCGTGCGATGGAAGATGATGTACCGTTTGTCCGTGGTAGGCTATAATGTCAAATTCCCATCCAAGTTTCTTTATTACACGTGCATGCCACCTTGCGAGCTCAAAATTAAGCTTTGTCAAATGTTCAACGCTGCCTGTCTCGTTTGAGTATGCCTGTAAAATCGCATCCCTGATTTCACTCTCGTACGGAACTGATGCAACGTTTAGGACCTCATATTTAAAATCACCATCAAAAATGAATCGTACATTTGCAATATCCAAGCCATCCGCTGAGGTTCCAGACATTAGACCGAGGATGTTATGTTCTAAGCAATCCAGCTTGTTAAGAAACTGTTTCCAATCCCAAAGCTTTGATAATGACTTTCGAAAGGTAGAACTCATAATCTTCACTCCAATAATTGTCCGAAAATTGCATTGTGCAACAAAATCCTTATTCTCTGAATTCTATCATCCCAGCGATTAATGAAACCCTTGTTCGTTAGGAATATTACGTGTAACCCGTCTTTGGTAATCCAAAGGCTGGTACCGGTAAATCCCGTATGCCCGAACATTGTTTCGTCCGCAAAATCACCAGCACTTCCACCTTTTACAGGAGCCATCCAACCTATATGTCTCTTCATTGATGGGTCGCTCGAGTCAGTTACTATCGTTTGAGTAAAATAACGTACAATCTTCTTAGAAGCATATTCACCTTTCAACAACCGGACAACAAACGTGTGGATGTCCCGTGCCGTTGAAAACAACCCGGCGTTGCCGCTAACTCCCCCAAGATAATAAGCAATCTCGTCGTCCGGCTCACCTCTCAACCTTTTTCCTTCCCTCTCACTCGTAGGTGCACAACATTGAACGTCCTTAGGACGGAACGTGGTGTTCGGTAAGTCCAATATTTCCGACACGTATTCGTCAAAACTCTTTTGCGTTATTTTTTCCACAACAGCCATTAAAGTAACAAAATTCAAGCATGAGTACTGCATTTTTCC
>JAUQPP010000095.1 GCA_030550315.1 Thermotogota bacterium | reverse complement strand
CCCTGACTATACTGTCCAGTATCTCCTGGAACTGTCCACTCACCAAATTCGCTTGCTCTGTTGCCCTGTTCACTATATCCACGGTCTCCCGTGTTGCCTCACTTGCTTTCAAACTCTCGTCCAGTATACCCCTCAATATGTTCGCTATGTTTTGCGTTGCTTGTTTACTCTCCTCAGCCAACTTCCTTATCTCATCAGCAACAACCGCAAATCCTCTACCAGCCTCTCCAGCTCTGGCAGCCTCTATCGCCGCATTCAACGCGAGCAAGTTCGTTTGCTCTGCTATCGAGTTAATCGTATCGACTATTTCCCCTATGTTCTTTGCACTCTCCGATAACCTTTCCACCGTTTGGTACGTGCCGTTGGCCTTTTCTTTGGTCTGGTTAATAATGTCCGCAATAGTGAGTATAGCCTTCTGACCGTTGGTTGCAAGTGCCGAAACCTTGTTGGCCTCCTCGCTAAGTTTCTGGGACGCGTTCGCAACGTTCTGTGCACTCGCAGCAACCTCTTCTATACCACTTGTAAGTTCTTCAATCGCGGCTGAAGCATTGTTCACGTTCGAATTAACACTTTCAACTTGTGCGGTGAGTTCTTCAACCGTTGCACTGACCTCCTCAGAAACGGCGGCAACTTGTGAGGCTTCTTGTTTAACAACACCCGAATCGTTAATAATTCTGTTGGCTATTTCTCTAAGAGACTGTATCATAGCGTTTAAAACGTCGGCAAGTTTACCTAACTCGTCTTTACTTTCAAGACTTATTTTAACGGTCAAGTCACCACTGGCAATCTTTTCAGCTGTTGAAGCAAGTTCCTTCAAAGGCTTCGTAACATAAATCCTTATAATGAACAAAGCTACGAGGAATGCAACGATTGCAGCAATTGAAATTATCGTTGTAAGTAGGAGACTAACTTGATTAACCTTTCCCATCAAATCCTTCTCAAGGATAAGGGTTGCAAATATCCAGCCGTTGGGCATGCGCTTGTAACCTGTTACCCTCCTGGCGTTGTTGTAGGTATAACCAAACACTCCACTTTCAGGTCCTGTGAGCCACTTTTGGAAAAATTCTGTGTCTTTAACGTTCCTTCCGACAAGCTTTTCGTCGCTGTGAAGTAGTACCGTCCCATCTTCCGCTACCACTGCGTTCATGTAACCGAGCTCCTTACCCCTTTCAAGGAGGAGCTTTGTCAACACAGAGATATCAAAATCGAGTGCCACAACACCGACGATTCCCTCATCGGTTTGGATAGTCTTCGCAACTGTTACGACCAACTTTCCTGTAGCAGCATCCGGATAAGGCTTCGTGATGATGACCTTTCCGGGAGAGGATACCGCTTCCCTGTACCAAGGTCGAGTGGTTGGATCGTATCCCTCAGGAAGTTGTTCTTCAGGAACGAGGTACATGCGTTTATCCTTGAGCCCTGCGTACACGTACATAACGTTCGGATAACTCTTCAGGATACTGTGGAATAACTTTTTCATCCATTCTTCTTCCCCGTACTCGTTTTTGTAAACACCTTTTACGTTTGCATCGTTGGAGAGGAAATCAATCAGTTGAGTGTAACCGGAGATAAAGTTCAAAAAGCTGTCGGCATTCCCATCTGCCATCGTCTTGAGGTGTGCCATCGTGTCACTTATAATGCTCGAGCGGAGCACCAGCACCGAGATAACCCCCACTACCACGAGTGCACCGGTTAATAAAATTACCACGAGCAAGATCTTCCAAAGGAAACTCCAGTTCTTCATATCAGTACCTCCTTTCAACCTCAGTCTTGTCAAGAAGCTTGAACCAGTTTACTAATCTCCGTAATTAGGAATCCCTTCAAAACAGCTGTCATTGTTTGAACAATGTCGAGTGTGATTTTAAGAAGTTTGTCCAGTTTCCCCTCATTCTCAAGCCTTCTGAAATCGTCCATTGACGGAACTCTCGTTTCTAAAATACCGGAGAACGCGCTTTTAACTTCCCGGTGAACTTCCGAAAATTTGTAGTATCCATACATTACAACTTCGTAGATGAGTTTTCCAGGATCTTTGCATATAAATCTCGGTTCAGTTCGACGAATAATCTCTCTAAAATCCTCCGCGTGTCTGGAGTAGTAAATAAGGAACAATAAATAATTATCATAGGTGTAGTGTGCGTTGTTGAGCACCTTCATGACTTTCTTGTCGAACAAGCCGTTAAGCACTTCCCAGAGCGTTCCGGGCAAATTGTGGTAAGGCTGGAAGAGATCTTCAAGGTAGTGTACAGCATAAGACAGGAACCTGTAACCCCAGTACTCATCCCATTTCTTGAATGCCTCACGGGACATGTTTAAAAAGTAAGCAAACGACCGGTCACCTTCAAACGCTTCAATCGGTCCAAGTTTATATCGCATGTGCCGTACACCTTGACTGTTACCAATCAACGTTTGGAGTGGCGACAAGTTCAACCCCTCGTCCATACCAAAATCCGGGAATTGTGCGTAAATGGTCAGTATCTGCCAAATCGGGATTTTACCGTCAACTGGTTCGGGGTCAGGAGGAAAAACACCGTCACCGAGGTCATCGAAAAACTTCCTTGTGCCAGCGAAATCTTCTGTGTAATAGTACTTTTCATTGTAAAGCCTGGACTCCTGATAGGTGTAATGTGTAATCGGAATGAGTTTGTCAACATCAATAGGTAGCGATCTCACAACCAAGTAAGTGTACGCCTCATGACCACTCCAGGCCAATATAAAAGTGGCTGAGGAAACCATGAAAATAACGAAGTATTTCAAATTTTTCACGGTCTTATCACTCCTTTCCAAAGAAGAACATCAACAATTCGGGGAACCTCCTTGCCCACGCAATTTCAGAGTGTGGTGCGTTCCTGTCTTCCAAATACAACAAATCAACATTTTGCTTGGTCTGAAGCAATTTGTACATGCTTCTGGCATCGAAGAGGTATACCTCGGGATTGGACCCTTCTGCAGTTCCAACATCCATGTAAATCTTCGTCGGATATTGGAATTCATTTTCTTTTACGTAGTCAAATATCTTCTTGTTCGCAAACCAAAACGCAGGACTCATGACACCAAGCATTGAAAAAACGCCGTTGTATTTTAACCCGGTGTACAAAGAGATTAATCCACCCAAGGATGACCCACAAATAGCCGTGTTGTCCCGGTCTGGCAGTGTTCTGAAATTTGTATCGATGTACGGCTTGAGTGTTTCGACGATAAACTTTGCGTACAAATCTCCCTTACCACCTCCGTAGCTTTCATCAACCCACGGGGAGTATTCGTTCCTCCTCTCAACTCCCGTGTTATAAATGCCGACAATAATAATTGGCCTTATAGCTCCTTCCCTTATCAATCGTTCGGCAGATTCATCCGCTTCCCATTCTATGCCACTGAACGAGGTTGACTTGTCAAATACATTCTGACCATCGTGCATGTACAAAACAGGGTAGCGCTCCGTGGAGTTTTCATAATCTGGGGGTAGATATATGATGATGTTTCTCCAGTTTCCAAGCTCAGGAGAATAGAAGTTTTCAATCAGCTTGATATTTCCAGTGTAAGTTCTTCTCATCCCAGCCTTCCCCTTTTCAACAAAATCTCTCCAGTGCATCACAACAAAGCTGACTTCCATGTCATTTTGAATTTCCAAAACGCGGTTCGCTATTTCCTCACCACGCGAACCTTTCTCGACAGTCTCCCATGAACCCCTTGTGAACTTGAACTCTACCGGTCCCGAAAGTTCAAACACACCTACGTAGTACCAACCTTCTTTGTGGAGCTTATACCGCTCATCGGCAGGATTCCAACCATTAAAACTCCCAGCTATGAAAACTTCAGCATCATCGGGCGTGTAAGTGGGGACTTCCACAACGAAAGTTACTCTATATCCGAAGATCGTAGAAAAAAGCAGAACTAAAAGCGCAAAAGAACCTTTAAATAACCCTCTATCG
>JAUQPP010000030.1 GCA_030550315.1 Thermotogota bacterium | reverse complement strand
TGTTTCAAACACATCACCACACTTTGAGATGTACTAAAAGAATTATACCACACAGTGTTTAATTAACAAAACGGCTCTGTATCCGTGCATTAAAATGCGGGGTTTTAGAGCCGAGAATTTCTATAAATTGGTTGAAAATTTCGACAAAAATTTATCTTGAACATTTTATCAACTTCATGATATAATAAGATTGGATTTAATCAAAGATGAAATCTTAGGGAAGGAGGTTGACAAGATGAAGGCTAGCGAACTGTTGAAACAGAAAGGTGTTAAGCCTACTGTGCACAGGGTCGAGATAATGGAATATTTGATGAATACAAAGACGCATCCAACAGCTGAGGAGATATACGAACATTTCAAGAAAGAAGAAAGATTGTCCGTGCTATCACGAGCGACTGTTTACAACACTCTCAGAGTTTTAGCTCAAGCTGGGATTGTGAAGGTTATAATCACACCTAATGCGATTCGTTACGATTTTGTCCAGGAAGGTCATCATCACTTCTATTGTCACAGGTGCCAGAAAGTTTACGACGTAATGCTCGATGTTGAGCTTCCGCAGATTTCTAAGGTCAACGGCCACGAAATCCAGCATGTGCAACTAACGCTGGTTGGCATTTGCGAAAACTGCTTAAAAGGATTGGGGATCAGGTAACACAAAATTTGTTGGAACCCTTTCTACCCACCAAGGAGGTGTATAAGATGAGAGAGATGACGAAAAGGTTTCTCGAAGATGCTTTTGCGGGCGAGTCCATGGCTCACATGAAGTATTTGATCTTTGCTGAGGAGGCGGAAAAGAACGGCCTGAAGAATCTTGCCAATACTTTCCGTGCAATAGCCTATGCAGAATACGTACACGCCAAGAATCATTTCAAAGCATTAAAAAAGCTCGGTGGGATCCAGGAGAATATTAGTTCCTGTATAGCAGGCGAAACTTTCGAAATTGAGGAAATGTACCCAGTTTACAACGAAACAGCAAAGCTTCAGGGGGAAAAAGAAGCTCAAATCACAACTTATTATGCCCTCGAAGCTGAGAAGATTCATGCGGAGATGTACAAAAAAGCTTTGAAACTTGCTTCTGAGGGAAAGGATTACGATGCTGAGAGAATCTACATTTGCCCAGTATGTGGGTACACCACCGAAAATGAAGCTCCGGAAAAGTGCCCTGTTTGCGGAGCTCCGAAGTCTTCTTTTGTCGAGTTTAGGGGGTGATTTTCGTGATTGGTGATTACATCAAAAGCGCTGATTTTAAAGCGGAAAAACATGTTCCTGTTATCGAAGCTCCTGAAAAAGTAAAAAAAGGTGAATGGTTCGAAGTTGAGGTTTGTGTTGGGAAAGAAATACCACATCCAAACCTTGTCGAGCACCACATTGCATGGATAGAACTGTACGCGATGCCGGAAGGTGCCCCGTACATTCTCAGAATCGGTAGGTACGAATTCTCACCTACACTTGAGGAACCCTACATCAAGGCGAAGATCAAATTGGAAAGCAACGCAAAACTTATTGCACTTTCTTACTGTAACATCCATGGTTTGTGGGAGGGTTCAAAGGACATAATCGTTGAAGGCTGAAGTTTTTCCACTTTTTCTGCAACACATCAAAAAGGGCGTTGCCATTGGTAACGCCCTTTCTTTTTTGTGATTATGTTTACTTTTGTAAAGTGCTGTTCAAAAAACTCAGAAGTGGACTTACTAGTAAGGCTGGGAGAAAGTTTCCTACCTTAGTATCCCTTATTTCGAGTATCCGTAGACCAATTCCAAGGACGAGCAACCCTCCAACCCCTACTAAATCGTTTAAGTACTCCGGTTTTGTTAGAAAACTGAGCAGTCCAGAGAGTAACGTAATGCCTCCTTGAACAATCAAGACCGATAAGGCTGAGAGCATAACACCAAGACCGTAGGTGGAACTTAACACAATAGACGAAACAAAGTCAAGAATCGACTTTGTGTATATAATTTCCCCATCACCCTTCAAGCCTGCAGTGATAGAACCAACGATTGTCATTGGCCCGACTAGAAAAAGTAACGAGGCCATTATGAAGCCTGTCGAAAAATCACCCTCTTGGATTTTATCACCGAAAGCTTTCAACCTTTGCTCGATGTTCAGCCATTCGCCAATTAGCCCACCGATTACCATCGAGAAAAGGACGACCAAAAAATTGTTTGCTCCAATAACCATCCTGATGCCAATACCAAGTGTTGCCAAGCCAACCGAAAAAAAGAGGATCACCTTAAACCTCTGCGAAATTCCCCTTCGCAATGTTAGACCAGCGCTACTTCCGATAACGACGGCAACCGCGTTAACCATAGCTGGAAGCAAAGCTTTGAGCATTGAACATCTCCTCCAGTCATGATTATAGCTCAAATCAGTAGAAAAGTTCTAAAACTTCCACGCAACTCCAAAATCGGCAACGCGTTTTACATTGTCCAAGAGTCCTCCCACGCCACCTTGGAGAAAGAACTCCGCCCCCGCAAGCTCTTTCAACTTTGTTCTCCATCCAACTAAAAAGCCGAAAGAAACTTTTTGACTATAATCGATAAGTAAGTTTGGGCTGATGTAAAGTCCTGCAATACGAGTTGACGAAAACCGAATACCCGCGGATATACCATTCATGCCCGCTGTTAAAAAGACTTCTGAAGCACCTACCGTTGTTCTAACCTCGAGTCCAGCAAAGTGTTGAACACTGAGTACAACGTGAAGTCCTGCGGAAGGTTGCTGCGCATACAACACTTGAAGGGTGATTAAAAGGATTAATAAAATTAGAACGAACCTTTTGTTCATCCGTATCACCTCAACAAAGAATTTAATTAAGTCATTCGAAAATTCTTCGTGAGCTCAAAGTAAAGGTACTCATGCGTCCATCGTTCAAAGGCTTTTGGTAATACCTCGTCTACTTTTGGTTTTATCGAATTTGCTAGGATTTCCGTGGCAAGTTTCAGAACTCGATTATCGATTTTCAACTGATTTTCGACAGCAAACCTCATTATACCCGGGAAAGCGAGCAAGTTATTTATTTGATTGGGGTAATCTGACCTTCCAGTTGCAACAATAAACGCTCCAGCTCTCCAAGCTTCGATTGGGTCAATTTCTGGAACAGGATTCGCTAGGGCAAAAACTATCGGGTTTCTATTCATCCGCTTGATTTCATCAGGTCCTATTAAATTTCCTTTTGATACTCCGATAAAAACGTCCGCATGGTCCAAGGCTTCTCTTAAAGTTCCGGAAAGTTTCAAAGTACCACACAGCTGCGCGATTTCCAAGTGGTACTTATGTAATGCGTTGTTCACATTTATTATACCATGAACATCGCATGGAATTACATGCCTTGCACCAAATTCGAAAAGTAGCTTTACGATGTTGTATCCTGCAGCACCGATGCCGTTAACAACTATTTTAACATCTTCAATGCGTTTTCCAGCAAGATTTAAAGCATTGAGTAATCCTGCAACAACAACTACCGCTGTGCCTTGTTGGTCATCGTGAAAAACGGGAATCCTGAGCTTTTCGTCAAGTGTTTTCAATATCTCAAAGCACCTGGGAGCTGAAATATCCTCGAGGTTTATCCCTCCGAAATTCGGTTCCAGGTTTGATACAATCTTTACGATTTCGTTTGTATCTTGTGTGCTCAAACAAATCGGAATTGCATCGAGGTCTCCAAATTGCTTAAACAGCATGGCTTTTCCTTCCATAACGGGTAGCGCACCATAAGGTCCAATGTTACCAAGACCTAAGACTGCACTCCCATCGCTTACGACGGCAACGAGTTTTTTTCTCCTTGTATATTCAAACGTTTTTGATGGATCATTCGCGCATTCCAAAGCCACGTTCGCAACACCGGGTGTATACAAAAGCTTGAGTGTTTCTTGAGTAACTTCCATAGCGTGATTGACTCGTATTTTCCCCTGGAGAAGTTTGTGAAGCTCTATTTCGTTCATTTAAAATACCTCCTTTGTGTTATAATGTGTTTTGACAACGAGCATCGGGGGGTTAGAATTTGGTGTACAAATTCTTGTCGGTGTTAGCGGTAACATTATCTTCTATCGCTTTAGTGTATGCCATGGATAGAAAGATCCACAAGCTGTCAAGAAGCTTAACTATACTAACAGTGGCAAGTTTCGCAATTGCCTGGATTGAGTATTTTAAATTTGAGATTCCTGAGCTCGTTTTTCGGTTTGAGAAATTCCAAGATGTTGTGTTACTTTATATACCATCGTTTGTTTATCTGGCTTTTCGGGATTTTACAATGAAAGGCCGTCTGAAGAGACACTTCGTATTTTTGGTCAACATAGTGCCAGGTTTTTACACTATTTTAGCTTTAACAAACGATCTTCACAACATATTTTGGGCTGGCGCGAAATTTTCGGATATATACAACAGCTACCGTCCGGAGGCAACAGCTTTTGTTAGCTACTTCAATCTCTATCTCATATATCTTACCATACTCCTGGTCATCGATGTGATCACCGAACTAAAGCATACCAGCTCTCGACTTCTAAAAAGAACGCTTTTTTTGTGCGTTATAATCTGGGGAGCTGGTCTTACTTCGTTCAATCTCAATTACAATTATCCCTTGCTTATCCTTTCCGTAAGTTCTTTAGTCTTAACAGCTCAACTTACTTTTGTTACTTACAAGTGGGAAGCTTCAACCATTTCTTCCAGATTCGAGATCTTCGACAAATCAGACGAGGGATATATAGTATTCGATTATGATGGTCGAGTAATCGATTTTAATACCACTGCATTAGCGATGCTGAATCTGAACAGTAGGGAAGTTCTGCTGAAAAATTCGGAGAAGATCCAGGAACTGATTTCAAATACAAACGATATTATAAAGGTTGATGATAGATATCTTTTGAGACGGTGGGAAGCGGTAGATACTGGGAAAGTGTTGGTACTTCGCGATGTGACGGAGCAGATAAAAGCTTCAAAGAGCAAGGATTACTATGCAAGTTTACTGCAAGGGCTTTTTGAAAACGTCTCCCAAGCGGTCTTAATCTTGGACGGAGATGGTAGGATTATAGACTGCAATAGACAGTTTGAAGCGATGTTCGATTACAAAAGAGAAGAATTGCTTGGGAGAAGGCCTGAGGAGTTAATTGTCCCAGAAGAGCTCAAGTCCGAGCCTGGAAAAATAAGAGAGATGGTACTCAAACAAGGAATGGTAAGAGTTCGAACTATGAGAAGGCGAAGAACAGGAGAACTTTTAGAGGTCGAGATCTCCGTTGTACGTGTGGGAACATCCGAGGGTGATATTCTTTATTCCATCTACACTGACACGGAGCTTGAGCGTGAGTTCTTACGTACTTCTATGAATATATTACAGCGTGATCCACTCACAGGGTTGTATAACCGAGAATACTTTGTGAAAAAACTGGTGCGTATACTGGAAGAGGAGAAGGATGTCTACGTCTACAACGCAGTCGTATTCATTGATATCAACAATTTCAGCCACATTAATGTAAGTAAGGGACACACTTTTGCTGACGAGCTTCTAAAAAGGGTTTCAGAGCGTCTTTCGAAAGCTGTTCGAAGTACTGACATCGTTTCGAGGGCTGTTTCGGATGAATTTTGGATCTTAATCGAAAGGTTTGCGAGGACTCCTCGTGAGGCAAACGAAAGAATTAGAGGAATTTTGAAAAAACTGTTCGAACATTTAGAGCAAGCTTACTACGTAAACGGAGAAGTCTTGAATTTAGGCTTCACACTCGGCGTGTATATATTCGAAACCGATAGATACGATGAGGTGCTGAGAAAGGCATCCATTGCCTTGAAAGAGGCTAAAGAAAAGGGAGAAAGGTATGTAATCTATTCGGCGGAGTTGGATGAAAAATTCGGTCACATATTTGAGAAAGAAAAGCTTTTTAAGACAGCCTTTTACAGCGGTGGCTTAAAAGTTTTCTTCCAGCCAATTTGCACATCCAAAGGCAAGGTTGTTGGAGCTGAAGCTCTACTCAGAATTATCGACGCTGACGGAAATGTACATCCTCCTCTTGAGTTTATCCCCATCATTGAGAACAACGGAATGATTCACATGGTTGGTGAAGAGGTCCTGCTACAATCTTGCGAAGTTTTGAAAAGTTTAAACGAAAAACTAAGGTTTGTGGATATTAACGTGAGTCCCATTCAGTTCATGAATCCAGGTTTTGCTGAACGCTATGCTGATATAGTCGAAGAAATGGGGGTGGATCCATCAAAGATAGTGGTAGAGGTAACTGAGAATATTATCCTTGGCACGAGTGAAGTAGTGCGGAATAATATCAAGAAATTACTCGATTATGGCTTTCAAATGTGTATAGACGATTTTGGAACAGGGTATTCCTCATTACTGTACCTTGTTGAGTATCCATTGAAAAAAATAAAAGTCGACAGAAGTTTCGTAAAAGGAATTCCCAAAGATAAGAGAGCAATCAAAATTCTTGAAGCGATAGTGAGTCTTTGCCGCTCGTTGGGAATTGATGCCATACCGGAGGGGGTGGAGAACGAGAGACAGCTTGAGCTCCTTTCTTTGATGGGTTACAGACTCTTCCAAGGTTTTTATTTTTCACCTCCACTGTCTGTCGAAGAATTCTCAAAGTTGTTAAGTGAAAAATGCCGGGAGTGATAGTTTTGATATACAGGTTTTTCTTAGTCATCTCACTGTCATTCATGGTGTTTGGTTTGTCTGTTTCAAGGACTCAGATTTTCCAAGAACTTACCACGATTGTTCTTTCGCCCAGTTACCTTCTCACAGACTACATGGCACTTGCGGGAGTAGGCGGTGCATTCTTTAACTCAGGGCTTCTAATGCTTTTGTTTACACTGCTCTTATGGATTTTGAAAATTAACCCTTCGGGCGCTTCTATCGCGGCTATTTTAACGATTGGCGGTTTTGCGCTTTTTGGGAAAAACTTTTTCAACGTTTGGCCGATCGTAGCGGGGGTGTTATTGTACACAACCTTAATTGGTGAAAATTTGAAGACTTTCTTGTATGTTGCATATTTTGGAACCGCGTTAGCACCAATTTCCACACACTTGATACTAGCCAGTGGATTTAACATTGTAGGATTCTTCCTTTCACTCATAGTTGGCTTTCTGTTGCCACCACTCGCAAGTTTTTGCCTTACTTTACATCGAGGGTACAACCTCTACAACGTTGGTTTTACGGCAGGTATACTCGGAATGTTCCTGGGCAGCATTCTGAAGGCTTACGACCTTGCGCCCACCCCAAGGTTCTACTGGCACGAAGGCGATCAAGTCTTACTTGCCGTCTTTACGTATTCCGTGTTCTATGCAATTCTCCTGTATGGTCTGAAATTGAACGGCTGGTCTTTTAAGGGATACAAAAGTATCCTAAGTCATTCGGGAAAACTTCTGACTGATTTCGTACTCCTTGAAAATGAAGGCGTGACATTTATCAACATCGGACTTTTAGGACTCCTTGGAACATCGTACGTGCTTCTTTCAGGTTCTGCACTCAACGGTCCGACAATAGGGGGAATAATGACTTTAGCTGGCTTTGGTGCTCTTGGAAAACATCCAAAAAACATTGCGCCGGTAGTCTTGGGTGTTATTCTAGGAGCTGCGACGAATTCACAGCCTTTCAATAGTCCAAGTATGACCTTGGCCGTACTTTTCGGTACAACACTTGCGCCGATCGCCGGTGAATTCGGTTTTATCTGGGGTGTTGTAGCTGGATTTTTGCACAGCGCGCTCGTAATTAACGTTGCATTTTTGCATCAAGGAATGAATTTATACAACAACGGTTTTTCGGGAGGATTCGTAGCTTTATTCCTGTTGCCATTGATTGATGCGGCCCGCCTGTTGAAAAACAGAATCCTCGTTTCCATGAGAGGTGAGAGTAATGGAAACTGAAAAACTTGTTGTTATGATGGTTAACGACATACTCTACTATCTTTTAAAAAAAGGGGCGCACCTTGTCGATTCAGAAATCGTTGCATCTAGCAGAGACTTTTACATCTTAATCGAGGCAAACGTGCCTTCTGAAAATAAAGAAGTTGTCGAGAAGGATATGAAAATACTTTCCAAGATTAAGGACCATCCAGAGCTCAAATACTACTCGGCACTTTCCCAACAAGTTGGTGGTCTGGAAGGAATTTATACTATAGCACCTTATATTAGAAAAATCGATTTTGACTTCGCAGAAAATGGCCTAAGGTTGGAGATATTTGTAATGCGTTGATTGATTGTTTCGTTTGGAGGGGAGAAATTGTTCTATCTTGAAAGAGAAAGACACCCATTAGGTATAGAGCTATGTGCTGGTAATGTGGGATTAATCATCGTGGATGTTCAAAGATATTTCTTCGATCCTCAATCGCCAGCTTACTTAAAGGGTGTTGAACGAGTATTTGGAAATATTCGAAGATTGATTGAAATAGCAAAACATGCAAATGTTCCCGTGATTGCCACGGTACACGCTGGTGGAAATGAAAACATGCGACGTTGGTGGAAAAATACAGTTGACACCCCTTGGACAGAGTTAGCAGTGGATAGAGATACCGTGGATCATGTTTTGATGAAAGACAGTTACGATGCGTTTCATCAAACCGAGTTGGAAGATCTGCTTAGATTCTATCAAATTAGCACCATTTTAGTTGCTGGCGTCATGACTCATCTTTGTTGCGAAACTACCGCAAGAAGTGCTTTTGTTCGAGGGTACAACGTGATAATGGTCGAAGATTGTTTGTGGGATAAGGATGAGTGGTATCATTACGCATCGCTCCGAAGCCTGGCACATGGATTCGCGATTATCTCGAACTTGAACGAAGTTGAACAGTTGCTGGAGGAATGCAAGAATAGTTGAGGTTTCAGTTTTCTACTATTTCACAGGCTTTATCAACAAACTCGTAGTACCCTGCATCTTTGATTACAAAGTAAGCACTTCCAGAACCAGTCAAAGCTGCGGGGTAATCTTTCCTGTACATCTCTATCTCCGTTCGCAAGACGTCCGGTATAACAGATTCAAATATGTTGTATACGCCGCGTTGTATAGCGGTTAAGTCGTGTTGCTTGAAAGCATTGTAAAGTTCTACGGCTTTTAGCGGAGCTTTACCGAATAGCTTGGAGTTCAGTTTAGAATACGCCTCCTTTGTCGATATCGAGAAATTTGGTTTAAAGATATCGACTCTAAAACCGGATAACGGTGTGACGCGCTTTATCAACTCGCCCCTACCACCCACGATCGCGGTACCACCGTGAAGAAAAAACGGTACATCGCTTCCTACAAGAGGTGCTATTTCGTTCTTACGTTCCTGGGAAATCACACCAGTAACCGCGAGTAAAGTTAGAAACGCTCCGGCATTACTACTACCCCCACCAAGTCCGGCTCCCATGGGGATATTTTTTTTCAGTTTGACGTAGCAATCATATTCGAAACTTTTCGACAAATTCCATACTTTGTACAGTATGTTTTCCTCTATTTGCGTGTCTGATTCAACAAAAATTCTTCCCTGTCCGTGGGTAATTTTTACTTCCATTTCATCGTACAGAGAGACATTTTGGAACAGCGAATCTATTTCGTGAAAACCGTCGATTCGCTTGAAGAGAACGTCAAGGCACAGATTTATTTTTGCGTACGTTCTAAGTAAGTAGCTACGACCTTTGCCCATCCTTCCATCTCCTCCAGATACGGGCTTAAAACTTTCGAACGATATTCGATAAAGTTTTCAGGTTCGGCTAAGCCGTGGTATCGCACCTGTGCAATGTACAACACCCCCAGATGAACCCTGCTCACAGGATTTTCGGTTTCGTTTATTAAGCCTCTATACTCAATTCCAAGAAGGTCTACCTTAACTTCCTCCTCCAATTCCCTTTTCATGCCCTTCAAAAAACACTCATGAGGTTCACTTCCGTCTTTGTCATTGAGATGGCCACCTACGCCAAGTGTTATCAAATTATGTAGTCTTTTCTCAGTTTGATTAGTAGTTCTTTTGAAAAAGACGAACTCGTCACCATCTTTAAGAACTATGTAGGGAATAATTTGTCTGAGTGTTTCATCGTATTCTGCACGGGCTCGGGGGACAAAGAATCCTTTTTTGAGCAGTTTTATAAATTCCTCTTCAGGAACTTCTACCACTCCTTCTTGGTCCCCAATTAACCGAAGCACCTCTTGAGTTTCAACCACAAGCACGTTTTCGCCCAACTTCAATTCCTCCTTAATTTAAGGATTAAGATCAGAAAAGTCGACTAAGTCTGCTTGTTTTCACTGACGGCCAGCCGCACGTATGCCAAAACCTCAGCAACTGCAACGTAAAGTTTGGAGGGAATAAACTCAAAAAGCTGGAGTCGAAACAATTCACGCGCAAGCTCAGGAGATTTTACAATAGGTACGCCATTTCTAATAGCTGTTTCTATTATCTTCTTCGCCAGTTCACACTTACCTTTGGCAACAACGAACGGAACATAATCCTTTCCCACTTCGTACTTAAGTGCCACTGCTATCTGTCTTGTGCATTCATCCTGCTGAACATCAAACATATACCCCACCATCCAAGCTTTCCAGTTTGATGTTGACAAACCCGAAGTGTCTTTTCAAATTTAACTCCAATTCCCGAACGTCAGCTGGTATTCTTTGAAAGTACAACGTGACGGCCTTCTCGGTAACGAGACCTTTGATCTTGTTATCCTTTGTAAATACCTCAAACCTACTGTTTTTTCTGTTGAGAAAAACAAAAATACCGTTACGGTACAGCAGCCCGTATCCTCCGGAGAGAATGTTAAGATAAAACTCAAAAAATTCATCAGAGTTCGCGAGATAGCTTTCGAAGTTTTTCAAGAATTCTCTGTCTATGTCTGTCTTTTTCGAAACTTCTTCTAAAACAAGTGCAATTCTGGCGGTTATATCTTTACTCCACTCCTGAAGTTGCCCAGGTATAAGTCTGGATAACTTCTCTGATACTTCGAGCAACCTTAAGTCTGGGAGATGGTCCACCATGTCGTCCCTTTTCACAATTATCGTCGCTTTCAAGTCACCGTACCCAAAATCTTTGATCTCTATCTTCGAGCCTTCCTTTGGTGGCTTCCTATCGCTTTTTACTATTATTTCACTATCCGGAGTTCTTACCTTCATGTACTTACCGTAGCTTTCTAAGATCAAGCCTATTATCTTCATCTGCAGTAAGCTAATTCACCCTCGCTTTCGTTTTGCCCAGCGAATTTAGAAGGGCTCCAACGTCAAGGAAGAACAGGTAGGTATTTTCTCGCTCGTTGTATATGTACGCTTCACTTAACTTTTCAAAGTGTCCAGGCTTAAATTGAACCACAAGTCCCACGTCGCTTATCTTCGCTTTGCAAACACCAAGACTCCAAAGGTGTATTCTTAATCTTGCCATGTTTAGTAGATTACTTACACTTTCTGGTAGTCGACCAAACCTATCCTCAAGTTCTTCCTCTATGTTCTCGATTTCATCAATGTTCATAGCCGCTGCGATCCTTCTGTAAAAACGCATGCGTTCAAATGGGTTGTAAATGTAGAATTCCGGAATGACTATGCTTCCAACTATTCCTTCAATATCCGTGTCTACCTTACTTACAACATGTCCCGTGTACTCCATAATCGCATCGTTGAGCATTTCAAGGTAGTAGTTGAGTCCCACATCGTTTATAAACCCGTGTTGTTCTAATCCAAAGATCGCACCTATACCACGGATTTCCATATCACGCAGTGCGATTTTCATGCCACTTCCGGGTCCTACGTAGGTTTTGATCGCGTACAATCTCTCAAGAACCTTATCACTTACGTGCTTTGGATGGAAGAAATACGCAAACGCTATTTTATCACTTCGTCCAACACGTCCGCGCAGTTGATAAAGTTGTGCAAGACCGTATCTGTGAGCATCGTCAACGATAATAGTGTTCGCGTTCGGAACATCTACACCATTTTCGATGATTGTGGTACATAAAAGTACGTCAGCTTTACCGTGGAAGAAAGACTCTATCGCTCTTTTGAATTCTCCCTTCGGCTGTTGACCGTGCGTAACAACTATAGTAACATCCGGAACTATTTGTTTCAATCTGTCAAGAACCTCATGCAGCGTGTTGATCCTGTTGTGAACATATATGACCTGGCCACCTCTGTTAACTTCGCGCATTATTGCGAGTCTTACTATCCTCTCGTCAAACGGGCCAATATGAACCTGGATTTCTTTTCTACCAAATGGTGGAGTTTTTATTTCCGAGAGATCCTTCAGATTAGAAATCGCCATGTGCAAAGTCCGTGGAATAGGTGTTGCACTCATACTCAAGACGTTCACGTTCGCTCGTAGTTTTTTAAAATGCTCTTTCTGCTCCACGCCGAATTTTTGCTCTTCGTCTATAACAACTAACCCTAGATCAGAGAACGTGACATCTCTGAAGACACTGTGCGTACCCACAAGTACATCGATTGTTCCCGATTTAACTCCCTTAATAATCTCCTCACGTTCCTTCTTCGTTGAATATCTACTCAAAAGTGCAACGCGTATTCCGAAATCCTTGAAGCGTTCGCTTAGTGTTTCGAAGTGTTGCTTTGCGAGTACCGTCGTTGGTGCCACAAGAACTGCTTGTTTGCCCGAGACCACGGTTCTGAATATTGCTCGGATTGCCACTTCTGTTTTACCATAACCTGCATCGCCTACTAACAAACGATCCATAGGTTTTTCACTTGCCAAATCTTCAAGGACATCGTTAATTGCTCGCAACTGATCAGGCGTTTCGATGTACGGAAATGTTTGAGCAAAACTTTCCTCAAGCTCCGCATCACCTTCAAGAATAATACCTTTAGTTGAATTTCGAATGTGCTGAAGCATCACTAACTCGCGTACGATGGTTTCTAAGTTCTTTTTGACCCGCTGAACCCTTTTTGTCCACGTACCACGTTTCAAGTTATCAAGTTTTACCCCTGCATCGTCCCCGATGTACTTATCGACCAAATCCACACGTTCAATTGGAACGTACAAAACAGCATCTGCAAATTGAAGAACCATGAATTCTCTTATGGAGTTATTTGTTTCGACTTTTCGAATCTCAAGGAATTTGGCAATACCGTACTTTTTATGAACGACTATATCCCCTGGCTCAAGTTCTTCTTCAGACATAACTGGTGCGATTGCTTCTTCAAAAGACTGGGTTTCTTCTTTTTTCGAATACCTCAAGTTTACAGGGAACTCGTAATTTTTGGCAACGGAAAGAATTTTTTTTGGTTCGAAAATTGCGTATTTTTTGTAAATATTCCTTATTTCCTCCGAAGAAATCGACAACCGCAGCTCTCGCTCGAAAGTAGAGAAATGCTCATATGCGGACCGTCTATCTGTGATATAAATCTCTACATCGTAATCCAGAATAGTTCCCTCGACATATTTTCCCGTGAGCTGCTCTTCAATGGGCTCCAGTTCATCTAAGGACTCTGGTAATACAAACTCTCGAGCAGGTAGGATCAAAGCATGCTCCAGTTGTTCAACGCTCCTTTGTGACTTGACATCGAATTTTCTAATCTCCTCCACGATGTTGTCGTAAAGCTCAAGCCTTGTCGGAACACCGTCGGGGCCGATGAAATCAATTATTCCCCCCCGGACGGAAAATGTTCCGCCTTCTCGAACGTTGAAAACACGCTCATAACCGTAGCGTATGAAAAGTTCTTCCGGATTTTCTAAAACATCCCCTACTTTGAGCTCGATGATGTGTTTACGTAGTTGCTCAGGTTTCATAACGTAATGCAACAAAGCTCGGAGTGTTGCCACACCTCGTAGTTGTCTTTTTAGTGCCAGATAGAGTGCAAAGATTCTCCGTGAACGTACATGCCATGATGGACGTATGTTTTCGGTTGGCAGTACGTCGTAATCAGGAATGTAGAAAAATCCTTCTATGTTAGTTTCCTTCTCTGTCGGAACTATAAGAATAATGTTTCCGCTTTTATTTGGTTGTACCATTTTGTTCCAAACTCCACCTCTCGGTACGTTGTTCAAAACTTGCCCCTAGTGTTCTATAAAAACTGGTTCCCGGAAATCCATGCCCGCTACAGCTTGTGATTTATCCGGATACATAAACGTGTATATATCGCTGGCTAAAAGGTCTTTTTGGAGCTGCCATCTAAAGAGTTCCGGATTTATTTGGAAATTTCTTTTTCCTTCTTTAGTCCTTTTTAACGCATCTTCAATAACATTCTCAACGAGTGACGGTGTTGAGACTATCGGAATAGTAGCTTTTTTCTTTATCTCTTTAAGTATCTCACGTCCACGATTCGTAAATCCCAAAAGTCTTAAGTACTGTGGTCCGTTCTTGTTCGATTCTTCAACCATTTCCTTTTCAAAACCGAAGAACGCGTGTAAGATAGCGCGCCTAATTCTCGAGTACGTAAACCGCTTGGCTTTCACAAACTCGACAAACTGTTGCAAATCTCCTGTTGTCCTGGACGCTTCGTAAAATCTCAAGTCGAGCCCTTCGTTAAAGCTGTAGATTTTTTGAAAATCTGATCTGCTCATCTTTCTAAAGGTTGGAATTACAAATGACAAGTCTTTCCAGAAAACAGGTCCCCTGCCGGCGTTAAATTCGCGATTTAAAATCTCAAAAGTCACGGGCGGGATTGCTTCCATGCTTTCTTCGAACTTACCTTCACGAATAGCCTTCCTGATTGCACTGGCAGAAGAAAACTTTCCCCTAAGTGTCTCGTCGTTATCATCGGCACCAACTCGTCTGATGACGTGAGGTTCTATCTTGCTACCATAGTGTATCAGTGATTTGATGTACTCGATGCCAAGAATATCGTTCGATTTGGACAGCTTTTCCACTTCGGAACTTAAGACATCCATCAACGCGTATTTTCGTGCGTTAGGATAGGAATACCCCATCTTGAGATGCATCTTGAACGAACGTTGAAACTCTGGTGTTTGGTATGTTAGTAGCCGAGCAACTTTTTGCAAAAAGCATAGATCTCCACTTTCACTACCAAAAACAATGTCCGTTACCACGTTCGTTTTATGAAGCACTCCAACAGAACCAAGAGCAAAACCACCAGCGTCCTGAACGGCGTAAACGGTTGGCAATTCAAACACAACGTCGATTCCCATTCTAAGGGCTATCTCCGCCCGGGCAAACTTGTTAATTATGGCAGGTTCACCACGCTGACAAAAGTTTCCACTCATCACCGCAATAACGTAATCGGGTTTCACTAAATCTATGGCCTCTCTTAAATGATGCAAGTGACCGAAATGAAATGGGTTGTACTCAACGACCACACCAAGAACTCGCATTCAAAATCCTCCCAGTTCTGGGTTCCTTATAATCTTTGAGTATTTAGTACAGTTCTTGTGCACTATTCAATTATAACATAGCTCGTGATATACTTCTATTAGCATCGCCTTCACCCGTTGCCTTTCTTAGTACGGTGTAACTACGTTCGAATTTGAAAACACCGGAGGGAGAGAGATGAAAAAGGCAAAGGTTGCCGTAATTGGATATTCCGGAGACATAAACAAGGACCCAGTGAAGACTTTAGCAGACCTCTGCCTTGAACTCGGACGAGAGCTTGGAAAAAGGTATGTGGTTTTTACCGGTGGTAGAAACGGTGTGATGGAATTGGTAGCTAAAGGCGTAAGAGAAGTAGGAGGAACCTGTGTGGGAATTCTCCCTTGGGATGGAAGTGATGCCAACGAATACAACTCTGTGGTCATAGCTACAGGACTTGATTTCCAGATGCGCTCGTTCATTATGATAAAAAGCGTTGATGTTGTTATTTCCGTAGGTGGTGAAATAGGTACGGCTATCGAAATCTTGGCGGCTTACGCGAATATGAAGCCTGTTATCCTGTTGAGAAACACTGGGGGCTGGACGGATAGAATAGTCAATGTGCTTATCGAAGGTCTTTATCTTGACAACAGAAAATTAGCTCCAGTTTTGCAAGCGTACACTGTATGTGATGTAATTGAACTTACCGAGAGGATGGTTGGTTTGAGATGAAAGTGGGCTTACTGAAATACCTCCCCGTTACGCTTGTAACAATCATATGGGGGATATCGTTCATAGCCACGAAAGTAGTAGTTTCCTCGTTTCCACCGTATCCAGCTGCGTTCTACAGGTTTGTCATTGCTTTGTTGGTTCTTTTACCGCTGTCAAAGAATAAATCCGTTTTACGAGACCTGAATGCCTTTTGGGCAGGTTTCTGGGGAGTTACTATGTACTTTGTCTTTGAAAATATGGCATTGATATATACAAGACCAACCAATGCAGCTATAATTGTCTCAAGTGCACCAATACTCTACGTTATTTTCACACATCTGATTCGTAAACAACAAACAACGCTCAATCAGTACCTTGGCTCTCTACTCGCTTTTACAGGAGTTGCGCTCGTTATTTTAAACGGGCGACTAATGAAGCTAAATCCTCTCGGTGATATACTTGCGTTCGGTTCAGCCATGGCTTGGGTGTTCTACACGCATTACATATTAAAAATGCCAAAGCATGACGGCATTGACGAAGTATTCGCAATAACATTTTGGGGAGCTGTCACACTAATACCATTTTCAATGCTTCAAGACCCGATGTTCAGTTCGATAATAAAACTTACACCACCGGCGTTAATTGGCCTCCTGTATCTGGGAATCTTGTGCTCTGCACTTGGGTATTTACTGTGGAATAAATCCATAACGCTCATCGGGGATAGACGCACAACAAACGCAATATATTTCATACCGGTGGTGACGGTTTTATCCGAAAAAATTCTCCTTAGGACACCCCTTACGCTTTATACCGTTACCGGAACCGTGTTGTTGATTGCTGGACTATTCACCTTCGAAAAAGGCAATATTAAAAGGCAAAAATAAACATTTGAAAGTTTTGAAAGGAGTGTGTTTGGTATGGCAAGAAACGATTTGGGTATTGACCTAGGGACAGCAAACTTTGTTGTTTACCAACAAGGAAAAGGTATCGTGCTAAATGAACCATCGGTCGTTGCCATAGAACGAAAAACCGGAAAGATATTAGCCATTGGTAACGAGGCCAAGGAGATGTTTGGAAAAACACCCGAAGACAAAATAATCGCGGCAAAACCGATGAAAGACGGGGTAATCGCCGACTACACTATTATCTCGGAAGTACTGAAATACTTTATGAAACGGCTGAATCGCGGCTTATTTTTTAAATGCAACATGGTGATTGGAATTCCTACGAAGACTACAAGTGTGGAGCAACGCGCAGTTTACGATGCGGCGTTGAAAGCCGGGGCAAAAAGGGTCCACGTTGTACTTGAACCGATAGCCGCTGCCATCGGTATTGGTTTAGATGTTATGAAACCGGTGGGGAACATGATTGTCGACATTGGTGGAGGTACGTCGGACATAGCCGTTATTAGTCTTGGGGGAATTGTTGTCGGAGATTCTATAAAACTTGCCGGAAATGCCTTTGATGAAGCTATTGTGAAGGGTGTACGCAGAACGTTTGGATTGATAATTGGAGATAATACAGCAGAGGAAATAAAAATAAAGGTAGGAAAAATACACCCGGAGGTGGAAGATTTACAATTGGAGATAAAAGGACGCGATGCAATCACGGGTCTACCGCGAACCGAGGTCATCACCTCCACAGATGTTTATAGGATGATTAGACCTGTCTTTGAGAATATAATCGCGAGGATTAAACTCGTTCTTGAAAAGACACCACCTGAGCTATCGGCGGATATAGTCGAGCATGGTATTGTGCTTACAGGTGGGGGAGCGTTACTTAGAGGTATTGACAAGGCCATCGAAGAAGAGATAGGCGTACCTTGTCGAATAGCTGATGAACCTTTAATGTGCGTAGCAAAGGGAACTGGAGTACTATTGGAAGACGAGAAATTGTTGAACCACGTTGCTGTGGCGTACGAAAAGTAATTCATCATAAACCTTAAGAGGTGTTGAGATGTACAGGGGCGTTTACACGGCAGCAATGGGAATGCTTGTCGATCTAACAAAAATTGATACGGTATCAAACAATCTGGCCAACGTTGAAACCAATGGTTATAGAGCGGATACACCTGTTTTTAGAACCTACCTTGAGAGGGAAATTCTTCGACTTAAACCAGAACCCGAAAACAAACGTCTCGAAGTAAGACGAATTGGAAGGCTCGAGCAGGCTGTCATCCTGGATGAGGTTAGAACTGTTTTCGATCAAGGAACGCTCGAGTTCACAGGTGTACGAACACACCTGGCTATCTCCGGAGAAGGATTCTTCGTCATCAGGCGAGGTGGGCAGGTTCTTTACACAAGGAACGGAGAATTTCTCGTCGACCAAAGTGGGAGACTTGTTACTACGCAAGGCCACTTCGTGTTGGACGTGAACGGCAATGAAATAGTGTTTCCTGAAAATGCCTACATCGACGAGACTGGGGCAGTCCGTGATTTAAATGGAAATATTTTAACTCGTATCGCGATTTACAATCTAGAAAATCCACGAAAGATTGGTGATGCATTTTTCACGGGCACTCAAACACAAGCTGGTGACTTTAGGATTCTTCAAGGATACATAGAAAAATCAAATGTGAACGCAGTACGTGAGATGGTTAGATTAATCGATGCTCATAGACACTACGAGGCGACGTCCAAAGCGATAGTTGTACATGACGAATTGCTAAACAAGATCATCAACAATGTTGGTGCTCTAAGATAGGAGGGGCAAGCTGTATGATGAATAGTCTTTACACTGCAGCAACTGGTATGTGGGCTCAGCAATTTAAAATGGACACGGTATCTAACAACATTGCAAACGTCGACAGCGCCGGATACAAAAAAGTCAAAGCCGAGTTCCAAGACTTGGTTTACAGCTATTCAAAAAACGCTGGTGCGGCAACAGCTCAGAACTCGACAACACCAACTGGGATATATGTGGGACACGGTGTAAGGCTTGCCGCTACGACAAGGATATTCACACAAGGTACAATTGAAAATACGGGCAACGCGTTAGACTTGGCAATAACCGGGGATGGTTTTTTCCAAATTCAGCTTCAAGATGGCAGAATTGCCTACACTCGAGATGGACAGTTCAAACTGGATAATCAAGGACGCGTCGTGACGGCGAATGGATTGCTCTTGGTTCCTCAAATCACAGTCCCCCCTGACTCCGTGTCACTTACCATTTCACCCGATGGGATTGTTTCCGTAGAAATGGCAGATGGGACAATTCAAGAGCTCGCCCGCATTACACTTGTGAGGTTTGTTAACCCAGCCGGTCTGAAGGCCATAGGTGATAACCTCTTTGTTGTAACACCCGCAAGTGGCGAAGCTATTGAAGGAACACCCGGACAGGATGGTTTTGGTACAATTCTGCAGGGAGCTGTTGAAAAATCTAACGTCGATGTTGTAAAGGAAATGGTTGACATGATAACGGCGATGAGAGCTTACGAGTTCAACTCCAGATCAATAATGACCGCCGACCAAATGTTGCAAACAGCCGCGAACTTGAGAAGATAAAAATAAGCTGGTTAAACTAATTATAATTCCCCTCCCGAGTTGGGAGGGGATGATTTTTCTTCCTAGTTATCCTGCAAGAAATACAGTTTATGCCCATTTTCCTTAAGCCATCTTCTCCTATGCTTGTAATCTGGTATTATTTGCGCAACTCTTCTCCAAAATTCTTTTCTGTGGTTCGGAATAGACAAATGCGCCAATTCGTGGACGACCACATAATGGACTATCTCCAAAGGTGTCATTATGAGCCTCCAATTGAGGCTCAAGTTTCCTTTTGAAGAACAAGACCCCCATCGACTCTTCACATCCTTCACATAAAGCTTGTTGTACACAAATCCGTTGCTTGAAGCATGAAAGTTAACACGCTCACGAAGTACCCTCTTGGCTGAAGAAAATAGAAATTCCTCAGATAGATTTTCAAAACGTCTCGGAAAGTGCTATGGACAAAAAAACCGTTCTCGAATTTAAATGGTACATCCTGGTTTTCGAAGAACCGTAATTCGAAAAATTTTCCGAGATAAGGCAACATGTCTCCATC
>JAUQPP010000029.1 GCA_030550315.1 Thermotogota bacterium | reverse complement strand
TATGGAAAGCAGGTAACTGACTTTTTCGCCAACCTTGTTCCTCCTATACGAAAGTTGCGACAGAAGATGGCTAACGAACGATTCGCAAGAACCTTAGGTGTTCTTGTAAGTAGCGGTGTAAGTTTAACTAATGCTCTTGGGATGGCAGCTAAAGCGTCCAACAACTTGAGATTCATAGAAGTTATTTCGAGAGTAAACGAGCAAGTCAAAGCAGGTAGTAGCCTTAAAGAGGCGCTGAAAAGAACTGGATTGTTCCCACAAATAATCTACGAGATGGTTGGAACTGGTGAAGAAACTGGTCGACTTGACTTGGTCCTGGAAAAGGTGGCTGATTTTTACGAAGAAGAAATCATGACCGATACGAAGAAGCTTGTGAGCCTTGTTGAGCCGATGTTGATCGCTTTTGTTGGATTATTCATTGCGTTTATTGCTTTTACAATGTACTCGACGATCTTCTCAATGCAGAGCCAATTTGGTAGGTAAGTGCCAGGATGTATAATCAAGGGGGGATATCAACTGCTCGTCGAACTACTTATCTGCGTACTAATCAGCGGTGTGTTGCTGTCAGCTTTCATTGTGCCAATGGACAGGAGCTTCAGGGTCTCGTTGGATGACTACATCTTCGAAACAGCCGTTTATTCTGGGTTGTGGAAAACGGATTTGCACAAAAGATACGTTAGCGAGAATATTTGTGAGTTGAGAACTCCATCGCTAAAAATCATTCACCGAATTTCTGAATCCTGTCTGAAAGGGCTGGATATATTGCCGTTTCGGTACGTTAAGGCTGGAACGTTTTCTAAGGGAAGAACGATAGAACCAATCCTCTTTAAAGTTGGGGGGAACTGATCTTGAAGATTCTTCAAAAACGCGTTGCCGCTTACAACTTTTCAGATACTGGGTTGCCAACCCAAAATCTTGAGGTTGCGTTCGCAAATGTAAAAGGAAAGAGATTAAAAATTGTTGACTATGGCCGAACAATGAAAGTTCCAGATTACGAAGATGTTATTGTTGTCAACCTTCCGTGGGATATATTGAGAACAGCATTCTTAGAACTTCCGCTTATACCGAGGAAGAAGGACTTGCTGAACCTTGCAGCTATTGAGATTAAGAGGATATACGACTTTGTATCCGACATTGAAGTAGCTCTACTCCCGTCAGCTGCTGGGAAGCAGTTGGCCATTTTTGTGGAAAAAACCGATCTCAACAGGTACTTGAGTACCATCGGCATTGGGGTTGAACCGGATGTTGCGTATCCTGATCTGTTTTCAGAACTACTTTTGATACAGAAGTATCCTGGCTACTGGGTTTACTTTATCATGGGAAAGTCGGTTTCTGGAACAGTTTTAATGTTCGGTGATATGATATTAAACGTAAGGATTCATGAACTGGCATTGAATTCGATTGACAGAATAGTTTTGGAGGAAACCGGTTTTGAACTTTGTGAAATAGAGAGGAGCGAAAATTCGGAACTCCATAAGAAGGCGCAGAAAATAGTTGAGAGCCTTGTAGGAGAGCTTATGACGGAAGCAGAGAGAGAGGTAATCATAACCGTGAATACTACAGAGGTCGAAAAAGTAGCACTTGAACAGATTGACGGCGTTGTTTTCGTAACAAACTCACAGATAATCTCAAATTCGCTACTTTCTTCCGAGTACGAAATGTATTTGAGGAGAAAACTAACTAGTCCTTCTCTAAGAATGGAAATTCCAAAAAACCTTTCGCTCTCAATCGCTGGCCTTCTGTACAGAGGAGGGTTGGAATTTGGAAGAGTTAAATCTCTATCGTGGTAAGGTCAAAGTACTGAAGCTCAGAACCTTTATTGTACTTCTTCTCATTTCACTCCTACCTTCAATGGCGATTGTAGTCTTTTCCACGCAATGGAAGTTTTTCCTAGTAGATCAACTAATCCGAAAATATCCGCTGGTTTTTAACAATATAAGCGATTTTAAACCGGAGAAGATAGAAGAGCAAGTAGAGACTCTAAACTTGTCTATTGAACGTAGACTGAACGAAATGAAAACGATCGTAAAAGATCTCCAAATCTATATTGACGAAGTCAAGAACAGTTCGTATTTTTTGCGCGTTTTTGCGTATTTTTCATCAAAAAACTCAAATAAGATTTTCTTGACTTCGTGTCTTTACGACGGTAATCGGCTTTCGATGGATTTTTACGAATACGGTCGGGAGACACGAGTGGAAACTCCAGTGTGGGTTGAAACTATGAAGAGAGTTTTTTCAAAAAAAGTGGAACTCAAGCGTTTGGAGGAACGCAACTTTTTGGGGGATATGAAGTATTTCAGATATTTCTTGGAGGCGGAGAAGTAGCATGACCTTGATCAAACGAAGAACGGCAGTGTTCATCATTTACACGATATTCTTCGTATCTCTAAGCTTGAGCACGCTTTACCTTTACAATTTCGTAGTTGACTTTTACACCCGAATGGACGCGAAGTTAGTGAATTTGAACCAGCTCATATTACAACTCCGAAGCACGGAAAAAGAGCTGACAGAGCTTGAGAACTTCAGACAGAAGGTTGCTGAATCCCCTAGGTTTGACATAAATCAGGAACTACGTGCCACAGAACTATCCAGCTTAATGATGAAAATCCTTCAAACCGAAATAGTAGAACTGAACTATTTGATGATTAGCTGTGAAACCCCGGAACCTATAGTCTTCGAGGAGAAGGAATGCACGTACAAGGTCATCCTTAAAACAGGGGGAAGTGTCGGTGGCACTGAAGGTCAATAAAAGAACTCTCGTACTCCTAGTCGTGATGATTGTACTGTGGGTTGTTGCGATCGTTGTCTTGGTAAATATGAACAGCCCCACTTTAGCGGATATGCAACCGAAAACACAAACAGCTACTGACGCGCAGCTTAAAGGACCACAGGCTCTTCAGGAAAGTTTCTCAGAAAGAGCACCCGAAAGTGCGCGACGACAACCGAATGTTACCCAAACAAATACATCCAGCGATGTCGGGAGTACCTTGAATCTACCAGGTGAAAAGGAGATTCTTGAAACGACATTCGTGAACTTTTTTTCTCCTTTTTTGGTTGAGCTTAACTATGACCAATTTGGCATTGATTTCAAAAACGTTGCTTCTTATGAGAACAATACCCTTATTGAAGATACCACATCTCCAGATTTTCAATACGTTGGTTATATCAAACAAAACTCAGGAACAAAAGAGCTGAAGAAAGTTTACCTACTCATAAACGGTGAATATTTATCTGGTTGTGAAAATGAACTCATCGCTGGTCGTTACAAGCCGATAGGTATTTTTCATTCGTTTCTTATTTACCTTGATACTCAAGATGGTCGTGTTAAAAGAGTCGGATACCTCGGAAATTAACAAAAAGGGGGAGCGACTTCATGAAGTTTTCATTCGTTTTACCACTCTTTGTGGCCTTTTTACTGTGCCATAGCCTGGCTTTCTCCAGCTTGATAGATGTGAATTACACCTCGACTCCAAACGAAGTTGTTTTGGTTTTCACTTTTTCTTCGGCATCTAGTGTCTTGTATTATGGTCAAAATCAAAGTTCTACTGTGCACTACCTCTTGCTGAGTAGCGCCGGGAATTACACTTCATATATTCCAGTGTCCGCTGGAAGTGTGGAGGGTATTCAAGTTGTTCCTGCTGATGGGCAGTTAAACATTTTCGTGTTTTGTTTAACACCTGTTAGAGCAAATTACAACGTGGCCGGAAACAAGCTTTACGTGAGGTTTCCGAGAAGTTTTTCTTCAAAACGGATTACCGTGAATTTCTTAGGAATAAAGAGCGAGCTTTTCTTGAAAGAGATCTCAGAATATTTTGGAATAGACATTTTTTTCTATGATGGTGCAAAAGGGAAAATTGTCAATTTAAAACTCACGGACGCTTCTCTTGAGGACGTAATACGTTCGTTCTTAAGTTCAACAGGTTTGTCGTACGCTTATGGCTCAGGAAAAGTTCTTTACTTTGGTACGACTGAGGAAATATCGAAAAACTTTGCGATGTCTTGGCAAGTTTATGATAAGGAGTTGAACCTTGAGAAACTCAAAGAAGTATTTGGCAAGGGGATCTACGTGGCTTACACGAAGGATAAGTCAAAACTGTTTGTTTACGGCGGTTTGAGAGAGTACAGGTTGATAGCTGAAGCTTTGGCCACCGAACCGACTAAAAACTGGGTTTTTATTAAATACCCAGACGGGGCAACTGATAAAGAGATTGAGGACCTTTTAAAGAGGATTGTCGAAGGTACGGATTTAAAGTACATGCTGTTGCCTACGAACCGGCAAATTGCTTTGCTTGGCAATCAGGAGGATGTAGAAAGGATTCTTAGAATTCTCACGGTCTACAAACCTGTAGTTTATAAATCAACTTCTAATATCTTCTCGTTCGTACAGGTTAATTATCCAGAGCGTGTTAAAGAAGCACTTCTAAAGGTGGTCCCAAACATGAAAGTAGATATCTTAGGGAACTTGCTTATCGTTCCAAAGGAGTTTGAAGACCTTGCGAAAACTCTCGCATCTTATTCTTCAGTTGCGAGCCCTTACAGGATTACTCTCGAGAATGTTTCAGAAGAAGCTGTGAAAGGAGCTGCAAAAGTTCTTGGAATTTCGGACAAAGATGTCATAGTTACGATGAATGGAGACAAGGTTCATATCGTTCTTTTTACAACTGAAGGTTTATACCAAAGATTTCTAAGCTTGGTTGATACTTTAGATCAGCGAACGGAAGTTGTTCGAGCATCTAAGGAAACGATAGAGAAGTACAAGCTGAAGGTTTTAGAAAGATACTCCGATGGCTCGATTTTGGTTAGTGGTAAAAGGGCAGACATAGAAAAGCTAAAGAAAGAGTTAGAATCAAAAACTACTGTTGTTGTAAAACTAACCCCATCCGATCCACCTGTTGAAATATTATCGCGAATTCTCAGTTACCCTATAGAAGAAAATCAGGGATACATTATTGCTGAAGTGAATAAATCCGAGGTCGAGAATTTTCAAAGGAGACTTCAGGAAATAAGAGAGAATTACGGTCGAAAAATAGTGATGACTGTGAATTCGTACAACGAAGAGGTAACAAAAATAGTGTCTGAACTTTATAAAGTCACTTTCTATGCATCTGGGGATAAGCTCTTAATTTTTGGAATCAACGCTGTCGAGGCCAAGAAGTTCCTTGATACTTTCTTAGAACTACCTGATCAGTTCATTGCAAAGGTGGATCCCATCGATGAACAGCTCGGAAACATGCTAAGTAAACTTTTCAAGGTTGAAATCTACAAAACAGAAAGTGCAACGTACATCGTGGGAAAAAAAGCAAATGTAGACTTGGCTAGGCAATATATTGAAGCTAAAGCTTCTGATGTGGTAAATCTGAAAACAAGAATTTCGAACGAGGTCGTAGATTACGTCAGGGCACTCTACGGTGTGGGCTTAAACTATTTTCCAGAGTTAAACTTAGCCTTACTCAGCGGAAGTAAAGATCAGGTTGAAAAAGCTAAAAATTTTTTGGAAGGTTTGGAAGTAAATACAGACATTGCTTATATTGATTTAGGTAGCAAACTGCAGGAAGAAGATGTGAGCAATTTGGTAAAGCTGTTAGGTTTAAAACTCGACGTTAAAAAAATAGGTCCCGGTGTGTATGTTAGTGGGGAACGCTCAGCCGTAGTAAAATTAAAAGACGAACTTCAACGCTTGAATAAACTGATTGACGAGATTAAAGACGAATACGCTTTCATGGTGTATTCCGAAGAACTTGATAAGATTGTGAAGGAAATCTTTAAAGTGATGACCTTCAAGTTTGGACCTGGTTATGTTGTGTATGGCCCAAGCGAAAAAGTAAAGTCTGTAGAAAAGTTTATAAGTGAGTTTTCACCTCAGGATGTTACTTTGGAATCGACAATTCTATCTCTTGAAACTCGATTAAACGATGAACAAGTGAAGGGCATTATTTCGATGTTCGAGGAGAATGTGAAATTTGTAAGAGTTGACGACAAATTGTATCTTGCGGGAAAGAAAGGATCCGTAATGAAAATTCGAGATGAACTCAGCAAATATAAACCAGATACGGAATATGCTTCTATTTCGGGAAAGTTGCTTATCGATGTTAAAAACAAGCCACTCCAGCAGTTGCTTCTTGAAGTTTCGAGGTTGCTTGGAGAAGAAGTTGTCATAGTTGGAAACTTGGATACCGTGATTTCTCTGAGGATGGTTGTTAAGAACCTTCCAGAACTACTTGACCAGTTGACTTCGTACGGTGTCAGGTACGACAAAATTGGTACTGTTTTCAGGGTATACGGTGTGTCGGAGAAGATCAATCCGGACAATTTTGTCACGGTTTTGGGAGTGGAAAGTCTTCACGTATTTGTAAAGAACCAAAGCTTGGTAGACGTGATTTATGGAGTCGCGCAAATTCTTAGGAAATCTGTGGTATTTGAAAATTTCGAGGACGTTAAAGTAACTATCTCTCTGGTTGATGCAACTTTTGAGGAACTCTTGCAAAGTGTTGGTGTATACGGTATCACCTATGAACAAAAGGACGGGGTTTACTATGTTAAAAGGCGGGAGGAGATTTCCAAGGAAAAGTTTTCGGAGGATGTTCCATCGGTGATCGGTGTTGACGGTAAAAACTACGTTGATGTAAAGGACGGAAAAATTACGCTCTACTTCTCCAAGGAGAGGGTTGACGAGATCGTAAGGC
Organism: Thermotogota bacterium; assembly: GCA_030550315.1. Classification (GTDB taxonomy): domain Bacteria; phylum Thermotogota; class Thermotogae; order Thermotogales; family Fervidobacteriaceae; genus Fervidobacterium_A. The sequence continues at coordinate 13,322 of JAUQPP010000029.1, read as the reverse complement.
AAGTACTAACGAAGCTTGGAAAGTCGTACAAGGTCTATCCAGTTGAAGATACAGTCCATTCTGTCCTCTTAATAAACGCCCCTTACGACACGTTCAAGGCTGTTTTCTCGGAATGGGTCGAGTTTAGAGAAGATAACGGAATCGTATACGTTCTACCTTTACCGAAAAAAATACCGGAAACTGAAAAGAAAGAAATGAAGGTTGTCCAAGTGAGTAACGGTAAGATAACGATTAACGCTGAGTATCATGACCTGTCTGAGATTATAAAGGACGTCTTCAGAAGTTTTGGATATTCCGTCGTTTTCTCAAAGCCTGTTGACAAAAAAGCGACGATGGCTGTGAGTGAAGTTGATTTTGAAACCTTCAAATCCATAGTTCTGAATTATGGAGTATCCCTAAAACAATCGGGAAGTCTCTACTTTGTTGACATTACACCCGAGGATACGAAGGTGATCAATACCTACACGTTCAACGTAGTTCGAGGTGCTGATAAGGTTAAAGAGTTGATAGAATTTTACGGAGGAAAAGCAACGGTGAATAGCGATGCAGGAATTGTTATCGCCTACAATCTTGATCCCAGAAACGTTGATGACATAACACGCCTCGTAGATAAAATATCGAGAGCAAAACTTGTTTCGATTGAAGCAAGGGTAGTAGACACGTCTCTTCTGGACTCTATAGGTATCGACCTGGGATTCTACCTAAATTCCCAAGATGCGCTACAAATAAGTTCGAGAGATGGTCTGAAACTTTCGTTGAAAGTGTTGGAGTTGTTCGACTTTGAGAACCTTTGGAAAAAGATTCTTGATAACGCTCAAATTGGGATCAATGCAACAACAGGTCAAGCTGGTTCGGTACAAACTACTCAAGGCAGCACAAAACTTTTGGCCAGTCCAAACGTCGTTGCCAAAAGCGGGGAATCTGCAAGAATATTTATCGGAGATTCAATACCGATAGTTCTTAGAGACGCACAAACAGGTCAATTATCTTTGCAATACCTTGAGGCTGGTATAGAGCTTCGTATAGTACCAATGGTTAACCCTGATGACAGTATAGAGCTGGATCTTTATACTGCTGTTGGAAACTTTGATTTCACAACGCAAGTAGGGGGTTACCCTCGTACGAGTAAAAGGGAAGCCACCACAAAACTCACGCTTAAGGACGGTCAAACCTTAGTCATCGGTGGGTTGGCTCGTGAGGAGAAGAGTCAGCAAACTTGGAAGGTACCAATCCTTGGAGATTTACCGATCATAGGAATGTTGTTCAGGGGAACAAGAGAAAGCTTGGAAACGAGGAATATAGTTATTTTCCTCACTGCGAAAATTATCGAGCAATGAAAACGGAAGTGAAAGAATGGATAGGAAACCTGTGGTAAATGGTAAGTTCTATCCAGGGACGCCAGTTCAGTTGCAAAGAAATTGCGAAGCCCTGATAGGAATCGAGGAAGAGATTCATGAACAGAAATATTTCGAACGCCCATATGGTGCTATCTTACCGCACGCTGGGTACATCTACAGTGGTAAAACCGCTGGCATGGCGATAAGAGAACTTGTCCAACACGGGCGACCGAGATTTGTCATAATTCTTGGGCCGAATCACACCGGGTATGGAAAGCCCGTTTCTGTCTGGCCGGAGGGCTACTGGCATGTACCGAATGGGAGTGTGAAAGTCTGTGAGGAGATTGTTCAACTAGTCGTCGATGATCATTTGATTTTCAAAGATATAGATGCGCACCTTTTCGAACATTCTATAGAGGTGCAATTGCCACTCTTGATCGCTGCATTTAAAGAGTTTGAACTGGTTCCAATATGTATGCTAGATCAAAGACTTTCAACGGCTTTAAAAGTTTCCGAAAAGATTAAAAAGGTCTTGGAAAGATATCCGGAGACGCTTGTTGTGGCGTCTTCGGATTTTAACCATTACGAGCCTCATGAGGTCACTATCAGTAAAGATGAGAAAGTTATAAAGTACGTTCTGTCTGGGGAATTGGAAGAGATGTACAAAGCTATTTCTCAGTACGATGTTTCGATGTGTGGCCCTGGGCCGGTTGCTGTGGTGCGGGGTCTTTTTGAAAATGCCAAACTAATTTATCACACAACAAGTGCGGAGTTTTCGCAGGATTATTCTTACACCGTTGGTTATGCTTCATTTGTACTCTCGTGATTCGTGCTGCGTCTCAAGTTCCAAGGGGTAAGGTTCGAAGATGGTCTGCTCGAGCAAGTATTTTTCATCAAATCTCAGTGCCCAGGATTTAAGTAAAATCAAGACTGATTGAAGCGATACCGTATTGGTACTGTACCTGTTTAGAAGGTCCATGAAATAGGCTTTTTCATCGATTGATAGCTTCTCCTTAAAGTAGCCGTACATATGCATGAGTGCGTTAATCATCCTCGGTTTCTTTACATGAGTTTTGAGGAGTTTTCTCAGAATAGTTCCGTATTCCTCCTTAATCTCTTTAAATCCTTTTCGAGCGATGATCCTCCCCATCTGTCTCATCAATGCCTCATTCTTAGCCATGAAGAATAGCTTGTTTGAAGCGTGAAATTTTATCAGTTCTTCCTTGTTGTTCACATTTCTGAATTTTGCAAGCGTGAAGGTTGCTGAGAGAAACTCAAACCTTAGTTTATCATTCGTGAGACGCATTTCACTTTCTATGGGAATGTCGGTGAGTATTTCAAGCATTGTTTTTGCGAATAATCCAGATGTTTTTGAAACAACTTTACCATTCGGTCCGTAAAGCTTGGCATCGTTAAGTCCGCAGGAAGGTGATTTTGATTTTAGTATCATACCATCAACACCGAGTGTGGAAACACTTTGAGCAAACTTACGAGAAAATTCGAACATCCGGTCTGTTAGATCCGCGTTCATGGTCTTGTTCAGAAGCCGTATTTTGCCGTCAATCAGAAAAACGTCTATCGGTTCCCTTGGTATTGGCAATCCTATTTCTACCTCAGGGCATACCTTGACAAAATCTGCATATTTTTCGAGCCTCTTGATAAGGTCGTCCGAAATTATTCCTCCATCGTATCTGGTGTGTTCAAAAAAACATCTACTGACAACCAACCTTGGTTTTGCAAAAACTTCTTTCACGTTTATATCTCTCCTTTCTTAAGGTGCTTTATTTTCCGCAATTTTAATAACTTTGTCTCGTAGTCAAACGTACCATTTTTCTCTTGTGCTACATTCTCGATTTCACAAGCCAATTCCACCTTTTCCTTAAGTTCAAGTTTTCTCACGGCATCTTTCAACGAGCGTGCTTCATGTCTCAGAGTTTCGAAATCTCCGTTTTGTAAGGCTTCCTTCTTTTTTCAACGTTTTCATCGCACAACTTAATTAATGTTTTCAAGGGTTAGTCAAAAAAATTCATTGGTAAAAGCCTTTTTCTTCTTTTGTTAGCTTCAAATCGGTGATATTCAAAACCAACTTCAGGCCTATATCTTCAATCTTTGACTATGTTTTTTGTTCCGTAAACCGAACATGTCTTTGACGTATAGCTTTCGTTGACGTATACAAATTTAATGCCAACAAGTTTTGTCTTTTCTTCAAGTTCTTCAAGCATCTTAAATCCGACTGTTTATACGCCTTAGCATCGAATGTTTAGCCCTTTGAAATCTTCTCCAACGTTTTGAACTTTTTGTGCATTTGCATTGTTAGTTTTGAACTTTAGCAAGATCTTTATCGAGGTATCTTAACTTGTCTGAGAGTTCGCCGCCGATGAAAGTTTGGTACTTCTTTGTTCTAAACGTTGAACGAGCATCTTTGTTTTTTATTGTTAGCAGATGACGAACGTAACGTTTCGAGGTTTAGTTCAACTGATACCTCTTTTTAATGCGTATGTACGTTGATGTCCTCAACCCAGCACAAAATGTACTCTTTCGCAATACTTTCCTACACCCAAAAACCCTTGCTTATGACTTAAATCTTTAAGTATTTTGCTTGCAAATGATTCACGTCACACATATTATACACCTCGGCTGCTAAGAAAACATGTATCTGTTCACTAGGTTTCAGTGTGAAGTAAAAATTGCCGTCCTTGCGCTCTCACTGTTGACTTGTATAGTTGCTTCCATTAATACCAATATTTGTTGGGAACTTGCTAATCCTAAACTGGTTCCACAAGACTTTTTGGTTATCGATACGTCGGATTGCTTGAAAATGATTTTTAGCTGATTTTTCGGGATAGCAGTTCCTGTGCCTTTTGGCGAGAAAAAGATCTCCTCAGATGAGTAAATCCTGCGACAGCGTTCAATGGTGTTCTGATTTCGTGACTAAAATTAGCAAGAAAAGTGGATTTTGCACGACATGCCTCTTTAGCTTATCCGTTTAGCCTCTATGGGTTGCTGTTCGTATTGTCTCTTGATTCAACGTTCGCAATCAACATGGGGAGCAACCTTTCCCTCTTCTTGAAACACGCAGTGCTGATAAAACCAATGAGTTGGTGGTCAATTGCGATAGGAGTTATGAGAACTACGGAGTAGTGATCAAGTAGCGAAATGGTCAGCAGATGTGTTGTTTCTTCTCCACGTTAATCAAAATAGCATTAAATCAAGGGAAATGTCGGGTACAACGTAAGTTAGGCTTGCTACTAATGAGGTCAGCGATGCAACAATCAGGTAATTGAGTATCCGTCTACTGGCAAACTCAATTGCTTTAGAAAATCTTACTAACACATGGTTGTCGAGAGCTCCGACGAAGTAACTGTAGAGATAATAAGATGGCCCTCAAACGAGATGAGGATATGCGTACATATAATTTTTCACGCAGAAACCGTGAAATTCATTCATCCAGACAAGCAAGCTTCTTAGGATTGGTACAATGAACAAACTAAAAAGCCTTAGTTTCAGATGCAAAAGAACGTGAGAATCCCGTGTAATAGATATGATAAAAAATAACCGTACCACTGGTAGGTAAGGTATTGAAGGAGTGGTTGCAAATTTTGCCACTGTTCGGTCTACTAATTTTGTTCATACAAATCTGGCTGTTATTTGAATCGAAAGTGCGCAATTGCAAAATAAAATGAAAATTGCAGCAGTGTTTTTCAAAACGTTCCCCGCTTAGTTTATACGGAAGCTATGGACTTTTCGTATAACCGGACTATTTAGATCCTCTTGATCAGTTTCTCAGCTTCTGCAATACGTTTTTGGAGTTTTTTTCCAATTCTACGGCTGAAGGACAAAACGATAAGTGCGAAAGCAAGCGTTAGTAAAATTTGAAGCAGAATCATCAAATTTCGGAAACGCTGAATCTCTTTTACTGAAGTTTTCATAAAGACACCGGCATATGTTTTTCCCTCAAAGTCTTTGATAGGAATGGCCGTGTATGAGTAGTTACCCCGCACCATTGTCAGCGTATGACCTTTGAGAAGTTCATGTATGTTATAAACTTCCGTGAAATCTTCAAGATCGTCTCTGGATTTTGACACAACATCTACTCGTTCTCCTTTTTCGTTGTAAAATACCTTAACTATCGCATCGCCACGTAGTTTTTTCGCGAAGCTCTTTTCAATGCTGATGTTCGCCTCCACACTGCCGACGTACTCACCTTCGTAAAATACCGGAACAATGTACCGAATCATCGCTCCCATCCTACCTACACTTGTGGAAAAGGTTGGTTGTTTTGTTTGAATTACATGGAGCACGTCTTTTCTGAATGATTTAAGATCATCACCGAACTTGGTAAGATCCGAGGTTCTTAGGAATGAAATGGCCTCAGGTGTGTGGAAATGTATCTGGAAAAGGTCGTAATGTAAAGAGTAGAAAGTGTGATATTGCATGACATATGAAATAAGTAAGTCCCGGTCTTTTAATGCGAACGCTTTAAGGATATTTTTGTCGTTCAACACCGTATCAACGATCATCATCGCTTTTTCTTGCTCGTGCTGGATCTGTCTCTGAACAAAATCTGCCTCAACAGAAGTGTAAAGTTTCTCCCAAGCTCTGATTACTGCGTTTAACGAGAGAAATCCCGTCAGTCCAGCTACAAAAGTTGCAAGAACTATCAATAGAGGTGTAGCAACGTTGAACCATGTTTTAATTCGCATCACCCACGCGCACGCAGAACGATTTTTAAAGTTCTTACGTGCACTTCCCCCTTTCCGTGTCCGCGCTTATTAAAATATTTTTCTAATCAAGCAATTGGATGATGGATTGCCTTATCTCTTCAACTCTTTCCTTCAAAATGTTGACGGTCCTAAGCAATTTTTCTACCGTTTTACGCGAACTTTTCGAGATACCCACGAGCACTTCGAGTTGCTTTAAGCTTTCTTTGTTGAGACTCTCAAGAGTTTTCAGTGTTTCGTGGACTTGTGTGACTTCTCCTACCGCTCCTTCGATGTTTGATGTGAGTTCAGCAGCAATGTCTTGGACCCTTTTCAAGTGCTTTTTTGTGTTCTTGGATATTTCACGTACACTGTTTGCAAGAATCATAATCATTTCTGAAATTTTCCCAAGGGCATTTCTGTCGATTGTTTCTTTGTGAATTTCTACCGAGGAGTTTATAGACAGAACGGTGATATCGTCGGCTATGTCCGAAATCCTTTCTGAAAAATCCCCGAAAACTTTTACTAGTTCCTCGATATTTTGCAGAACCTTTTCCAATTCCGCCACTTTGTCGGCAAATTTTTTGATACTTTCAATCACACTGGAAACCTCGGCGCGGTTCTCTTCAAAAAATGTTGCAAAGTGCTCCACCGTGCTGTCCAGAATGTGTGATGAATTTTCAACCTCTCGTGCTATGTTTATCAGTTCGTCCATCGGAGTTACTTGTTCATCTTCAAGCGTTTGGCCTGTCATATTTTCTTTTTCTGATTCTGATGGAGCTTCCAAATTTTTCAAATTTTCCACACTATCCACCCCCGGATGTTTCGCAAGTCTTGTGCTCTTTCTAATCGTGGAGACTACTGTTACTTGTTTTTTGCTCCTCTTTCTTTTAAGTTCCAAACACAATTATACTACTTTCCACGAATTTTTTTGTGGTATAATTTTAAACGCAGACTGATGATATATTTTGATTATTAAAATGGAACTTTACAAAATCAAGGGGGTGCGTTCGATGGATAAGAAGGAGCTCGTACTCAAGGTACTGATGGAATCTCCTGAACCAATGCGACCGGGAGACATTGCGGAAAAGGCTGGCATTTCAAAAGAAGAGGTCGATAAGATTTTAAAGGACCTAAAGAAGGAAGGTAAGATTGAATCCCCAAAGAGGTGCTATTATTCTTTAAAAAAGAACTAAAGACGCAATCTGAACTTAATCGTGAGCTTGAACAAAAGAAAGGAAAGAATGGAAAGAAAGTCGGCAGGTGGCCGACTTTCTTTTTTCAATGATTTTTTCCAAAGAAAATAATTCAATTTCCTTGGTTTCTTTCCTATGACGGAGTCAATCTCGCGTATGCTTTTCGAACGCGTTCTGCATGTGGGTTCATACTATTTTTTCCAGAGGTTATAATAGAATCGCAGAACCTGCTTTTCGCAATCTCGTTCAGAATCTTAATCTAGGGAGGCGATTTTCTTGGGAACAGAAACTACGATGAAGGCTGTTATGAAATCAAAACCTGGTCCTGGGTTTGTTTTTGATGAAGTCGATAGACCTTCAAAATTGGGGCCAAGGGATGTGCTGGTAAAGGTACGCCGGGCCTCCATATGTGGAACGGATGTTCACATATACAAATGGGATGAATGGTCTCAGTCAAGGATAAAACCACCGTTAATCGTTGGGCACGAAATGGCAGGTGAGGTGGTCGCGGTCGGTGAAGCGGTGACGCGCGTCAAAGTTGGAGACTTGGTCGCCGCGGAAACTCACATACCTTGCGAAGGATGTTATCAATGCCGAACTGGCAGAATGCACGTGTGTAAGAATCTGAAAATTTTAGGTGTTGATACGAACGGAGTATTTGCCGAATATGCGGTGATTCCTGAAAGTGTTCTGTGGAGATTCTCACCCGAGATTCCTCTCGATTTTGCTTCGGTGATGGAACCCTTTGGTAACGCGGTGCATACAGTATCGGTAACTAACTTAATTGGGAAGACGGTACTCATCACCGGTGCCGGTCCGATAGGTTTGATGGCGATCCAGATAGCAAAAGTTGCGGGTGCGAGTGTTGTTATCGTATCCGAAGTTGATCCACTCAGAATTCAGATGGCACGCGAGAATGGTGCGGATTTTGTTATTAACCCGATGGAAAACGATCTTGTGCGCGAGGTTTACAAGATTGTTGATGACGGTGTTGATGTGCTTTTTGAGATGAGTGGTAACAGGAAGGCATTCGAGGACGGTTTAAAATGTGTCACCATGGGCGGTGAGGTTTCAATACTAGGAATTTTTGGAGGAAAGGTAGAAGTCAACATCGATTCCTTGATTACAATGCGAGGCCTTACCGTTTACGGTATAACCGGTAGGAGAATGTTTGAAACCTGGCGCATTGCAGATGAACTGTTGAGAACCAAGAAGGTTGACTTGTCGAAAGTTGTTACCCATGTACTTCCGTTCAACGAATGGGAAAAGGGGCTCGAACTTATGATATCAAAAAAATGTGGAAAAGTTGTGTTGAATCTCGATTTGTAAAACCTTAGCGTTGTCTTAAGGAGGTGGAGTGATGTTTGATTACAAAATCCTTGAGAGCGAACTTGAAAATCTTAGGAACGAGGGACTCTACATAAACATCAGAACACTAGAGTCTCCGCAAGGTGCGTGGATTACTGTTAATGGAAAACGTGTGCTTAACCTTTGTTCGAACAATTACCTCGGATTCGCTAACGATGAGAGACTGAAAAGATCTGCTATCAAAGCTATCGAAGAATGGGGAGTAGGTCCCGGCGCCGTTCGTACGATTGCTGGAACGATGAAAATTCACGAAGAACTCGAACGTGCTCTTGCCGACTTCAAGGGAGCGGAAGCCACGATCTTCCTCCAGTCCGGTTTTGTTGCCAACCAAGCGGCGATTCCAACACTTTTCGGAGATGAGAACGATGCAATTATTTCCGATGAGCTGAACCATGCAAGTATCATCGATGGTGTCAGACTGTCGAAAGCGAAAAGGTACGTTTACAAACATAACGACATGAACGATCTAGAAGAAAGACTTAAGGAAGCCAGGAACGTTCAGAACGCAAGGAGGATACTCATAGTTACCGATGGAGTCTTCAGCATGGATGGTGACATTGCTCCACTGCCTGAAATAGTTGAACTGGCTGAAAGGTACGGTGCTGCTGTGATGGTTGACGACGCCCACGGCGAAGGAGTCTTGGGACGTGGTGGAAGGGGAATCGTTGACCATTTTGGCCTGCACGGTAGGGTCGACATGGAGATTGGGACGCTTTCAAAAGCATTTGGAGTCCTTGGTGGGTACATAGCAGGGAACGAAACTTTAATAAGGTACTTAAAACAAAAGGCAAGACCCTTCCTTTTCAGTACTGGACTTACCCCAGCTGACGTTGCGGCGTGTCTGGAAGCAGTTAAAATACTCCAAGAGAGTGATGACCGTGTGAAGAAACTTTGGGATAATGCGAATTACTTTAAGACGGAGATGAAGAAGCTCGGATTTGACCTCGGTGTCAGCCAGACACCGATAACGCCTGTTATGCTTTACGATGCAAAGGTAGCAAGTCAATTCAGTAGGGAATTGTTTGAAGAAGGAGTGTTCGCGCAGTCTATAGGCTATCCAACCGTACCAAAAGGTAAAGCGAGAATACGCGTGATGATCAGCGCGGTTCACTCGAAAGAAGACTTGGATTTTGCGCTTGAGAAATTCGAAAAGATCGGAAAGAAGCTTGGAGTGATTTAGAGAAAGAACACAAGCAAGTGATGTGGGAAGAGGCTCTGCCTCTTCCGTTTCTGTTAAATTTAAACGGAATTTGCGTGCGATTCGGGGGAAGTGCTATGGGGCTTGTGAAGCTTTTAAAGAACGCGGAAGTCTTTTCCCCAAAGCCAGTTGGAAAGAAAGATATATTGATCGTCGGAAATAAAATAGCGGTTGTTGAATCCGATATTTCAGTGAATGTTCCAGATTTGGATATAATCAATGCAAGTGGTCTAATAGCCATTCCGGGGCTCATCGATACGCACGTTCACTTCCTCGGTGGAGGTGGCGAGGGAGGTTTCTCTACGAGGACACCTGAACTTGACCCGAGAGACTGTATCGTAAACGGAGTTACCACGCTTGTCGGTTGCCTTGGAACGGATGGTATCACCAGGTCTCTGGATAGTCTTTACGCAAAAGCAAAAGCACTGGAAGAGTGTGGTTTAACTACTTTCATATACACTGGTTCTTATCGCGTCCCACCTGTTACGTTCACCGGAAGCGTTCAAAGGGACATTGTATTGATAGATAAGGTGATAGGTGTTGGGGAAATTGCCATTTCGGATCATCGTTCTTCACAACCAACGTATGAGGAGATACTGAGAATCGTCGCGGACGCGCGTGTTGGTGGGATGCTTTCGGGAAAACCTGGCATTGTAAATTTTCACGTTGGAGCTGGAAGAAAGGGAATTGAATACCTCTTCAAAATCGCTGAGGAAACCGAAATTCTCATACAGCACCTATATCCAACGCACATGAGTAGATCCAAAAAGTTGTTCGAAGAAGGTCTAAGATTTTGTGAGCTTGGTGGTGTGATAGACATAACAGCGCTCCAGCCATTTGAAAAAGAAGAAAATTTCGGTCCTGTCGATGCGTTGGTCATGGCTTACGAGAATGGACTAATTGATGCTGTAACGATTTCATCCGATGCTCAAGGTAGTTTACCTGTTTTCGATGATAAGGGAAACATGGTGGGATTCAAAGTCGGTAGTGTTGCCGCACTACTCCACACCGTAAAACTAGCGGTGGAAAAAGGACTACCACAGGAGCTAATTTTGAAAACCGTTACGCTCACTCCCGCAAAGGTACTTAGGTTAAAGTATAAAGGAAAGATAGAAAAAGGATACGATGCAGATATCGTTCTTATGGAAGATTTTCACATCAAGTGGGTAATTTCGAAGGGAAAGTTTCTGATGGTTGAAGGTAATGTTGTTGAACCATTCAAAGTAATGTGATATCGTATTTTATGAAGAAAATCTTTAGGAGGTTTGACTATGCTCGAACAGTTCCTCGCATTTTTTGAAAAGATGGCCTTCTACCAAATGACCTTGGGCAATGTTGTCATGCTCTTTATTGCCGGTATACTGATTTACGTGGCTGTTAAGAAGGATGCAGAGCCGTTACTTCTCATCCCTATAGCGTTTGGTATTGTACTTGCGAACATCCCCCCGCTTGCTACCGGTATTCTCAATCCTCCACAACAATTTCCCGATGGGCGATTTATACCCGGCGGATTCATGTACTACATTAAGAAAGGGCTTGATTACGGAGTCTATCCTCCTCTGATATTCCTTGGAATTGGTGCCCTCACAGACTTTTCTTTCATGTTGTCGTATCCTGTAACAATTTTCTTAGGTGGTGCCGCACAGATAGGTATCTTTTTGACTTTCTTACTTGCAAGGTTCTTTGGATTCACCTTCAAGCAAGCCGCCTCGATTGGTATCATTGGGGGAGCGGATGGTCCAACTTCCATTTACGTTGCCACCAAATTCTCCCCCGAATTACTCTCTATTATCGCGATAGCCGCTTATTCCTACATAGCACTTATCCCCATCCTCCAGCCACCGGTGTCGAAGTTGTTGACGACTAGGGAAGAACGAAAGATACGCATGAAACCACCACGAAAGGTTTCGAAAGCTGAGAAGATTATCTTCTCCCTCGTTACCACGCTAGTTACCGCGTTGATTGTACCACAATCGTTGACTCTCGTGGGTCCGCTGATGTTTGGGAATCTCCTGCGCGAAGTCGGAAACGTGAAGAGGCTTGTGGAAGCGGCGAGCAGGTACGTACTTGATACGACTACCATTTTCCTGTGTTTGTCGGTTGGCGCGTCTGCAAGAGCCGACATATTTTTGAAACCACAATCGCTTCTTGTGTTTGCGATGGGTGCCTTTGCTTTCATTTCAGCACTTGCTTCTGGTATCCTTTTTGCGAAACTGATGAATCTATTTTTGAGTGAAAAGATAAACCCTTTGATTGGTGCCGCAGGTGTTTCTGCAGTGCCCGATTCGGCTCGCGTGGCTCAGAAAATTGCGCAGGAGGAAGATCCGACAAATTTCATTCTCATGCACGCCATGTCACCAAACGTGGCTGGCGTCATCGGTTCGGCGGTTGCCGCCGGCGTTTTCCTCGCTATCTTTGGATGACCTTTCAGAATCCAGAAGGAGGCTGGAGTGATGCCAAAGAAGAAATTCAAGGTTATGGTAAAATATGAGTGGTGCAAGGCATGTGGTATTTGCTACCACATTTGCCCAACGAAAACTATCGTGCGTGGTGAGTTAAACAGGCCGGATATTCCGGATCATTCCACTTGCATCGGTTGTTTGATGTGCGAAAACCTGTGCCCTGATTTTGCAATAGATGTTGTTGAAGAGAAGAACGAAGAGGTGGGTGTTGAAAATGCCTAAGTCGAGTAGAATGGTCTTCTGGCAAGGAAACGAGGCGTGTGCATACGGTGCCATTCGTGCTGGTTGCAGATTTTACGCCGGATATCCCATCACGCCATCTTCCGAAATAGCTGAGGTAATGGCTCGTGAACTTCCGAAAGTTGGTGGTGTGTTCGTTCAGATGGAGGATGAGATTGCCAGCGCGGCTGCAATAATCGGTGCATCGCTTGCTGGAGTAAAATCGATGACTGCAACCAGTGGTCCAGGATTCAGCCTCATGCAGGAAGCTATTGGATATGCCATCATGACAGAAACACCAACCGTATTCGTAGACGTTATGCGTGCCGGCCCTTCCACTGGAATGCCCACCAAACCATCTCAAGGTGATATCATGCAAGCCCGATGGGGTACGCATGGAGACCACGCGATAATAGCACTCTATCCATCCACTGTCGAGGAAGTCTACAGGTACACAATTAAGGCTTTTAATTTGGCTGAAGAATACCGAACACCTGTTATCTTACTCATGGACGAAGTCTTGGGACATATGTACGAGAACTTCTACCTACCACCGGACAACGAAATAGAGATCGTTGAGCGAATTTCGTCTAGGGAACTGGAAGAAGGTGAAATCTTCGTTCCGTTCTCCGAGACCGAATATGCTGAGCATCTGCCACCTACGCTTGTGGAGATGGGAAAGGCGAAATTCCACGTCTCCGGGCTTGTGCATGATGAATCGGGATTCCCGATGGCTGTGGCTGAAACAGCTGAACGATTGATAAGAAGACTTGTGAACAAAATAAAACTCCACATAGACAAAATTGCCGAGTGTGAAGAGTACATGCTCGAAGATGCCGAAA
>JAUQPP010000028.1 GCA_030550315.1 Thermotogota bacterium | reverse complement strand
GAGGGGATAAAGGTTGGTTTGCTCCGTCCAATCACGATATGGCCTATTCCAGTAAACCAGATGAGAAAGAAACTTGCAAACGTACAGAACGTACTCGTTGCTGAGATGAACCTTGGACAGTATGCAAGCGAAGTTGTTAAACTTGTAAAACCTGGAACAAAGTTGAGAGTCTTAAGCCGCGTGAACGGTGAACTAATTGCACCACACGAAATTCTCGACGAACTAAACAATATGTTACTGGAAGGTGTGGACTTCTAAACGTGTGAGACCGTGCGACTTGGTGAAGGAGGTTGGTCATGGCCCTATTTGGAAAGTTATTTGATAAAAACGATTGGGAAATAAGGAAGGCTCGAAAAATCGTTGAGAAGATAAACGCCCTCGAACCGGAAGTGCAAAAAATGTCGTTCTTAGAGATGAAAAATTACATACAATCGCTCAAAGGAAAGCTAGAAGATCCAAGAGAATTGGAACAATATCTACCGAAAGTCTTTGCTATCGTTAGAGAGGTTGCAAGAAGAACGATAGGCTTGAGACACTTCGATGTCCAGCTCATCGGTGGTATTGTTCTACACCAGGGAAAAATAGCCGAGATGAAAACTGGCGAAGGAAAAACACTTGTTGCCACTCTGCCTGTTGTTTTGAACTCGCTTATGAACAAGAACATCCACATGGTCACAGTGAACGATTACCTTGCAAAGAGAGATGCCATGTGGATGGGACCGATATATCTAGCACTTGGATTGAGAGTAGGAGTAATACATACAACTGGAAAATCTTACGAGGTGGTTTGGAAGAATCCCGAACTTGCCGAGCGAGGACTTGCTGAAAATTATTGTGTTTGGCCCGAAGATTTCACCGAGGAGTTCTTGCCTGACGAACTAAGGGTGAAAAAAGCTGTCGAAGCTTTTGAGGTTGAGCTTGTTGAAATAACCAAAAAAGAAGCTTATAGATGCGATGTGACTTACGGTACGAATTCTGAGTTTGGATTCGACTACCTTAGGGATAACCTCGTCTTGTACCTCGAAGACAAGGTCCAAAACGGTCATTTTTACGCAATTGTTGACGAAGTTGATAGTATACTAATCGACGAAGCCAGAACACCACTGATAATCAGTGGGCCTTCAAGGCAAAATGCAGCTGTGTACAAGCAATTCTACCAAATCGCCAAGCGACTGGAAAAGGACAAGCATTTCAAAGTCGACGAAGAACATAGAACGGTGATACTAACCGATGAAGGTATCGAGTACGTTGAAAAAATCTTGGGGGTTGACAATCTCTACGACCCGGCAAACGTGAATAGTATTTTTCATCTCATTAACTCCTTAAAGGCCATTCATCTTTTTAAGAAAGATGTTGACTACATCGTACACAACGGGCAAGTACTTATCGTTGACGAGTTCACAGGACGCGTGCTTCCGGGAAGACGATACAGCGGTGGATTACATCAAGCCATAGAGGCAAAAGAAGGTGTTCCCATTAAAGAGGAGAGTATCACCTACGCCACTATCACGTACCAGAATTACTTTAGGATGTACGAAAAATTGGCCGGTATGACCGGTACAGCCAAGACGGAGGAAGAGGAATTCAAAGCCATATATGGTCTCGAAGTTGTCGTCATTCCTACGCACAAGCCTATGATCCGTGTTGACAGGGACGATTTGGTCTACAGGACAGCTGAAGAGAAGTACCGCGCAATCGTTGAAGAAATTAAAAAGAGATACGAAAAAGGCCAGCCTGTGCTTGTCGGAACAACCTCAATTGAAAAGAGCGAAAAACTTAGTGAGATGCTCAAGCGCGAGAAGATACCTCACCAAGTGCTGAACGCGAAGTACCACGAAAAAGAAGCACAAATCATCGCTTTGGCTGGTCAAAAAGGAGCAGTTACCATTGCAACGAACATGGCTGGTAGGGGTACGGACATAAAGCTTGGACCTGGAGTTAAGGAGCTTGGAGGATTACTCGTCATTGGTACTGAAAGACACGAGAGTAGGAGAATTGACAACCAACTTCGTGGACGCTCTGGAAGGCAAGGAGATCCTGGAGAATCGATCTTCTACCTCTCTTTGGAAGATGATTTACTTAGAATTTTCGGTGCCGACCAGATAAGGAAGATAATGGATATAGTGAAAATAGAACCTGGCCAACCCATTTACCACCCATTATTGACAAAGCTTATCGAGCAGGTTCAAAAGAAAGTTGAAGGTATAAACTTTTCGATAAGGAAATTCCTCCTCGAATTTGACAGTGTTCTAGACACTCAGAGGCGCGCCATCTACGGTTACAGGGATTACATACTCTCCAGTGGTGTAGATGCATTCATCAAAGAAGCAATTGAACACTTTGTTGAATCCAGGCTCGAAGAATTCTGTACAAAAGTTGAATGCAACTTGGAAGCTCTGCGAGATTCACTTGCTGTTGTTAGGGATTACGTTTCGTTTGACGATAAAATAATGAGTAAAGACGAACTGAAGGAAGAACTGATTAGTCAACTTAGCTTTGCTTACGAGGAGAAGAAGAAAGAATTTTCCGAAGAATTTGATCACGTTGCGCGTTTCATTGTACTAAGGGTAATTGACGAAAACTGGCGCCAATACCTTGAGGAAGTTGAGCACGTTAAAGAATCGGTCAGACTGAGAAGTTACGGTCAAAAAGATCCGGTGCTTGAGTTCAAACGGGAGACGTACTTTATGTTCAACGAGATGATGACACGCATTTACGAGCTTTCCGTTTCTTACTTACTCAACCTCAGAAAGGTGGACAACAGGGCTGAAGAAGAAGCGAAGAAAGAACTTGCGCGGGTTACGACAGTCCACGAGGAGTTTAGACTCATTTCGGACGAAAAACCTGCAAGTGGTAAGAGGCCAAAGTTAAAGCTTAAGAGAGTTTAGATCAACGTTAAAACAACTTAGGTTGGTGATTTTGTGCGGCTTGAGGGGACGATTTTCAAAGCTGGGGAAGTACCGAAACGACTTTTTAAAATAGTCTTTGGTACCGTCAGGGAAACGCGACGGAAAACTTACCATGACCTTACAAACGGTGACTTTGTCGCGTTGTTTGAGTACTTGTTGCAGATACCGGTTGAAGAGGATATTGTTGCGTTGGAGGAAACCGAACTTGTGGAAGTTAGCTGGGAAGATGAGTATTTGAACATCTTAGGTAAAGTGTACGATCTTAGGGAAATTATCTCCCAGACAAGCGTTGATGTTGAAAGAATAGTTCTAGATGATTTTCAGTTCGAAGAAACCAACTTTGATGAGTATCTTGATCAGGTCGAGGCACTTCTTACTTTGAGTGCCGGGGAATTACCGGACGATAAGGATGATGCGGTAAAACTTATTGAAAGCTTGGAGGAAGATAGACTCATAACAAAGGTAAACCTCGTGAAGAAATTTGTCGAGAAGTTCCCAAACGAGGAAATCGGTGCCAAGATGCTCATAGAGACAGCTGCAAAGGTTTACATCGTGCTTGGTGATAAATACATTTCAAAAGCATTGTTAAAAAAAGTGCTCTTTCTGTTTCCTGATTCCCCAAGTTACTGTCTCGAAGCGGTGAAGACACTTGAAAGTATATATAAAGAAGAGGGAAACATCATGTGGAGAAAGTACGGGAAGATTGCCAAGCTTTTGGAGGCGAAGCTACGTGGAGACAATTGAGGTTTCAGCTGGTGAGGAAATTTTCAAAGCGGGAGAGGTTGGAAAGTACATATACGTTATCAAATCTGGTAAGGTTAAAATCAGCGTCGGATTGTACGATTTTTTCATAACGGCTCAAGAACCCGTGGCGTTCGGGTTGGAGGTACTGTTGGATAAGCCTTACACCGAAACGTGCAGAGCTGTCGAAGAAACAAAGCTGATAAAGTGCGAGAAGCAGGAATTTCTCGATATGTATGCAAAGACCGAGGTAGGTAAGAACTCTCTCGTGGAATTCGTGAGGAGGACCGCGAGGGCATTGGGATGGATTTAGGCTGAATTCTTTTTGACATAAAAGGAGGGAGCATGCCATGTTCACAAAACGCATCGATCATATAGGAATCGTAGTAAGAAATGCGGAAGAAAAGTTGAAATTCTACCGTAACTTTTTGGGGCTTGAACTCACGGAAGTTGAGGAACTACCGGATAGGGGTTTGCGCGTGTACTTTATAAAAGTAGGAGATACAAGGATTGAGTTGCTCGAACCGATGCACGAAAACTCCGAAGTCTCCGGCTTTCTCGAAAAGCGAGGGGAGGGCATACACCATATCGCTTTCAACGTCGAAGGTATTGACGAAGCTGTTGAATTGGCGAAAGCGAATGGATTGCACCCACTTTCCGAAGAACCGAAAATGGGCGCGGGTGGAACTCGCGTGTTATTTTTGCACCCAAAAACAACTGGTGGTGTCTTAGTAGAACTGGTCGAGGGCGAACACTGAAAACAAATCTCAGGAGGTGTCCTGAATGGATGAACTGATACAGAAGTTGAAGGAACTCGAGAGAGAAATCGAACTGGGTGGTGGACAGGATAAAATAGAAAAACAACACAGCGAAGGTAAACTTACCGCTCGCGAAAGACTAGAGTTACTTTTCGATCCTGGAACGTTCGAGGAAATAGATAAATTCGTTAAACACAGGAACACGTACTTTGGTTTGGATAAAGTGAAACTCCCGGCTGATGGTGTTGTTACCGGGATAGGTAAGGTCAACGGTCGTCCCGTTGCCGCGTTCTCACAGGATTTTACCGTTATGGGTGGTTCCCTTGGTGAAATGCACGCTAAGAAGATTATGAAGATAATGGACTTGGCACTGAAAATGGGTATTCCACTTGTTGGTATTAACGACTCTGGTGGTGCAAGGATTCAGGAAGGAGTTGATTCGCTGTACGGATACGGTGAGATCTTTTTCAGAAACACGATAGCATCCGGTGTTATCCCACAAATCACGGTGATTGCCGGTCCGTGTGCAGGTGGTGCGGTTTACTCACCTGCTATCACGGATTTTGTCGTGATGGTTGACAAAACAGCACAAATGTTTATCACAGGTCCTAACGTAATAAAAGCCGTTACGGGCGAAGAAATTTCGAAAGAAGACCTTGGAGGAGCGCTCGTCCACAACTCCAAGAGTGGTAATGCACACTTCCTTGCAGAGGATGACAAGCACGCTATAGAGATTGTCAAGAAACTACTATCTTACATCCCGCAGAACAATATGGAAGAACCACAACCAGTCGATGAGTACACCGTTCCGGATATAAGCGATATACACACTATCGTCCCAACGGATTCTAAGAAGGGTTTTGATGTCAGAGATGTTATAAAGAGAGTTGTCGATGAGGGAAGCTTCTTTGAAGTGCACGAGTATTTCGCCAAGAGCATCGTCGTTGGGTTTGCGAGAATAGGTGGTCGGGCTGTTGGTATCGTCGCGAACCAGCCAAATTACCTTGCCGGGGTGCTTGACATAGATTCCTCCGATAAAGCGGCAAGGTTCATCAGGTTCCTCGATGCGTTCAACATTCCTATCATCACGTTTGTGGATACTCCAGGATATCTACCTGGTGTGAAGCAGGAGCACGGTGGAATCATCAGGCACGGTGCAAAACTCTTGTACGCTTACAGTGAAGCCACTGTTCCGAAGATAACAGTAATCCTCCGCAAAGCTTACGGAGGAGCTTACATAGCCATGGGAAGTAAGCACTTGGGTGCTGATTTTGTCGCGGCCTGGCCAACAGCCGAGATTGCAGTCATGGGACCGGATGGTGCCGCGAATATCATATTCAAAAAAGAAATAGACGCTTCGGAAAATCCGGAGGAGATGCGCAAACAAAAAATCGAGGAATACAGACAGATGTTCGCTAATCCGTACGTTGCAGCTTCCAGGGGATACATCGACGCTGTAATTGATCCGAGAGAAACGAGGGCCTGGATAGAGAAAGCACTTGAGTACGCTGCGACAAAGGTCGAACCCAGGCCAAAGAAAAAACACGGAAACATCCCGCTATGAAGTGTTGGAAAGCCTTAGGAGGTTAAAGCATGGCGGAACCTAATGAACTGAGTATCACGATAGTTGGAGTTACTACTGTTTTTATCGTCTTCGTTATTTTGTATATCGTTTTTAAAATCTTCGAATACCTCGGTGTCAGTAAAGGCAAGAAAGTGAGACTTCCAAAATCTGAGGAAGGAATAAAAACTCCAGACATTGGCGGAAAATCTGTTGAGAGATTTGAAAACGAGTCAAAAACTTCGATACAGACGAGCTCGGAGGATGAGGAAATTGCTGCGGTTATAGCCGTGGTCTACGCCTACATCGGAACAAACGTGCGTGTTAGAGCTGTCAAACGCGTTTTAAGACCGCAGAATAGGGGAGTAAAAGGTCTCCGAGACTGGCAAGAATGGCGAAATTATGGTTGGAGAGGTGGAAATAGATGGTGAGAAAATTCTTGGTGAAGGTAAACGGAAAAGAGTATGTTGTTGAAGTTGAGGAAATTGGAACGGTAGAGCAAACGGCTCAACAAGTTGGTCCTCAAAGGGTGGTACGCGAAGTTGTTGAGACTGAACGTGCCGAGCAAGCGCAAGCTCAAAAACGCGCCGAGGAAAAGCCTATTTCACAAGAAAGTACAAAGTCATATGATGAAACATCCTCGTACGTCTCCAGCGCACACGTTATTGTGGCTCCGATGTCCGGGGTTATTCTCAAGGTTCTTGTTTCACCCGGTCAGAAAGTTGAGCATGGGCAGAAAGTCGTTATCCTCGAGGCTATGAAGATGGAAAATGATATCGTCGCGGATAGACCAGGTGTTGTGAAAAGCGTGAAGGTCAAAGAAGGTGATAACGTCGATACTGGTCAAATCCTCGTTGAGTTGGAATGAGGAGGGATGGCTCGTGGAAGGTAAGAAAATCAGGGTGTTGATAGCCAAGCCCGGACTTGATGGCCACGACAGAGGTGCGAAAGTTGTTGCACGTGGGCTTAGAGATGCGGGAATGGAAGTAATATACACTGGCCTCAGGCAGACTCCGGAAGAGATTGTGAAATCTGCTATTCAGGAGGACGTTGATATTATCGGACTTTCAATCCTTTCCGGTGCACACATGAGTGTGTGCAAAAAGGTGCTTGAATTGATGGATAAATATAACTTTCACGTTCCAATATTCGTTGGCGGGATCATACCACCGGACGATGCGGAGGAATTGATGAGAATGGGGATAAAAGCCGTGTTTGGGCCAGGCACACCGATTGCGGAAATCGTTAAGAAAATCGAAGAGGTTCTTGGTGTGAAGACAAATACTTAAAAATCTTCCACGATGAGAGAAAAGAGCTTGGATGAATGACACGCAGAGGTGTTACTATGAGCAATCAAACACGCGTTTGCTCGAATAATGATTTTTTTCAGCTACTTGAACGAGTTAAACGTAAGGACCAGATAGCTTTAGCACGTGCCATTACGTTGCTTGAAAATGAACCGGAAAATGCTCTCTCAATTGAGGAGCTTTATGCAAGTGAAGTAAACAGCACAAGTTCTTACATAGTTGGTTTCACCGGTAGTCCCGGTGCTGGCAAGAGCACACTCGTTGATAGTTACGTTTCCATGCTGAGAAAGACAGGTGCGCAAGTAGGCATCATAGCTGTGGACCCATCCAGCCCGTTCACCGGCGGTGCGTTACTGGGTGACCGTATTCGCATGAAGCGGCACTTCACTGACGATGGTGTCTTCATTCGCAGCATGGGTAGTCGCGGATGTGTTGGAGGATTGAACGATGCAATTTTCGGCGTTATCATGCTCTACAAGCTTTACGGGTTTGATTACATCATCGTCGAAACGGTCGGAGCTGGTCAAAGTGAAATAGATATTGTTTATGTTGCCGATACAGTGGTCCTGGTACTCTCGCCTGGCGGTGGAGATGAGATACAATTGATGAAAGCTGGAATAATGGAAATAGCGGACATTTTTGTTATAAACAAAGCGGATATGGATGGTTCCGATTTGCTTAAAGTGAACCTTGAAGCTGTGCTGAAATTCTCCGAGCAGGAGAAATCCATTGTACTTACAGTTGCTACCTCTGGAAAAGGTGTGGCCGAACTTGCCGAAAAGATAGAATCACACAAATTTTTTCTGAAGGATTCCGGGGAAATAGAAGCGCGCAGACTCAGAAGGCTGAGAAAACACGCTGAGACGATCATAACTCGAAGAGTGCGAACACTACTTGACGATGAGAAGGATCTTAACGGCAAAGTTAGCGAATTTGTTGAGAGAATAGTTTCTAAACTATGCGCAAGCTGACTTGTTCGTGGTCAAACGAAATTTCCATAGATTCTTTTCTCTTTCACGTTGTCGGTGTTGGAAAGGTTTCGTCTTCCTTTGCGAAAAGTCTTGCACGCAGATGCCCAGGACTACGCTTCGGTTACGTTGTATCGAGGGACATTGATAAATCACGTTCGCTTGCCCTTGAGCTTGGGGCAGAGCCGAAAAGTTACAACGACGAATTCTCTCTTGAAGGCGTTATACTCTTTGGTTATAGCGATTCGGTATTGGCTGAGGCTCCAAAAATTGTTGGTGGAAAAATCGGTTTTGACGTTGTTGCTGTACATTTCAGTGGATTCCACCCATCCACGATCTTTCCCGAGTCATGGAATCCTGTCTCGATACATCCGAATTGTGCAGTGGCGAGTTACGATTTCGACTTTGCGCAAAAGATTTTTGGAGTAGAAGGTTCAAAAAACGGTCTAAAGATTGCCAAGTTGTTGCTTGAAAAACTCGGCGCACGGTATTTTGAAATTCGAACCGACGCAAAGAAGGTTTACCACCTTGCCGCGGTACTGACCAGCAACTTCCCCGTTGCCTTTCTTTACTTGGCTAAAAAGTTGTACAGTAAACTGGGTATTGATGAACCTTTAATTCGAGGCATTCTTCACTCGCTCCTTAGTTCCGTTACATCGAATGTACTTGAAAGAGAACTTCACGAAGCACTCACTGGTCCGGTAAAGAGGGGTGACTGGGAGGTTGTCGGGGAAGAAGGAAGAATTTTTCGTGAACACTTCCCAGAGTATGCTAGCATCTATCATACGGTTGTTTTGATTTTGAATAATTTGCTCGATGAAGCACGTGGAAAATCGGAGAGGTGAGCCAGAACCTATGGGTTTCCACATGCCTACAAAAGTTCTTTACGGAAGAGATGTGGTTTTGAAAAATAGGGAACTCATCCAAAACTTTGGCGAACGGTTTTTGATTGTCACGGGGAAGAGTTCGAAAAAGAACGGTAGTTTGGAGGATGTGCTCGACGTGCTCGATGGAAAGTACGTTGCTGTGTACGACGAAACACCGGAAAATCCTCCAACAGCAATTGTAGAAGAAATCGCAAAGATGTTCACCGATGCTGATGTTGTTATAGGCATCGGTGGAGGAAGTCCAATGGATACGGCGAAGGCGGTTGCCGTTCTTTTAGAAAACCCGGAACTCTCCGCACAAGATCTTTATGAATCAAATAAATACAAAAAAGCTAAACCGATTATCTGTGTTCCCACCACAGCAGGAACAGGTAGTGAGGTTACACAGTACTCCGTTCTAACTTTCAACGGTCGAAAACGTGGTTTTTCGCATGAATGCATTTTTCCCAGAGTAGCCTTCGTTGACTACAAATATACACTTACTGCAAGTGAAGAACTCACACTCGCAACCGCTCTTGATGCCCTCGCGCACGCGGTGGAAGGATTCATCTCACTCCGTGCAACACCGTTCAGTGATGTGCTCGCAGTTGAGAGTGTAAAATTAATAAAAGAATTTCTCCCAAAAGTCTTGAACGACCCGGAAAATGAGTTCTATAGAGAACGACTCATGTTCGCTTCAACGCTAGCGGGTATGGTAATTGCTCAAACTGGAACGACGATTGCGCACGCCTTAGGTTACAATTTAACAACGGAGAAGAACGTGAAACATGGTCTTGCAACGGCTGTTTTCCTCCCGTTTGAACTGAAGGTGACGAACAACGAAAAATCTAAGTTCATTAACGAGCTCTTTGAAAATTCGCTGATGGGATTCTACGAACAAGTAGGTGTCAAATTACCAATTTCCTTCAGTGATGAAGAAATCGAATCGTGGGCAAAGGTTGTACTCAACGCTTCTCACTTGAAAGTAACACCTGGGGAGTACACATTGGAAAGTATAAAGAACGCATACGAATTTGTGCGTTCGAATTTCTGTATTTGATACGGAGTGGTGAACGTTGATAAAAGTGGCTCTTATTGCTCATGACAAGAAAAAATTGGACCTTGCGATGTTTGTGAAGGAATGGAAAAATGTTTTTGAGCGGTGCGAACTTTACGCAACGCAATCAACCGGCACCGTTCTTGAAGAAAAAATCGGTCTGAAAGTACACAAATTCCAGTCGGGGCCGTACGGTGGCGACCTCCAGATTGGTTCAATGATAGTGAGTGGACAAATTGACTTTGTCATATTCCTACGCGACCCACTCACCGCTCAGCCACACGAGCCTGACGTTTCAGCGCTCATGCGCGTTTGCGATGTACATAACATTCCTCTGGCCACAAACCTTGCAACAGCCGAAGCACTCGTGTTGGAAATAGAGAAAAAACTCGGTTAAGTGACGCTTAAATACGGAAATACCTCAAAGCTTGTATTCCCCGAGGATTTCAGATTCTTTCTCGTGGACAAACTGTTTTATGTATAGGTTGTAGTACTTTCCACGTAATTTCATCAACTGTTCGTGATTTCCTTCTTCGACAATTCTGCCATGTTCGATAACGATAATCCGATCCGCATTTCTTATAGTCGATAGCCTGTGGGCTATTACAAAGCTTGTCCGACCGTGCAACAGCTTGTAAATTGCATCTTGTATGAGGTGTTCCGTGTAAGGATCCACAGAACTCGTTGCCTCGTCGAGGACAAGAATCTTCGGATTTAGCAACACAATGCGTGCCAAGGCAATGAGTTGTCGCTGACCCGTTGAAAGTTTCGATCCACCTTCGCCCACAATCGTTTCGTAACCGTCCTCGAGCTTTAAGATAAAATCATGCGCGTTTACTAGCTTTGCCGCCACGATGATATCATCAATACTTGCGTCAGGGCGACCATAACGTATGTTCTGCGCCACCGTGTCGTTGAACAGGTGAGGAGTTTGGAGCACAAAACCTATCTGCTTTCTGAGTGCTGAAAGCTTTATTCTACGGTAATCTAGCCCATCGATGAGTATCCGTCCAGCTGTGGGTTCGTAAAACCGCGCAAGTAGGCTGACAATGGTGGTTTTACCAGCACCGGTTTCCCCGACAATTGCAAGACGTTCCCCCTTTCTTACCTTGAGGTTGAAATTTTTCAATACCTCTTGGCCTTCAACGTAACCAAACGTCACGTTCTCGAACTCTACATCTCCTTCAATCCCAAGTTCTAGACCGTTTACATCATCTGAAATCTCAATGGGAGTCGCCAAAAGCTCCACGATCCTCTCAGCCGAAGCTTGAGCGGAGATAACTTCTGCCAAGATACGTGCAAGTTGCTGGATTGGCTCAAAGAACTGGATCGAATACGAAATGGCCGCGATCACAGTACCGAGCGTTACAGTGCCCTCCGAAACACCAACACCACCTGAGACCAGTATCAGTGCAGTTACCAGGTTCCCAATGAACACGACAACGGGTGTGTAGAATGCAGAAAGTGCCGCGGCAGAAACCGCGGTACGTTTTAGCTCCTCAGCCTTGGTCACAAATTCATCTTCTAACTTACTCTCAACAGCTAAAATTTTGATGGTTTTCGCCCCAATCAGATGCTCGTTGAAAAGTCCCGTGATATCGGCTACGAGCTTCCTCACTATCCTGAATCTTTTCAAAATCTGTACTTGGAAAAAATTACTCGCCAACGCAAGTGGTGGTACTGACAGAATCACGAAAATTGCGAGTTTCAAATCCAACTTCAACATGTAGAATACGATAAAGGCCATTGTCGAAAACGCCCAAACGAAATCTACAACTTGCCAAGACATGATGGTGCTTATTCGCTGGACATCGGACATCACTCGTGATATCAAAGCTCCCGTCTGATTCTTATCGAAAAAAGCCAGAGGCATGTCCATTACTTTCGAAAACAAACCATTTCTCAGCTCGAAAGTAAAACCATTTTCGATTTTCCAAGCCAGATAGACAAGCAGGTATGTATTTAGTGCTTGGAATACTACCAGGCCGAAATAAAGTACCACAAATTTCCAAAAATTCTCAAGTGACTTCCGAACGATAAAATTATCTATCGCGTACTTGGTCAGGTACGGAAAAGTTGCCTCAAAAAGACCAACCAAAATCATTACGAGTACAAGTCCCAATAGGTGCCATCTGTAATGACTCACGAACCTCCACAACCCTCTCCACACCTTTAAGTCAAACCGCGCCTTGTGCTCTTGTCTATCTTCATACACGGGGCCGTACACCTCTCTCTCCTTCCAGTATCAAGCGCTCGACCTTCCAAACCTTGGCGTATAAACTGTCTCGCTTGATGAGTTCGTCGTGTGTTCCCATATCGGTTATCATCCCATTTTCGATCACGAAAATCTTATCTGCATTCTTCACACTCGAAATCCTATGCGAGATTATTATCATGGTTTTCTTTCCTTTAAACTCAGCTAACCGTTCCAGGATTCTTCTCTCCGTTTCAGTGTCGACAGCACTCATCGAATCATCGAAGACTATCACTGAATGATTTGAAATCAACGTTCGAGCAATACACAAACGTTGCCTCTGCCCTCCAGATAACGTCATCCCACGTTCTCCCACGACTGTTTCGTAACCGTTCTTAAACCCGAGGATATCATCGTGAATCGCAGCGACTTCGCAAACTTTTACAACTTCCTCGAGAGGTGCTTCACCTCTAGCTATCATTATGTTCTCCCTCACCGTTTTTGAGAATAGAAAACTTTCCTGCGGAACAACACCGATCACCCTTCTGAGGACCTGGAGTGGAATTTTCTCAGTATGAATTCCATCCAAAAGTATTCGCCCCTTTTGTGGTTTAACCAACCTTAACAGCAACGCAATGATTGTGGATTTCCCAGCACCTGTAGGTCCAAAGAACGCAATCGTTTCGCCAGCTGAAATTTTGAAGGAAACCCCCTTAAGCACGTTATTTTGTCCATCGTAAGAAAACCAGACGTCCTGAAATTCAATTTCTCCTCTAAGCTTTTCATAACTGAAGGCGTTTTCGTTGCTCTTCGGTTCTTCCTTTTCTGCAGAAACAATCTCAAGAATCCGCGAGAGTGCAATGCGCACCCTACCATACCTGGAAAGTAGGATGCCAAACTCACGAACTGGCCAGAGTAAGAGCCAAACATAAGTGGAAAACACGACAAGTGTACCGAGTGTGAGTGAGCCTTTGACCACAAAGTACGTACCGACAAATATTACGAACGCTACCTGCGCCAGGGCCATGAAATCCGATATTGTCCAGAATGCTGCCATCTTTTTCAACAGATACAGGTCTTTCTCCCTATAGTGCTTGTTCCTCTTAAAGAACTTTTCCTTCTCAAAGTCCTCCCTCCCAAACGCCTTAACCACCCTTATGCCCGACAAGCTCTCCTGAAGTGTTGTGGTGAGCTCACCTTCGGCTTCCTCAATTTCTACAAAATCCTTCTCAACCTTTTTGTAGAACAAAAAAGCAGAGATTATCAGCGCTGGAATGAAGATCGAGGAAATTCCCGTCATAAGTGGACTGAGTGAAAACATAACGTAGTAGACGAAAATGAGCATAAAAAGATTCCTCCAGATGGCAATTAGGTCCTGGGATACGAATTGTCTAACTGTGTCAACATCTGATGTACAACGCTGGATCACGTCCCCTGTTTGATATTTATTGTAAAACGAAAGCTTTGCTCTCAAAATTGTAAAGTCAAGCTCTGTTCTGAGGTCCCTTGCTACCGATTCACCAACAGTTGCGGAGAACTTGTCCCTGAAGTATGAAAACAATCCGTTGAAGAAACTTACCAAAACCACAAGTAAACCAAACAACCAGAAATTCCTAATCAGAATTTCTCTACCACCGAAAAGTTCTAAAATAGTGCGTACCAAACTTGATTTGATCTGACTTTCTTGTAGGACGTGGTCAACGGCAAGTTTCACTATTAACGGTACAAGCCTTGAAAAAACCACTGCGAGCAACGAAAAGAGGATGGAACACATGTAAATAAATTGATATTTTTTGAGCACTTTCAGAAGAAACTTTTCCACCGCCACAGGCAACACCCCAAAAATAAACCCCCATGGGCAACCCATGGGGAATTGAACATGCTTTGAAAGTCTAACCAAAAACACAGGTTGCCCACTAAGCTGTTCTGGTGTACCTCTCCCTTTTTACCAATCGAATTCCAACCATCGAGCAACCATCCTCAAAAAAGTTTGCTTTGCAAACTGATTTTACCACACTTAAAATTCGAATGTCAATGTGAATGTTGCGTCCAACACTTTGTTTTCACCATTGGACTATGTCAACCGACCTTGAGAACTGTGTATATAACAAAAAGTCGTGTTTCCGCGTTTGAGGATCCGAAAATTAGGAAACAAAGTCGAACAATTACTAAGTGCGAATATTCCTACCCCGTAATTAAATATGAAACCGTACCGAATGATTGTACAGTTCCTACAGTTCATCTGAATGTTAGAAATAGTAAACGGTACGGAGAAACGATTTTCTGCCCGTTCATTTCGTATCTTAATGGCTTCGTAAACTCTATGTTCAGCAGTGTAATACTCAGTTTTTCCACAGGTCTATTTAGGAATTTGTCAGTCACTCCTTGTTTCGACGTAACGATGCTGTGTATTTTGGAAGGTTCATGCTGTGGGACTTTTATACAATCGACTCTCTCAAAAAGGAATTTTCCCGATTTGAACACATTTGATACAAATCACACGGAAATTTGAGGGGATTCTTCATAAAACCCAACAAACTGACTAAACTTCAATCGCTACCTTTTTCTTTCTTGATTGACTTCGTGATGTACGTGTTTAAGCGTAGGTTGGTCGATTTTTAGTGATTGTCCTTTTTTCATTTTGCATAATTCATCTCAACGTATTCATCATCCGGTCTATATGTGTTTTCCCTCACCTTTAATTGTTTTGACCTCATCACAAGCATCAAAACAAACACGAGGCCAAACTTAAGTGTTTTGTAACTAAACGAAATTCACTGAATGGTATCAATTCTGTGTACGTTCGAGTACATATTTCCTCTGCAAATGGATATACAATCGTACGTAGCTAACTCCTGTTCTTTTGGTTTCTTGAACAAATGCATCCTCAAACTTTGATTTTATTTTCTCAGCAAATTTTTCGGTCTTCTTCAATTATCCTCCAAAAAAATGGACACGGTTCTTCGTACAGTTACTTTTGCGAGGCCTAATATCTTAGCAGTTTTTGATACGTTTGCTACTTGCCATTCTGGAAAGAATGTAGTAGTAAGATAAAAGGAGATGTCAGGTGTGTTAAACGCAATCAACTAGAACGGAGGTAGCATCCACGCTTTTAAGTGTTCTATTTGTTTGTTCTCATTTTTCTATCTGGTATGTGTATACCTATTCAGAATTCGGGAAGTGTCTTTGTTCTGGGACGTTGGTTTTGTTTTTCTCATACCTTACGTAGGTGTTGGACTTGATTACCCACTTGATGAGAAGATTTATCTTGGTGCAGGTGTTATGGTTACACCTTTTATAATCTTTTTTGTACCTCCAACACCGTATGTTACTATCGGTTTCGCGTTTTAGGTTTTGAAAATATAAGGTTCCAAGAAACTATGAGGGAGCCCTTGGCTCCCTTAAATTTTTTAATCCCCCTTGACAAGAAAAAGTGGTTGTGGTAGATTATACACCGGTGACTTTGAGTTAGGTTGAAAGATAAAGTAAAACAAAAACGAAAGCTTGACAAAAAACGGTAAGTGTGGTAAATTAAGATACGCTGTGGTTAGATGGAAGGGCCGAGAGGGGTCTTAAAGATTTGGTCTCTAAGAGCTAGACGTGCTGAAGGTAAATGGGCGAGCGCGGTCATTGAAAAACGAATAGCAGCCACCGCGAGCAGGATTAGGCCTGACGAGTTAGCTTGGAGGGTTTGATCCTGGCTCAGGGTGAACGCTGGCGGCGTGCCTAACACATGCAAGTCGAGCGGTGTAGCTGGAGGCTTCGGCCGAAGGCTGCACAGCGGCGGACGGGTGCGTAACGCGTAGGAACGTGCCCCTCGGAGGCGGATAGCCGCGGGAAACTGCGGGTAAACCGCCATACGCTCGGGAGAGGAAAGGCCGGAAGGCGCCGAGGGAGCGGCCTGCGTCCCATCAGGTAGTTGGTGGGGTAATGGCCCACCAAGCCGACGACGGGTAGCCGGTCTGAGAGGATGGCCGGCCACAAGGGCACTGAGACACGGGCCCTACTCCTACGGGAGGCAGCAGTGGGGGATTTTGGACAATGGGCGAAAGCCTGATCCAGCGACGCCGCGTGGAGGAAGAAGCCCTTCGGGGTGTAAACTCCTTTTGTCGGGGAAAAAGGTCTGATGGTACCCGACGAATAAGCCCCGGCTAACTACGTGCCAGCAGCCGCGGTAATACGTAGGGGGCGAGCGTTACCCGGAATTACTGGGCGTAAAGGGTGCGTAGGCGGCCCCGTGTGTCCGGTGTGAAAGGCCACGGCTCAACCGTGGATATGCGCTGGAAACTGCGGGGCTTGGGTGCGGCAGAGGCAGACGGAACTGCTGGTGTAGGGGTGAAATCCGTAGATATCAGCAGGAACGCCGGTGGAGAAGTCGGTCTGCTGGGCCGTAACCGACGCTGAGGCACGAAAGCTAGGGGAGCGAACCGGATTAGATACCCGGGTAGTCCTAGCCGTAAACGATGCTCACTAGGTGTGGGGCGAAGAGCTCCGTGCTGAAGCTAACGCGTTAAGTGAGCCGCCTGGGGAGTATGCCCGCAAGGGTGAAACTCAAAGGAATTGACGGGGGCCCGCACAAGCGGTGGAGCGTGTGGTTTAATTGGAAGCTAAGCCAAGAACCTTACCAGGGCTTGACATGCTGGTGGTACCGAGCCGAAAGGTGAGGGACCCTATCGTAAGGTAGGGAGCCAGCACAGGTGGTGCACGGTCGTCGTCAGCTCGTGCCGTGAGGTGTTGGGTTAAGTCCCGCAACGAGCGCAACCCCTGCCCTTAGTTGCCAGCGCGAGAGGCGGGCACTCTAAGGGGACTGCCGGCGACGAGCCGGAGGAAGGAGGGGATGACGTCAGATACTCGTGCCCCTTATGCCCTGGGCGACACACGCGCTACAATGGGGTGGACAGCGGGACGCGAGCCAGTGATGGTGAGCAAATCCCTGAAACCACCCCCCAGTTCAGATTGTGGGCTGCAACCCGCCCACATGAAGCCGGAATCGCTAGTAATCGCGGATCAGCCACGCCGCGGTGAATACGTTCCCGGGCCTTGTACACACCGCCCGTCAAGCCACCCGAGCTGCGGGCACCCGAAGGCGGTGACTCTTAGGGGCGCCGTTGAGGGTGAACGTGGTGAGGGGGGCTAAGTCGTAACAAGGTAGGTGTACCGGAAGGTGCGCCTGGATCACCTCCTTTCTAAGGAGAGAGGGTGGCTGCTATTCGTTTTTGAATGGCTGGGCTCGTAGCTCAGGTGGTCAGAGCGCACGCCTGATAAGCGTGAGGTCGGAAGTTCGAGTCTTCCCGGGCCCACCACGGGTGGGGACATAGCTCAGCTGGGAGAGCACCTGCTTTGCAAGCAGGGGGTCAGGGGTTCGAATCCCCTTGTCTCCACCAGTGGGGCGGAGGTCATTGAAAAGTGCATAGGGAGTAGGTGAAGGTACTAAGGGCATGCAGTGGATGCCTAGGCGGCGGGAGGCGATGAAGGGCGTGGCAAGCTGCGAAAAGCCCGGGGGAGCTGCAAGCGAGCTAAGATCCCGGGATTCCCGAATGGGGCAACCTGTACGGGGGCAACCCCGTACGCCGCAAGGCGCGAGACCCGGGGAAGTGAAACATCTCAGTACCCGGAGGAAAAGAAATCAACCGAGATTCCCTGAGTAGCGGCGAGCGAAAGGGGAGGAGCCTAAACCAGCCGGAAGGCTGGGGTCGTGGGACACAGGTAGGCTGAGTCCGCACCGAAGCTGCGCATAGCCGAATGGTCTGGGAAGGCCAGCCGTAGAGGGTGAGAGCCCCGTAGGCGAAATGCGCGGATAAGGTGTGCCTGTGATCCCGAGTAGCGCGGGACCCGTGGAATCCCGCGTGAATCAGGGGGGACCACCCTCCAAGGCTAAATACTACCCGCCGACCGATAGCGCACCCAGTACCGTGAGGGAAAGGTGAAAAGCACCCCGGAAGGGGAGTGAAAGAGACCTGAAACTGCATGCCTACAAGAAGTCGGAGCCCGAGAGGGTGACGATGTGCCTTTTGATTAATGAGCCTGGGAGTTACCGTCGCTGGCGAGGTTAAGCCGATAGAGGCGGAGCCGTAGCGAAAGCGAGTCCGAACAGGGCGCGAGTCAGCGGCGGTAGACCCGAAGCCGGGTGAGCTACCCATGGGCAGGATGAAGGTGGGGTAACACCCACTGGAGGTCCGAACCGGTGGATCGTGAAAAATCCTCGGATGACCTGTGGGTAGGAGTGAAAAGCTAACCGAACCCGGTGATAGCTGGTTCTCCCCGAAATGCATTGAGGTGCAGCCTCGGTCGTTCTGTGCGGGAGGTAGAGCGCTGGAAGGGCTAGTGGGGTAACCTGCGAACCCTACCAAACTGCGAATGCCCGCACACTAAGGCCGGGAGTGAGCCCGTAGGGGATAAGCTCTACGGACGAGAGGGGAACAACCCAGACCGTCGGCTAAGGGCCCGGAGAGGTGGCTAAGTGTGAAGAGGAAGGATGTGGTGCGGCATAGACAACCGGGATGTTGGCTTAGAAGCAGCCATCATTTAAAGAGTGCGTAACAGCTCACCGGTCGAGCCGCACTGCGCCGAAAATGTGCGGGGCTGAAGCCACCCCCCGAAGCCACGGAACCTACCGTAAGGTAGGTTGGTAGGGGAGCGTTCCGCTGTAGGGAGAAGGCAGACCCGTGAGGGCTGCTGGACGAGGCGGAAGTGAGAATCCAGGCATGAGTATACGAGAGGATGGTGAGAATCCATCCCCCCGAAAGCCTAAGGGTACCTGGGGAAGGTTCGTCCGCCCAGGGTGAGTCGGGACCTAAGGCAAACCCGAAAGGGGTAGCCGATGGGAAGCCGGTTAATATTCCGGCACCACCTGCATGCCGAAACTGCAGGCGGGGACGCAGGAGGCTAAGCCTCGGGGATAAGTGGCAAATCCCTCCAAGCGGTTAGGCGAAGAGGGCTGTAGGTAAGTCCGCAGCCTGAGCTGAGCCGTGAAGGGGAGGCTCCGAGAGGGGCCAACGAGGCTGACGCCACACTGCCGAGAAAAGCCGCGTGTAGTGGCATGTGGGTGCCCGTTCCGCAAACCGACACAGGTAGGCGGGCTGAGAAAGCTCAGGGGAGCGGGATAACCCTTGCCAAGGAACTCGGCAAATTGGCCCCGTAACTTCGGGAGAAGGGGTGCCGCGGTAGGTTGAACCCAGGGGAAGCCGAAAGGCGGAAACTGGGGGAGGCCGAGGCGGTCGCAGTGACAAGGCCCTGGCGACTGTTTACCAAAAACACAGGTCTCTGCGAACTCGATGAGAGGACGTATAGGGACTGACGCCTGCCCGGTGCCGGAAGGTTAAGGGGAGGGGTGCAAGCTCCGAACCGAAGCCCCGGTAAACGGCGGCCGTAACTATAACGGTCCTAAGGTAGCGAAATTCCTTGTCGGGTAAGTTCCGACCTGCATGAATGGCGTAACGACTGGGGCACTGTCTCGGCAGGGGGCCCGGTGAAATTTCAGTCTGGGTGAAGATGCCCAGTACCCGCAGCTAGACGGAAAGACCCCGTGGAGCTTTACTGCAGCCTGGTATTGTGCTCTGCTGCGGCGTGTACAGGATAGGTGGGAGGCGAAGAAGGGCGCTCGCCAGGGTGCCTGGAGCCGTCGGTGGGATACCACCCTCGTCGTAGCGGAGTTCTAACCTACGCCTGTGGAGAGCAGGCGAGGGACAGTGCCAGGTGGGCAGTTTGACTGGGGCGGTCGCCTCCTAAAAGGTAACGGAGGCGCGCAAAGCTCGGCTCAGGTGGGTTGGAAATCCACCGTTGAGTGCAAGGGCATAAGCCGGGCTGACTGCGAGAGCGACGGCTCGAGCAGGGGGGAAACCCGGTCCTAGTGACCCGGCGGCTCCGAGTGGAAGGGCCGTCGATCAACGGACAAAAGTTACCCCGGGGATAACAGGCTAGTCAAGCCCGAGAGTTCACATCGACGGCTTGGCTCGGCACCTCGATGTCGGCTCATCCCATCCTGGGGCTGAAGCAGGTCCCAAGGGTTAGGCTGTTCGCCTATTAAAGGGGTACGTGAGCTGGGTTCAGACCGTCGTGAGACAGGTCGGTCCCTAT
>JAUQPP010000094.1 GCA_030550315.1 Thermotogota bacterium | reverse complement strand
GACGCGAAGTTGGTCATCCATTGTGGAGGGTGTGTAAGTACAAGAACCCAAATTATGCGACGCGTTCGAATGTTCAAGCGTCTTGGCATACCAATGACAAATTACGGCATAGTTATTTCTTATCTTCACGGTGTCCTTGACAGAGTACTTAAACCTCTGGGATTGACTTTTAAGATGGATAAAGTATAATTTTATTGTAAAGTGAATACATCGACCCGAAGGGGAGCTCCTATTGTGCGGGGCTGAGAGGAGGGAGGCAATCCCTCGACCCTTTGAACCTGATCCGGGTAATACCGGCGGAGGGATTCGGGTCGGCGTGATAAAAAACATATGGACACCCAGGGTAGAAAATAAGTAAACTCGTAGAATCCCTCCGCGAAAGCGGAGGGATTTATTTTTGAATAGTCGGAGGTGGAAGGATGTTGAGGAAGGACACTCTCATTTCCCGTTTGATAGTTGAAAGCTTCTTCAAAAAACTGGATGAAGCGTTAGTTCTAGATGTTGCCGTAGCTGGGGCTGGTCCGAGTGCACTTGCGTTGTCGATTGTGCTTGCAAAGAAAGGATGGAAAGTTGCTCTCTTTGAGGCAAAAAACGAGCCTGGTGGAGGTATTTGGGGCGGTGGAATGATGTTCAATGAACTGGTCGTTGAGTCCGAATTAGAGGAATACTTAAAGGAACTGGATGTAAGGTACAAAAAGGTTGAAAATTTGATAATAATCGATTCGGTGCATTTCGCTTCAGCACTTTTGTACCACGCCACGAAAAGTGGTGCGCTACTTTTTAACAACGTTTACGTGGAAGACCTCGTGATGTACGATGGTAAGGTCTCGGGCGTTGTCATCAACTGGACACCAACGGTTCGCGAAAGGTTACACGTCGATCCCATAACAATCGTTTCAAAGTACGTTGTTGACGCAACAGGGCATCCAGCCAACCTGGTAAGATTTCTCGTTCGGAGGGGTGTACTCAAGATTGAGAACTTCAAAACTGAAAGTGGAGTGAAGATTGCCGGGGAGCCAGGAAATGAATTCTTGATGGATGCAGAAAACGGTGAACGATTCGTTGTTGAGCACACGAAAGAGGTTTATCCCGGTTTGTACGTCGTAGGAATGGCGGCGGTTAGTGTTGGCGGTGGTCCGCGGATGGGTCCTATATTTGGTGGTATGGTACTCTCCGGCTTGAAAGCTGCAAACCTTATCCACGAAAAGCTCATTTCCGAAACTTCCTACAAAGACGACAGAACCGAGAGGGCGAGAGTATGACGCAGATGGAGCTTGCAAAAATAGGACGGATTTCCGAGGAAATGAGAAAAGTCATGCTTCAAGAGGGGGTTGATGAAAGGTTCCTGCTTGAAAAGCTTGCAACTGGTCGTGCTGTGTTACCGAAAAACAAACTACATAACGTCGAACGCCCGGTAATTATCGGAGAGGGATTTTCCGTTAAAGTGAATGCTAACATCGGAACCTCGATGGGATATTCGTCCCTCGAAGAAGAATTGGAGAAATTGAACGCAGCTCTCGAAGCTGGAACCGACACGGTGATGGTACTCTCCACGTGGGGACCACTCCGAGAGATGAGGCGACTAATTGTTCAAAATAGCCCGGTTCCGGTTGGCTCAGTTCCCATCTACGATTCTGCTGTAAAAGCGTACACGGAAAAGAAAAACGTGGTTGACTTCTCGGAAAAAGACTTTATCGAGATGTTCAAAGAACACGCGGAAGATGGAATCGACTTTATGACAATCCATGTTGGGATAACTAAACGTGTACTTGAAAAGATTAAAAACTCAAAGCGCGTGCTGAAAATTGTCAGCCGTGGTGGTGCGATAATTACCGGTTGGATGATCAAGAATGATAAGGAAAACCCATTTTATGAACACTTCGATGAAATTCTCGAGATAGCGAGAGAATACGATGTCACTTTAAGTCTTGGGGACGGGATGCGACCGGGAGCACTCGTTGATGCGACCGATCCTCAGCAACTTGATGAGCTTTTTGAAATGAGAGAGCTTGTTGAACGTGCCCACAAGAAGGGTGTTCAAGTGATGCTCGAAGGTCCCGGACATGTTCCACTTAACGAGATAGAGATGAACGTGAGGTTAATGAAGAAGATTGGTAACGGTGCACCGATATTCCTACTCGGTCCGCTTCCAACCGACAGGGGTGTTGGGTACGACCACATCGTCTCCGCTGTTGGTGGTGCGTTGGCAGGGTACTTTGGTTGCGACTTTCTGTGCTACGTCACTCCAGCTGAGCACGTATCGCTCCCAACAGTTGAGGATGTTCGCGAAGGTGTTATTGCAGCAAAAATTGCTGCAACAATTGCAGACGTTGCCCGTGGCAACCCAAAAGCACTCAAATTGGAGCGCGAAATGGCCGTTGCACGTGCAAAGTTTGATTGGGAACGAATGTTCCAACTCGCCATCTCACCGGAGAGAGCGCGGAAAAAGTTTAACGAGCGGCCGTACGAAGAGAAAGGTTGCTCCATGTGTGGACCGTTCTGTGCAATTAGAATCGCTCAAGAGGTGTCAAAATGAGTTTGGAAGCAAAGAAAAAGCGAAGAAAGATAGTGTCCACTAGTTTGATAAGAGCAGATGTGGAGCGCTTACAAACACTACCGAGTTCTGAGTTCTACGAGCTGACGTTTTTCAAGCCGGAACATCTTGAGAAAGTTCTAACTTTTCTAAAATCTAGAAACGCAAGTTTCGGTGTTCACTGCCCGTTCATCTACAGGTACGCAGCAGTGCACCCGCATCCCACATCGTTGAACAAGGACTTTAGGAAAGATACTTTTGAAAAGAATGAACTCTGCGCGAATCTCTCGAAGAAAATCGGGGCAGAGTATATGGTAATCCACTTTCCGAACGCGCACCAGAAAGAGTGTTGGAAGGATTACGGAGAAGTTCTATCAGAAGTCTTGGATCATATCGGTACGTTAAACGAGATGATTGAAGTCAGACTTGAGAACGTATATGGAAATGACGATTTTCACAAACCGGAAGATTACATTTGGATCGCGAGAGAAACTGGTACAACACTTTGTATCGATGTTGGACACCTGCTGCTTGACCATGAAATCTACGGAGTACGACCTGTCGATTTCATTCTCAAATGTGAGCAGTACATTTCGGAGGTACATTTGTACTACGCTGACACCGAAACCTACAAACGTTGTCATCATGCACCATGGGGAGATTCGAAAGTTTTTTTCCAAGTTCTGGACGTTGTCAAAGAATTAAACTGTGACATCACGTTGGAAGCGGGACCAGATTGTTCAGAAGGTTTGGAACACTTGTTTGAGTTCTTTGAAAGTTTGTGAATCAAGCCCTACAGGGGAGGTGAGTGGCATGGTGATGGTGTTGGCTGGGTTTGATCCTTCGGCCGGTGCTGGAATTTTGCAAGATATAAAATCTTTGGCGTTGTTGGGAATAACGGCAAGTGGAGTAGTCACCACCTACACGGTTCAGAATACCCAGCGCGTCTTTTCTGTAACGTTCAGGCGTTGGGAGGAGATTGACAGGGAGTTGAGTGTTTTAGAGCGTCCAAAGTTCATAAAAATAGGACTTATCACACCGGAGTTTGTTCGGTTAGTTAGAGAAAAATATCCTGACGCGGTGATTGTGTGGAACGTAATACTGAGTTCAAGCTCGGGTCACTTTTTTGAATCGGAAGCTGAGGTGCTCAAAAACGTTAAATACGCGGATTTCGTCGTACTTAACAACGAGGAAGCTGAAAAACTCGGTCTGCGTCCGAATGAAAAGTGTGTTGTCACGTGCGGACACAAAGAGGGCAAGAATATCAAGGTGCTGTACAAGGATTTGGAATTCTCCATTCCTAGGGTTTTCGGGGCGCACGGTACGAAGTTCCACGGTACCGGATGTGCGTTCTCAAGTTTATTTACCGGGTTCCTTTCAATAGGTTACAAACCAGAGGAAGCTCTCAAGGCGGCGATGGAGGTCATAAAGAAAATCCTTGAACTTTCGGAGATCGCTCAAGTCCAGACGGAGAAACTTGCACGTGAATGGTTTGCGATAGAAGCCATCAGAAAGCTCGAAGAAATCATGCCGGAACTTGAGAGAATAGGAGTACACACGGTTCCCGAGGTTGGACAAAACGTTTCTTTTGCGCTTCCCTGGTCCAAAAGTGAGGAAGAAGTCGCAAAATTTCCTGGAAG
>JAUQPP010000027.1 GCA_030550315.1 Thermotogota bacterium | reverse complement strand
CGTTTTTCTGAGCGTAGTACATGAGACCTTCTATAAGCGATGGTCTTGATACATTCTTGCCAGGATGGACAGAAAGACCAGTAGGTTTGTTTATCACCAACAACCGCGCATCTTCGAAAATGATATCAAGCTTCATCGACACGGGTTTAAGTTCGGTGTAATCGCGAGAGTACTTGGTTAGATCCTCACCGACTATCTCGACAATATCACCAATCTCAAGTTTCGCAGACGCGTTCCTGATACGCTTTTTGTTGATGAAAACTTTTCCGGTTCGAATAAACTTGTAAATCGCGCTCAGTGGTACGTGCTTGAGTTCATGTCTTAAAAATTTGTCCAACCTGGAGAAGTAATTTCTTTCGTCCACGATCCAGCTATTGTGCATGCTAATCCCCCGGTCTGAAAATAACCTGTTATCATCTCACAGCAGGTGTTTCTCAAGCAATTCTGAAACTATGGTAGAAGGAAGGCTTGCGAATTTTCTAAAATTCTGTTCGTATTCTACCAGCGCGTGCTCTTCACTCGTATCAACAACGACTTTCAAAGCGCAAAATTCCACACCATTTTCCCAGCATACCTTTGCTATCGCATAGCTGTCCATATCAACGGCCAACGCTCCGAATTTACTGTAAATTCTCTCCTTTATTGCACGGTCACTGACTAAGACATCACCACTTGCAATTGGCCCAAATTTGACATCCGCGTAGGTATCCTTTATCTTCTCCAATAATCTTTCAGATGCGCCGAGGGCATTAAGTCCAGAGCGTTCGAAGTCGTGTTCGTAATAAACAGTGCCACACACAATGTCTCCTATTTTCAACTCTGGAGATAGAGCCCCAGCCGACCCGCAATGGATGATGTATTTCGGGTTGAATCTATCGATTATCGCCTGAGCAATCATCGCACTCTCGATTTTACCTATGAAGCCGTAAATGACGCTAACTTCGTTGCCACCAATGATACCTCTTGAGTAGTTTCGTCTAAGCAGTTCACCATTTTCGAGCATGGGTAACATCTCTCTGAACACTCCTATAATTTCCTCCTTCAAAACCCCCGTCACAACGACCATTCGAGAACACCTCTTCTTTTTTGGAAAGCAAAATTGTAGCTTCTTACTTTCCACTCCTTAAAGCTATGTGTAGCTCAACATCCTCCAGTTCAAATAACGTTACGGGCAATCTGATAATGATACCCTCGGCGGTAATCTTCATATCCTTCCCCGTAATGACCGTCGGTGGTGTTATATCTATTTTATAACCGAGCTTTTCAAGGTTCATCGCTATGCTACCGGATGTCATGTTTCCAAGTTCACCTATCGCACTTAGAGATAGTTCATCCAAAACGTTGTACTCCATACCCATCATTCTTGAAACAATTGTCAGAGCAGTCTTCTCATTGAAAGCGTAAACGAAATTACCTTCTATATCTCCAACAAAGCCGATGACTGTCACGATATTGTATTTTGGTGTGATATCTTTTACAGCCTGTGGTTTTCCGAATTGCGGATTCAATTGCAGTACCGCCTCGTAAGTCCCCTGAGCGGAAGCCAAAACCGCGTTTACGATTCTCACATCTACCATAGGGCACACCTCCAAAAGTACTTACATGGTTCAATCGTTTTTAACTTTGCTCGTTCGTTCTATGATTTGCCAAAATAGTTCCGGTTCACGATCATAAGTAAACCTTCCGAAACGTCCTTCGGATAACTCTTTGAAGAAGAGCTGCTTACTCCTTTCAAAATCGACTACTCCACCTTTCCTCAACAATCCCCTTTTCTTTCCAAAATCGTCGAGTTTTTCGTGAATCGTTGCGATATCTCCCGACGTGTTACTGTAAATCTGGTACGCCAACTCGTAAACCTCATCAGGTATTTGTTCAAATGGTAAACATCCAACAAGCAAAAGCTTCGCCGCGATTTCCTTCGCAAATATCTCCGCGTACAAAATTCCCGGTGAATCCATCAACGTAAAGTTCTCAATCCTTACCCACTGGATACCTCTGGTAATACCTGGCTGGGCACCAGTTTGAACTTTGTGGCGTCCAACAATCTTGTTTATGATGGTCGACTTTCCAACGTTTGGAACACCAACAACACAAACCCTCGAATCCGGTGGTACATTTCTACTAACAAAATCAACGAGTTCCGACCGCTTAGTTTGCTTGCTGTGCAGAAAGCTTGGAAACTTTTTAGATATTTCCGTTCTCCAGAATTCGTTGTACTTCTCATCGGCAAGATCCGATTTGTTGAGAACGAACAATCTCTGTTTGTTTTTGAATATGTCCAGTTCAAAACTCACAGTTGCAGTTGGTGCCCTTGCATCAAGGACAACGATGACGGCATCTATTTTTTTTAAATTCTCTCTTATTTGTCTTTTCGCCTTCTGTACGTGACCAGGATACCACGCAAACGGACTCACAACTATTCCCCCGAAATCTAAACTGTCTTCAAATGGAAGACATAAACGTGGGTACAACAAGCGTACCTACGTTCTCCCCTTTGATAGCTCTCAATAGGTTATCGTTTTCAAAGAAATTCATGACAAGTATCTTCATGTTGTACCTCTTACAAATCGAAAACGCTTCCGTATCCATTATTTTCAGGTTCTTGGAGATAGCCTCGTCGTAGGTAATCACGTTGTACTTTACGGCATCATTGTGGAGCTTTGGATCCTTATCGTAAATTCCCGAAACCTTCGTACCTTTTATCAAAAGCTCCGCTTTCATTTCAACAGCTCTCAGCGCTGCACCGGTATCAGTTGTGAAGAAAGGATTACTCGTGCCACCGGCAAAAATAACTACGTACCCGGCATCAAAGTACAGGTCAATATCATCGTAATTTATTATCTTCACCGAAGGTAGTGTAACAATCTGCGAAACCACGACGGTTCTAATCCCAGCATCTTCAAACCTGTCCTTTAGGTAAAGTGCGTTTATAACAGTACCCAACATGCCGATTTGGTCGGAAATCGTCGGCCTTAAACCTTCAAAGTCTCTACCTCTGAAGAGGTTCCCAGCACCTATAACTATTCCCAATTTCACACCGTACTCGGCAACTTTTTTCACTTCCTCAATGAGATACTTCACGTGCTCCTCACTGAATCCTTTCTGTGACTCCCCACTGAGCACCTCTCCACTGAGTTTTAGTAAGACCCTCTTGTACATCGATTATCCCTCCAGGTACGTTATCTGAACACTCGAATTCTCAAACCTGGCTAATATTCTCTTGTCGCTTGTTAGTAGGATTATTTGCCGCGTGTTTGATTCCTTTTCGAGGAACTCAAGTACCTTGTTTAGGCGCTCGTCATCGAGTCTTATGAGCGCGTTATCTATGACTAAGGGGATGTTGTTGTCGTAAAAAGCCTTGTAGGTGGCGAGTTTTAACCCCAAGACAATGAGGTCCTTCATCGAACCGCTCAGATAATCGGTTGGTTCCCTTAGTTCCCCTTCAACCGCAACCTTCAAGCTCAGTTCCGGTGTTACGACAAAGCTCCTCGAACTCCCGGTGACGAACGTTATAAAACCGGAGAATTCTTCGCCAAAGACACGTTGGTAACTTTGCGCAAACCTTTCAAGAAGTTTTTTAAAATGTTCTCTGAGGTTGGGAATTATCATTTCTAAACGTTTTAGAGCATTTATTTTAATGATAATTTCGTCTCTCTCTTTTAGTAAGGCATCAAGCTCCTCAAAATTGGGAAACAAGCTCGCCATCTCTTTCTCAGTTTGTGCTATCTTGTGCGAAAGTTCGCTTTGCTTCTTTTCTTCGAAACGTATCGCCTCTTTTAAGTGTCTGACTTTTTCATCACCGTCTTCGTCTTCCAACTCGGTCTTGAGCTGACTGATTTTTTTCTCAAGATCGAGTTGCTCATCTTTTAGTTCCGAAAATCTTAGAAGTGCAGTGTGGTAATTAGTAACATCTGCTTTTGTCAATGCCCGCATGTTCAACGTGCTCTCAAGAGTTTCGGAGACGCTTTTAAGTTCTTTTTGAATGCTTGCGTACTCATTTTTTATGTTGTTAAGTCGCCTTTCCAAGTTCTCCTTTTCTTGGAGTAGTTCTTGTATCTCCGAGAAATTTTGTTGAAGCCTTTCAACCGCTGAAACTAGCATCTGGCCCGCGCCGTTTACCCCAAATTTCGAGAGTTCTCTTATTATCTCCTGCTCAATTTCCTTCATTTCCTGGAGTCTTCGTTCTTTTTCTTTGTTGCTGACCTTCCACTGAAGAAATTCTTCGTACTTACGCCTCAACTGTCTTAGATTTGTTACACCGTAACTCTCCAAGATTTTCAAAACCTGAGGTGGTGTTGGCCTTTGAATGGATATATCGACAAGTTCTTCTTCGCAAACTTTGAGCCTTCCTTCCTTCTTTTTGGAAAATGCGTAGAATAAAACTCCGAGAGATAAACTTGCTGCCGAGAAAATGTAGAGTGCTATCGTAAAATTTTTGAGGAAATAACTCAACACAAAAAGTACCACTCCGGTTATGGTGCTGACAATCGATGCATCGCGCAATCGTCTTGATGATATTTCCAAATTTTCTATCTCCTCTTGTATCTTGGCTTTTTTTCCCTCAAGGATATCAATTTGCTCTCTATAGTGCTTTTCCTCTTCCTCAGCCCTTTCGAGGATGTTCGGTGTTTCCAGAAAGATTTTCCACAGTGGATCTTCAGGAAACACCTCGGAGTTGTAATCAGTGTACATCTTCGCAAGCAAGGATAAATGCTTCACCCGAAGGTTAGCATTTTCAAGATCAGCTGCGGAGACCAAATTCAAACTCTGCAGTCTTTTTTCAATTTCACGATTAATTTGTGTCAATCTTTCAACTGCCGCATTTTCCTCCTCGCGCAATTGCTCCGAAAAGTCTTTCAACTTCCCCTCCTTGTTCAGTAAATCCGTTATCTCCACGATTTCTTGCTCAGAACAGGACTTCACCCACGCAAGTTTCTCAAGTTCGCGTTGCACCGTTTCAAGTCGCGATTTTACCTGCGAAAGCTCTTCAAGTATACGTTCAGTCCTACTCTGCCGGACTTTCTGAAGCTCGATTATCAACTGCCTTTCAACATTCTCGGAATGTTCTAACTCGCCTTTGAGTTCTCTGAGTGCGTGTCCAAGTTCGTTGTACCGTCTAACATCAAGCT
Organism: Thermotogota bacterium; assembly: GCA_030550315.1. Classification (GTDB taxonomy): domain Bacteria; phylum Thermotogota; class Thermotogae; order Thermotogales; family Fervidobacteriaceae; genus Fervidobacterium_A. Next base: position 15,739 of record JAUQPP010000027.1, on the reverse strand, counting down.
TAACCTTCTCGATACGTTCCTTGAGCAGTCTGTATTGGCTATTCAACCTCTCAAAACAACGTCGAAAGTCCAATCCCTCGAGTCTGGAAAGAACCGTTTTGAATATGCGCCCCTCGTCGGTTTTTTCTGTACGCTTCATCAAGTTTGCTTCGAAGAGCTTCTTTTCAATCCGCAGGCTTTCAAGTTCATCGTCCTCCAAAACAAAACCGACCGTTTCCAGGACTTTTCTATCCAACTTCGTTCCCTCACGTTGAAGTAACAAGAACGTTCCGTCCGTAGTTTCCACATATCCGTCGAGCTCGCCCCCGCTCCACGGTCTATACCTTTCGAGTTCTTCATCGGGATGAGATAGTGTGGAGAGTATGAACTTTGCGAGCGTAGTTTTTCCGCTCTCGTTAGGACCGTAAATAATGTTAAGGTTAGGTTTGAAACGGAACTCTTTGTCCCTGAATTTTCCAAAACCCTTTATGACGGCTCTTTTCAAAAGCATACATCTTCACCCCGGAGTATCTTCAGTACAACGTAGCGTTCTTCATCTCTTGCTAAAGACTTCAAAGCAACGTGTTCCATGGGGGTCTTCGGTATCAGTTCAACGAACAAACCGTAAACCCCTTCCATTCCCCGATCCAGAAGCGGTGATTCAACAACTGTGAAGCACCGCTTATAAGCGCAACGTTGTGAGGACACGCTATCGGTTCTAATCAAACCTATCGTTTCAGCCTCTTCGACTACACGTGGTCGTCCGTCGATTAGAACAACCGGGATGTTGTTGATGGGAGAAGAGTTAAATGTGACGTCTTCGCCGGCAACGGAAACTTCAAAGCTCTTAAATATACCGCTCAGTGTATTCTGGACGTAGTCATGCATGGCAAAATCACCGTAGATGTTGTAAAACACAAAATGCGCATCGGGAAATAGGTTGGAAAGTAATAGCAGGAATCCAACCTTCGCGCGTTCAAGCTGTTCGCGGTAATACGAAAAGCCTTCATAGTCGTCTAACAGGCGAACGTTATTGACTTCAACAACCATTCCAGTTTCCTCCCTGAACCAACAGAGACTCACAGTAGTTGAGCGGCTAATGTTGCTAACTCCGAACGCTCACCTTTTTGAAGTATTATGTGACACGCTATTTTCTGTCCTCTGAATCTTGTAGCAGCGTATACCAGGCCATTACTGTTTTCATCCAGGTATGGAGTATCGATTTGGAACGGATCCCCCGTAAGAACCACCTTTGTACCGTCACCGGCCCTTGTCAATATCGTCTTAACCTCAAGCGGTGTGAGATTTTGCGCCTCATCTATGATAATGAACTGCTTTGGTATTGACCGGCCACGTATGTATGTGAGAGCCTCAAGCTCGATTACGCCCTTTTTCATTAGCTCCTTAAAACTTACGCTGTTTAACCTACACAGGTACTCTATGTTATCCATAACCCCACCCATCCACGGTGAGATTTTTTCCTCGAGCGCACCTGGTAAATATCCAATATCCTTACCACCCATTGGAACGAGTGGCCTCGCAACGATAATACGATCGTAAATCCCTTCCAGAAGGGTCTTCTGAAGTGCAGCAGCAAGTGCCAAAAAGGTTTTTCCAGTACCGGCAATACCTATGAGGGAGACGAGGCTGATCGAATCATCCATCAAGGCGTCAAGTGCAAAGAGCTGCTCCTTGTTCCTCGGCTGTATCCCGTAAACCTTCGTCCTTGGCTCGATTCGCCGGAGTTCCTCACCGTCAAATCGAAAGTATCCTTCGTTCGTCTCTACATACTCGTTCGGCACAAGCTTGCTTGTATTAACCTTATCTAAGCGTTCGAAGACGTGATACCCGGGTGAGAGGAGTTGTAAATCGCTCTTGTCGGTCAAATAGTCTTCAGCGGCTATTCCCAAAGCCCCTGCTTTAACTCGGAGGCTGATATCCTTAGAAACGATAATCGTGGGGCGCTCACTCTTACTTTTTAAATAAAAAGCGTACGCAATTATCCAGTTATCCACGTACTTTTCGAACAGAAACTTCACCTGGTGTTTTTCAAAATCTTGTTCACCTAGAACGGGAATTACCAGTGTTCCACCGTTTGGAAGACTGACACCGGTATGCAGATCTCCTTTTGCCCTCAATTCCTCAAGTAACCTGATTGCCCACCTCGCGTTCCTCCCGATTCGCCCTTGTTCACGTTTTAACTTGTCCAACTCCTCGATGACGGGGAGAGGAACACAGACAATATTATCCTCGAACGAAAAAATAGCTTCCGGGTCGTGTATGAGCACGTTTGTATCCAGCACGTAGTTCTTTACCATCAGTATTCCCTCCCCACCCAACGCTTCAAAAACTCGTGCACTAATCCCCAACCGTACTTTTCGTAAAGTTTTATGAATACCTCGGCTGTCACGTGTGCATCATCATACGCCCTATGAGTCACACGGTGGGAGGTCCTCAATTCTTTGGCCAGGCTCTCGAGTTTCCTTCGCCTACCGTACACCGCAACGGCGATGTCCAAGGTATCTATATAATCAACTTCAAGCGGGAGTTGTCCAACTTCCTTCGCAGCGTAATCGAGAAACGTGAGATCAAACGTAGCGTTGTGGAACACGAGTATCGTACCCTGAGAGTATTTGCGAACGACCGAGACAATTTCATCAAGTTCAGGTGCCCCTTCGATATCGTTGTTTGATATCCGGTGCACCTTCTGTGCGTACGCATGTATGTAGACTTTTGGATTCACAAGCGAGGAGTAAACCCATTCTTTGACTATCTTTCCTTTGTAAACCGGTACAATTGCGATTTCTACTATTCTATCACCACTGGACGGATCCACGCCGGTTGTCTCTACGTCAACGACGCAATAAACACTGTCATCCCATTTGTGTATGGACATGTGATTTCAATCCTTTCCGTTGTTAAGATACTTCCTAGTCCTTCGAAAACTACGTGATGAGCTCTTCTCCCCCACCACGGGCAATTACAATTTCGCCTGCTTCCTCAAGTCTTCTGATGATGTTTATTATCTTTTGTTGTGCTTCCTCCACGTCTTTAACCCTAACAGGTCCCATGAATTCGATTTCATCCTTCAAGAGTTGTTGCGCACGTTTCGACATGTTGTTGAATATTTTCTGTTTGAGTTCTTCCGAGGCACCTTTGAGTGCAACAGCTAAATCCTGCATATTGACCTCCCGGAGCACAAGCTGGACGGATCTGTCGTCGAGTTTGAGTATGTCTTCGAAGACAAACATCCTTCTTCTGATTTCTTCTGCCAACTCCGGCGATTCGTAAGTTAACCGTTCCATAATGTTCTTTTCCGTGGTGCGATCAAGGTTGTTCATGATTTCTGCGGCAGTATCAAGGCCACCGACCGCGCTAAGCGTTTGTGTAGCAACACCGGCAAATTTCTTCTCAAGCAATTTTTCGACTTCTTTTACGACGTCCGGGGAAGCACGTTCCAGCAACGAGATACGCTTGATCACTTCGATCTGGAGGTTTTCCGGTAGAGCGGAGATTACCTGCGCAGCGATTCTCGGCTCGAGGAAACTCAAAACAAGTGCTATCGTTTGCGGATGTTCAGCTTGGAGAAAGTTGACGATTTGAACCACATCAGCACCTCGCATGAACTCAAACGGTTTAACAGCTAAGTTTGAAACAAGTCTCTCTATGATTTGCATTGCTTTTTCCGGCCCGAAAGCCTTTATGAGCATTTCCTTTGCGTACTCAATACCACCGCTTACGATCAATTCGCGTGCCTTTGTCAAGTTTTGAAACTCTTCGAGTACAGTTCGCCGTTCTTCATTCGTCACTTTACCAAGGTTCGCAATTTCAACTGTGAGGGCCTCAACCTCAGACTCCTCAAGATTCTTTAGAATCCTCGCGGCCTTCTCTGGCCCGAGTGTCACAAGTAATATTGCAGCCTTTCGTCTTCCCGTGAGCTTACCTGCCATACGGAATCATCCCTTCTCAGCCAGCCAAACTTTCAGAACCGTGGCAACATCCTCAGGTGTTGTATCCGCAACCTGCTGCAGGTAGGTCTTGAGCTGTTCGAGAATCATCTCTTCTTCAGCACCGGGTATAACTTCCTCCTCGGTTATTTGTTCCATAACACGCTGGGCCTCTTCTTGAAGTGCTTTATACCGTTGGAGCATTAGTTTCCTTGCTTGCACTTTTCTGAATTGGACCAAACCCAGGTACGTTGCGAAGAATATGAGTACAGAAGCAATAAAAAGCAGAACAAGCCGAGTACGTAGTTTCTGAGTTGCTTGAAGTTCTTTCAGTTGCTCATAGAATCCCATCTCAATTTCCCGGCTGAACGGTATAAAAGCCACGGCGTAAGTAACTGAGCCTTCCGGAGTATTCGCGTCGATACTCTTTTCAATGATTGAGGTAACAAGTTTCTCTATCTGCTCCTTTGGCGTTCGCTCAACCACCGTCGAGGATGCGTCGATAATCACAGAAACGGTGATATTCTCAATTTCACCCTCGGAATTTCTAACAACGTTTTCGACAATTTGGTTTAGCTCGTAATTCACAATTTCATGAGATTTTTGGTATGTCGCTTGACCGGTCGCCTCCACCGTTTCGTACGTCGTTGGTGGTATGTTTGACTCCGTTCCTACAGGTCCACCCGGCCCTTGCATGGTAGTCGAAATTTCCGACTGAACCTCTCTGCTCCTCACAAGGCCCTCCTTTTTATTTGGAGCGGTGTACGTAACTATCTGTTTCTCGATCTTTTCCCAGTTGAGTTTCACGTCGGGGATTACTTCAACCCTACCGGGGCCGAAAACACTCTCGAGAGGTTCCTTTATCTTCCTTTTGTAGTAGTTTTCAAGATTCATCTTCAGTTCCAGCTTTGTAGAAGCTAACGCTGTGGTCTCATCGAGATTTAAGAGCTCGGAAAGATTCTTACCGGTTTGGTCGACTATTTTAATATTCTCAGCTTTTATCCCTTCGACTGCTCCGAGCACTAACGCAATTATTCCACGCACTTGTTCTTTCGTTAACAACTGACCAGGTTCGAGAATGACCATCACGGAGGCCCGAGGTTCGCTCATCTCACCGCGAACGTAATATGTGTACTTTGGGAGTGTCAAAACTACACGAGCTGACTGAACTCCTTTGATAGTCGATATGGTCCTTTCAAGTTCCCCCTGCAACGCGATTTGATAGCGTACCTGCTTATCAAAACTTGTGGCTCCCAAGGAAGTTTGGTCAAGTATTTCAAAACCACGTGTTGATCCCGCAAGTACACCTGCGGAAGCAAGTCGCATCCGAACTTCGTACACGTTGTAGGTAGAAGGAATGAGAATTTTGTTTCCGGCTTCGACTTTATAGGGAATACCCAACGTTTCGAGTTGCTGCAAAATCGGACCAGCATCGGCCTCTGTTCTTGTTGAAAGTAGTAGTACGTATTTGGGCGCATTTATCAAAGCCAAAAGAATCGCGGCGCTCAAAACCGACGCACCAACGAGGGTCACGATAAACTTCTGGCCTTTCGACGCATCTTTCCACCAACCTGGAATCTTACCAAACCAATCGAGAAATCTCCTAAACCATTCCATTTTGACAAATCACCACCAAATCTTTATTATATCACATGTACTCTTGCAAAATCCACCAGAATTTACAATTTGTTAATTTTTTACCACTTAACAACTCGAAATTTCGGAGTATAATTTTACCGAAACTCCGAAGGGAAATGTGCGATAACTTTTATAATACCAAAACCGTGGAGTGATTTCAATGTGGAAGATCAGTGTGAAAGATATAATAACAGAAAAGAGGAAAGTTATAGAAGGTATATTTGCACCGCAGGAAATAGAACTTCACACAGGAACCTACAAGGTATTACACGGTGGATTCAAGGTGAAGATGGTTCTGACTTACGCGGACAACAAGATTGTACTTGGCGGTTACGTGAGGGGTTCTGTAGAAAGGCCATGCGATAGGTGTTTGAAAATTTCGGAAATGTACATTGACGGTGTAATAGAAGCGGTGTATACTTTTGAGCAGAAGATTTACCAAAAGAAAGAAGAACTTAAAGAATTGATAAACGAAATTCAAATAACGGGTGATATAATAGACCTCGAAGAACGAATCATCGAGGGTATTGTAAGTAGTGCCCCCGATGTTTTTGTTTGTAACCCGAATTGTAAAGGGTTGTGTCCCTACTGCGGTGCAGATTTAAACGAAGACCCACAGCACAGTTGTTCAGAACCTGAACTCGGTTCAACCGACCCCAGGTTCGCAATACTTTTGAAACTTAAAAACGCACAGGAGGGATAAACATGGCCGTTCCAAAGCAGAAGCGTTCAAGGAGCAGGACCCATCACAAACGCGCGAAGATTTACAGGGCATTCACTGTGGCTGTTACAACATGTCCGAACTGCGGTTCACCGAAGCAACCACACCGTGTCTGCCTGAGTTGCGGATACTACGGCAAGAAACAGATATTTGAGGTTGCAAGATGATTCGAATCGCGCTCGATCTGATGGGTGGGGATAAAGCGCCGGAAGAAATAAAGGCCGGCGCTTTTATGTATGCACAGTTTCTTGAAAAATCAAAAATTGATAATGTTAAGATATACGTCGTCGGCCTTCCGGAACACGTGAGGGAGTTTGATTCGCATCCATTGAAGCAATATTTCGAGACGGTGTCTACGAAAGATTTTCTCCCAATGGACATCAAGCCTACTGAAGCATTGCGACGTAAAGAGAGTTCCATGTACGTTTGCTGTCAAATGCTCAAAGAAAAACAAGTGGATGCCGTTGTCAGTGCGGGAAACACCGGCGCACTCTTGGCCTGCGCAACTTTGGTTGTGGGCCGTATAAAGGGCATTGAGAGGCCAGCTTTGGCAGTCCCCGTTCCAAGTTTGAAAGGTTTCACAGTGCTAATTGACGCTGGAGCTAACGCAGAGATAAGGCCTGAATGGCTTGTACAGTTCGCTGAGATGGGTATCGAATATGCAAAGCTTTTGGGTGTGCCAGATCCGAAGGTTGGTTTGCTAAACGTTGGTACCGAAGAAAACAAGGGTACAGAAAGAGAAAAACAAGCTTACATAATGCTAAAAGAACGTTACGGTACAAAGTTTCACGGAAATGTCGAGGGAAGCGATATAAACCTTGGAACAGTCGATGTCGTGGTTACAGACGGTTTTTCTGGTAACATCGCAATGAAGACGATGGAAGGTGTTGCAAAACTGATTTCTACGATAATAAAACAAGAAGTCAAAAAAAGTTTTGATGGTATTTTGGGAGCATTGTTTTTCGCAAGAACGTTGAAAAAGTTGAAGAAAAAGCTTGATCCGAGAAGTTACGGAGGTACATTCTTTTTAGGAGTTGACGGCTTGGTTGTCAAAGCGCATGGTAATTCGGATCGAGTTGCGATAAAGAACGCCCTTGAAGTTGCCAGACGCGGAGTTGAAAACCAGTTGGTGGAAAAGCTTAAGAAAAGGCTAGGTAGAGAGGGGAACAACTGATGTGCGGAATCGTCGGTATCATCGGGCACGAATTTAAACTTTCCGAATTGATAGACAATTTGAAAAAGCTCGAGTACAGAGGTTACGATTCAGCGGGGCTTGCCGTAACGAATGGTCAGGGATTATACGTTAGCAAAAGTGTTGGAAGAATCGATGCGCTCAGAAGCGTTGTTAATGTTGAAAAAACTGCACGTAGCGGTATTGCCCACACACGTTGGGCAACGCATGGTGCTCCTAACGACCAAAACGCTCACCCTCACACGGACTGCACCGGCAAGATCGCAGTTGTTCATAACGGAATCATAGAAAATTACCAAGAACTAAAAAAGGAACTAATGGATAAGGGGCACATCTTCCGTTCTGAAACGGATACCGAGGTAATTAGTCATTTGATAGAAGAAGAATTTCGTGGAGACCTTTATCAAGCAGTCTTGAAAACACTGAAAAAGCTAAAAGGGGCATTTGCAATTGCGGTGATACACGCGGACATGCCAAACATTATGATAGGAGCTCGAAAGGGAAGTCCGCTGGTACTTGGTTGTGATGATAAACGCTGTGTGTTGGCTTCCGATGTTACGCCAATAATTAAATATACGCGCGATGTTATATTTCTTGAAGACGGTGACGTCGTTTACATCGAAGGAAATAAGGCTAAGATTACCGACATTAACGGTAACGTGGTAATTCGCAAACACACGCACATCACGTGGGATGAAAGCGCTGCCGAAAAGGGTGGCTTCAAACACTTTATGATAAAGGAAATACACGAAATCCCTGAAGCTGTTGAAAGTGCGTTGGTGGGAAGATTTGATGAGCAAGGTTTTCCAACCTTATACGAACTGGACGAATTCAACCTTGAAAAGATCAAGCGAATCTTGCTTGTCGCTTGCGGAACAAGTTATCATGCAGGCCTCGTTTTTAAGTATTTTGCGGAAAAATACCTGGATGTTGATGTACTCATCGATGTCGCATCGGAGTTTAGGTATCGCCCAATTCGTGTGAACGACGAAACGATTACGATCGCGATATCACAATCAGGTGAAACGGCTGACACACTTGAAAGTGTACGCGCCGTCAAAAAAGCTGGAGGCAAGGTAATTGCAATAGCCAACGTCGTAGGTTCGACAATTACCCGCGAAAGTGATGTAACACTCTTCATGAACGCAGGTCCGGAAATCGGAGTCGCTGCTTCGAAGACCTACATAAATCAGCTCGTTTTGCTTTACATACTCGGAATGTACTTGGCTAAGAAGAAAGGCGTTTGGAACGAAGAACTTTCCAGTGCTGCAAAAGAATTAATCGGTATGCCAAAGACGTTGAAATACGTACTACAAAATCAAGAAATAGAACGAATGGCCGAGTATTACAAAAATTACCACCACTTCATGTATATAGGCCGCGGAATTAACACGGCTACGGCAATGGAAGGTGCACTGAAGCTCAAGGAAATAAGCTACATTAACGCCGTAGCTTATCCTGCTGGTGAATTAAAACACGGTCCTATTGCACTCCTTGATCCCACATTCCCAGTCTTTGCTGTAGCACCTCAAGATAGCCTTTATGAGAAAATGAGGAGCAACATAGAGGAATCACGTGCACGTAACGCAAGGATACTCACCGTTGCAACCGAGGGAGACGAAGAAATAAAAAAGATTTCTCACGATGTCATATACGTTCCGAGAGTTCAAGAGGATCTTTATCCGCTCGTCATAGCACCAGTGATACAACTTTTTGCGTACCACATTGCAGACAAGAGAGGTTACGATCCAGATAAGCCGAGGAATCTTGCAAAGAGTGTAACCGTCGAGTAAACTGGAATGAAATTTCGAATCGTTGAAGTAAAAGGAGGTAAAGGATGGCACAGAAGTTTTGTTCGTTCTGTGGTAGAGCCGCCGATAAGGTCGAAAAGCTTATCGCAGGTCCAGGTAATGTTTACATTTGTAGTGAGTGTGTAGAGCTGTTCCACGATATCCTTCAGAGCGATATGAAGCTTCGCGTATCCGGAACTTTGACACGCGATAGGAAGGAACTCCCCACACCGTCACAGATTAAGGCTGAACTTGATAAGTACGTTGTTGGGCAAGATAGAGTTAAGAAGATTCTATCCGTTGCGGTTTACAACCACTATAAGAGAGTTTTCTTTGGTCGCGATACGGACGATGTGGAGATTGAAAAGTCGAACATCATATTGATTGGTCCGACTGGTAGCGGTAAGACTCTCATGGCGAGGGTGCTTGCCAAGATTTTAGACGTACCGTTTGCTATCGCCGATGCTACACCGCTTACTGAAGCTGGATACGTTGGTGAGGATGTTGAGAATGTCGTGCTCCGGCTTTTGGAAGTAACGAACTTCGACGTGGAACGCGCCCAGTACGGTATCATTTACATCGACGAAATAGATAAAATTGCCCGTAAATCACCGAATCCTTCGATCACAAGGGATGTGAGCGGTGAAGGTGTGCAAAAAGGTCTACTAAAAATCGTCGAGGGAACGATTGCAAACGTTCCCCCCCAAGGTGGACGTAAGCATCCGTATCAAGAGTTCATAAAAGTGGACACAACGAACATCCTTTTCATTGTTGGTGGTGCATTTGACGGGCTCGAGGAGATCATCAAGCGTAGGCTCGAAGGTAGTACTATAGGTTTTAACGCACCGGTCAAAAGTAAAGAACAGATGAAGCTTGGTGAAATCCTCAAACATGTGACACCGGATGACCTTGTACAGTACGGTCTCATGCCGGAGTTTGTTGGCCGGTTCCCGGTTATCGGTACTCTCGATGATCTCACCGTAGAAGACCTGGTGAGGATTCTCAAAGAACCCAAGAACGCCGTTCTCAAACAGTACAAAAAACTTTTCGAAATTGACGGAGTCACGCTGGAAGTCACGGAAGAAGCATTACGTGCAATCGCCAACGAAGCACTCCGCAGAGGTACTGGTGCCCGTGCACTCAAGAGCGTCTTTGAGGAAGTTATGATCGATGTGATGTTTGAAATTCCCGATTTGAAGGCTGTCGATAGGGTAGTTGTCACTGAGGAATGTGTTTTAAAAAGAGAGCGTCCAATCGTATATATGAAAGAAAGTGCTTGAAATTTTAACATGCACTGGCAAGCGGAAGAGCTCAAAATAGCACGTTCTCTGGGGTGAACTTGTGTGTTGGTGCTTGGCATCGAGACAAGTTGCGATGAAACTTCTGTCGCACTCGTTGAAGATAACGTCATCGTGGAAAACCTTGTTTACTCGCAGATAGAAATTCATAAAGTATTTGGTGGTGTGGTTCCGGAGATTGCCGCAAGGGAGCATTTAAAAAAGCTCCCTATTCTTTTCGTTGAACTCCTTGAAAAAACTAATCTACGAGTTGAAGAGATCGACGGCATTGCGGTAACAAAAGGTCCAGGATTAATAGGCGCCTTGCTCGTTGGTGTTTCGTTCGCAAAAGGTCTGGCTCTTAGGTACAATAAGCCCCTCGTCGGTGTGAACCATATCGAAGGTCACGTATTCGCGAATTACCTTGTTTATCCAGAGCTCAAGCCTCCTTTTATCGTTCTTATGGTCTCCGGTGGGCATACACTTATTTTGAAAGTGGAAAGAGGCGAAGGGTTCACAATGATTGGTCGCAGTGTCGATGATGCCGTCGGTGAAGCATTCGATAAGATCGCACGTTTGTTGGGGCTCGGTTACCCAGGTGGCCCTGAGATAGATAAAATTGCTAAATTCGGTAATCCAAGTGCTTTTCATTTTCCACGACCGAAGCTACAAGATAACGATTACGATTTCAGCTTCTCAGGCCTAAAAACAGCTGTGCTTTATGAACTGCAGCGACTGAAAAAGAATCTTTCGGGAGAGTCAGAGAAACTCTCCGACAAGATTGTCGCCGATTTAGCAGCAAGCGCTCAAGAGGCGATGATAGATGTGTTAGTCTATAAGGTCACGAAAGCAGCACGGGCTCATGGTATCGGGAAGATTGTAATCGCCGGTGGAGTTGCCGCAAACAGTAGATTGAGAGAGCGTTTAAAAGAAACTTCGGAATTTGAATTTTTCCTACCGCCTCTCAATTTGTGTTCTGATAACGCAGCAATGATTGCCCGCGCCGGGATCGAGTTACTCAAGAAGGGCCATACGGACGACTTGAAACTCGAACCAGAACCGAACTTTTTCGAAATGATAAAACCCAATACTCTCGAAAATACATAGTTTGGTGGTCGTATGTACACCCTTGAGATTGACGTTCAAATATTTAAGGAAGCCATTAGAAAAGCCGATAAAACGTGTGGTACGTTGGAACCGGTGAATCGGAAATTAGTCTTCTCCCCGGTCAGCGATAAATTGTACATCTTTGCCACAGATGGTTGTCTAACGGGGATATTCGAAATCTGTCCTTTTCTCTTTTCCAAACCATTCTCGGCCTTCGAAGTACCACTGGACGTTCTAAAGCAATTCCTTTCTGAATTATCCGGGACCTTGGTCTTTAACTACCAAGACCAAGTACTAACACTCAAGTGTCATGGTGAAACGCTTAGACTGAGAACTGGAAGGCCGTCGTTGCAAAACGTTCAACTATTCAAAGAGATACTCACGGATTTTCGCAAACCACCGTTCCGTCTCAAGGTCAACCGTAGAAGGTTTTTGTCAGCCTTGGATTTTGTCTCCGCATACCTTGAAGAAGGTTCCAAGGTTGATGTCCTGTTCCAAGGTGAAAATATCTTACTTTTCGCAGAATCTTCCGGTATTCTAACACATTCGAGGATAAGAACATTCGAAAGTCTTCCAGCTTTCGAGGAATGGAAGCTTTACAACACGCAAAAATCGCCGTACGCTTCCCTAAGCATACCGTTCGTTACCACACGCCACTTGATAAAAGTCCTCGACATTGAGGAAGTAGAGGAGTTAGAACTGTGGGAAGAGAAGGGGAAATTCTTTTTATCGAGTCGTAGCCTTTACATTTCCTGCGCTGATAAACCGGAACTCTCGCACGTTGAAATACTCCAAACCTTGCAAAATCTCAAATTTCAAGGTAGAATTCCCACAAGAAGTTTTCAGAGAATACTTCGGCGAGCACTGATATCAGGAAGGTATTCTGAGGTAGATATACATTCCAAGTATGGGCAGCTAATCTTCATCTCCCACCACGGAGGCATTACCTACAAAGCATCATTCGACGTACCAGTGGAAGTCAATTTCTCAGTAAAGGCTCGGGCACACATGCTGAGGGCAGTTTTAGGAAGGCTGAATTCACAGAACACTTTTGTTTCGGTCGAAGCACAGTACGTAATTTTTTACTCACCCTCATTGACCATGTTTGTCATCCTTAAGAACCAACTTACCGGATGACAAAAGCGAATTCAAGATTTTCAAGGATTCGGACCTGTCAAACTGTTGTTTCTGGATCTTCTTACCACCCAGACTCTTGTAAATCATATCGGAAATGGATCTTAAGTCAGTTCTCGCGGCCTTCAGCGCGTACTGCTGAAGTAACATCTCGCGAAACCATCGTTCTCCAAAACCTTCCTGTATAAGGCCCGATTTTGGTATCGTGTTGTACATTTTCTTGAAAATTTCGTAGATGTACCAAGCGGCAAACTCTTCGGATACTTTCCTCAGCTTTGCTTGGTATTCCTGCGATGAAGTGTCGATCCTACCAGGCTGAATAACGTTGTTTAATTTCACGACTTACCCTCCCCAAAACACTTTTCGAAAAGCTCATAATCTTTCCTTGGCTTCCCTCAGAGAGTAAACGTATGCTAAAACTTCCGCAACAGCTTTGTAGAGTCTTTCAGGTATCGGCTCACCAAGTTCGGTACTATAGTAAATTTCCCTGACGAGTTTGGGGTTGCGAACTATTGGAACTTCGTGCTCTCTCGCTATTTCTATTATTCTCTGTGCTACCCTATCCACTCCTTTTGCAACCAGGATTGGCGCGAAGTCTCTGTCAGGTTCGTATCTCAGAGCACAGGCGAAGTGCGTTGGGTTCGTTATAACCACACTTGCTTTGGGAACTTCTTGCATCATTCTGTGCATCGCGTATTGCATCATTATCTGTCTCTGACGCCTCTTTACTTCGGGATTTCCTTCGATTTCCTTAAATTCTTCCTTGACCTCGTACTTGGTCATCATAATGTTCCTCTCGTATTCGTACCTCGAATAATAGTAGTCCGCAACGGAAATTATAAGTAGTGCAATCGCACACTTTAAAATAAGCTCGGCAAACACGTTCCAAAGAACAAACGTTCCATCGATAATATTGCTGTTCACGCTCAAGAAAATGTCGTTAAATCTGCCCCTCACAACGGAATAACCAACAATACCTACGATAACCAATTTGAGGATTGCCTTTGTAAGCTCGAATAAAGACCTAAGTGAAAACATTCTCTTCAGTCCCGATATCGGATTAAGCCTGCTGAGATCGACTTTGAGAGGCTTAAGTGTAAACAAAAATCTCGTTTGTATTAAGCCAACTATAAGAGCAAGCAACGCAGCACCAAAGATTATAAACGACATGTATACAAATGTATCACGAAAGGATTGGGATAGGTATATCCAGAAATCCTCAAACGTGCTGAGATCATCGTCATTGATCTCGAAAATCACATGCGTACCATTTAAAATAGAATGCAATAACCCCCTACCCAAAAGAAGAAAAACAAAAGAGATGGCCAGAAACGATAATCCCGACGTAAACTCGCGCGAAATTGGAACCTGGCCTTCTTCTCTTGCTTTTTGTCTCCTTCGTGGCGTTGCCTTTTCCGTTTTATCAGGGTCAGCAAAAAGTTGTATGTTGATTTTAAGCATGGATTGATTATCTGAGAAGGTCACATTCCGAGAAATTCCACCAGGTATGGTTCCAATTTTTCCATGAATCTTGCAATAAGTTCGACCCATACGGGAATCATCCCCACAAGAAGTAAAAACATTATTAATGTACTTGCTGGCATAGCAACCATGAAAACGTTCATCTGTGGTACCAATCTCGACAGTATTCCGAACAACACATTAATCAAGAACATCAAACCAATGATTGGAAGTGCTATCTGCAGCGAGAAAAGAAACGACTCAAGGAACACCCTGAAGAAACCTTCTTCGAGTTTCTCGAACGGTAAATCTGTAAGGACCAGAGGAAAAATCTTCGTAGAATCAACAACACCTTTGAGAATCAACAGATGCCCTTTGAGAGAAACAAAGATGTATAAACCGACAATGTACAACAGTTCGCTTGTCAGTGGTGATTCTTCCACAGTTGGATCCAAGGAACCGCTAACGTTAAATCCAGACTGAATCCCAAAAATTTCACTACCAACGTACAGCGCGCCAACCATCGTATAAGCTATCAAACCTAAGTAAAATCCAACAATGAAATTGAGTAATACCGAAAGTACCAGCGTACCTAACGGAAGTGTTATCGGCACCGTTGCACCGACAAGTGGTAAGCACATGTACGACAGTGCAATAACAGCAACTATCAAAACCTCGGTTGGCATTGAAAAACCAGCGAACATCGGAGCTATTAACATCATACCTGTTAGCCGTGAAAGGATAAGCCCGAAACTTAGCGAATACCTTTGCAAAAGTTCGTAAATTGCGTTCAACCCTCATCGCCCCACAAAAGTTAGCTTGCGGGAAATCTTAAGTTAGAAGCTACACTTTATTATACCACTTTTCAAACTTTCCAAAGATACCAAAGTAAATCGCAGCAAATAGTGAGACAGGACTTATCAACCCAATAGCTAACTTAACGTAATTTCCGAGCAATGCGCTGTATCCGGATGCAAGGAAATCACCAATCGCCCAAGCAAACCCCATTGCCACGGACGAAGCTAACGCCTTTCTGTGTGGAAGCATCTCCTGAGCTTGAACCACGTTTGCAGACATTAGTAAGAACGCGCAAAAATCGAAAGTCAGGAAGGCACCAACGATAACACGTACGTTCTTTGTGAAAATCAGAAACAAGATAGACATTGCCATTCCTGTAAATGCAATCAAATCCTGTTTTTTCGCACCTACCCTTTTTAAAAGCATAACACCCACATAGTTTGCAACAGCACCAACTAACATCCCAAGTGTGAGTGTTATTCCTGACAGTTCGATAGAATAGCCGTAAACCCGAGTAACAAGTACCGGTGTGAAAGTATGGACTATGGACGTGGCAAAACTACGCACGGTTACGACCACGAGTATGGGTAAGAGAATGAGCACTTCTTTTAATTTTCCGTGTTCTTTTTGAGTGTTTCCCTTTTTTGTCGGAACTCTGTGAACCGCAACACCCAGTGCAACAAACAAAAGTCCCA
>JAUQPP010000026.1 GCA_030550315.1 Thermotogota bacterium | reverse complement strand
AACATCTTTTGAAGGATTTTAGAGGCATTCTCATCTTGGATGCGGATGGGCTGAATATTTTAGCAGATCGTATTGAGATTCTAAAAAATCCAGATCGGAAAGCACGGGTGGTGCTTACGCCGCATCCTGGAGAGTTTTCCAGGTTGACTGGCAAGCCCGTGAGTGAAGTTAGACAAAACTACAATGAGCTCAAAAGCTTCTGTGCCGAATTTAACGTTGTAACCATCTTGAAAGATGCCACCAGCATTATTTCTGATGGAAACAGCGTCTTTTTCAACGTGACTGGAAACTCCTCGCTCTCGAAGGCTGGTAGCGGTGATATCCTCTCTGGTATAATAGCGGGATTCGTCTCCCAGCACATGGAACCGTTGGAGGCTGTCAAAGCGGCTGCATACTTTTTCGGCTTGATAGGAGAATCCGTTGAAAGCGAAGGGATGAACAGCAGTTACGAATTGCTGAATCGTATGAGTATGGTTATCAAGTGGTGAACTGTGAAATGTAGGTTCGAGGGGGCAAGTGTATGGAGGTTTTCGGAAGCGAGGGTAACTTTGTCAGGGATAGCAGTTTGGTTGAGAAATTTGTTAGGTTGCTGCTCTCGGAAAATGAGATCTCCCTTGCAAGAAACTTGTTGAATTCACTGGGTGAGGAGTATTTGCACCTGCTCTTGGAACTTGAGTTGAAGGTGGGTAATTACAAGCGTGCTGTGGAAATCTTTAACATGTTACCTGAAGAAAGAAGACAGAATTATCTCCATCTTATCAACACGGCCGAACAAGGTGCTCAGGAAGTCGTTCTAAGCCTTGAAAAGGTTCTTTCAAATCTTTACAACGACAACTACCCACTCGCTTACGCTGAATTGCAGCGTTTGAAGCGTGAATTTCCGCAGGTTGTCGAAGTTCTTGCGCTCGAGATTCTTACATCTCTGAAACGTGGCGATAAAAAACGCGCTCGAACTCTGGCTGAGCTACTGAAGAAACTTGATAGAACGCATCCGGTTCTTTCGAAATTGGACGAAAGGGGTTCTCTTCCAAGTTTACTGCTTCCTGTAGTTGCTATAGTAGTTCTGCTGATAGTTTTGTTGAATTTTCTTGTTTCGCTCAACATTTATTGGAAATCTCCCACGATATCCTTCGGCAGATTAGAATCTGAAGTCACGAACGTTTCCCGAAATTTACAGGTAATACGGGATGTGCTCGCGATTGTAGAACGTAAACTTACGACGTTGGAACAAACCACCAGCGAAAGCGTATCGAAAGTGTCCCCAAGCTTAGCGGACGCTACAAATTCGACCGCTGATCTGGAGGCGAAACTTACATCGATTGTGAAGTACTTGGAGCTTGTAGATGAAAAGCTTGGTGAAATAATGAAAAATGAAAAGCAACTTTCGGTGGTGGAGAAGCTTCCAACAGCTAAGACCAGAGATGTTGATCCTGAGGAATTGGAAAAAATTTACGCTGAGTTAAATAAAATATCGAGTCTTTACAAATCCACAAGCGACCGTGTTGAAACCTTACTAAAACTAACTAACAATATAGCTATTCGACTATCTGGGCAATCTGATAATCCACAAATTCGCGCTGCGCTCATCAGGATGGAGGATTTCTTCAAGAGGATAAATGAACGGATTCAAGAAATGAACATCCCAATAAACTTGGTGCAGAAGCTGGCTGATCAAATTGAGATTTTGAGAAAATCCCAAACGGATTTAATTTCCAGGTTGGAACTCCTAAGAGTAACGGTTGAAAAACTTAATGCGAAGGTCGAAGCTATTCAGAGTGCGCAGGGAGAAATTAATTCAACATCGGCGGTAACTACCGTAGATACCCCGGTTGTGAGTACAAGCCCCAATACTTCCGTTATTCCGATTGCTCGTGACAGTCAAAGATTTGACGATTCACAATTTCGTTTGATGAACGAGGAACTGCAGATGCTCAAAAAGGAGATTGAGACACTCTCGACCATGTTAAAATCCTCGTACGTGGAGCTCGAAAAAATAAGCAGGTTGGAATTGAGTGTGAAAGAAATCTCGGAGAAGTTATCGGAGCTCGATACAAAGATCTCTGCAACATCAGGAGCGAATGGCACCGTTGTACCAGTTACCCCAGATAAGGCAGGCGCCAACAAACAAAGTACCCAAAGTCCTGTCGAAACGACTCAAGTACAAGCTAACGTTAGCGAAATTGGAAAGGTTATTGAACAAACAAAAGATTTACGCGAACTTTTCATACTTGGACTGAGATACTACTCGAATTATCACTACGATGCAAGTGCCAAGATCTTTGAGTACTTGGAGGATCTGCTCGAGGGCATCGATATCTATTTTGCTGAAGACGTGTATTATTATCTTGTGTCTTCGTATTTGAAACTTGGACAAACAGACATGGCCAAGAAGTACTTCCAAAAGTATGTTGAGAAATATCCCTCGGGCGATTATGTTAAGGAGCTGGAACTGTACCTGAGGAAATAAGGAGTGAGCGTGTTGTACGTGAAGGAGATCAGGCCTTCCGAGTTTGATTATCTTCCGTTGAATTGGTCGGAAGTTTTCGGCAATTCCCATTCTGTTGTTGTCGAAATCGGGTTCGGAAGCGGAGAATACCTGTTTGAGCTTGCAAGAAGGTATCCGGAAAAGAACTTTGTTGGATTCGAAGTTTCAATCACATCTATGAAGAAGGCAAACAATAGGTTAAGAGAGTTGGACAACGTTCGTTTAGTGATAACGGATGCCAGATTTGGTATGAGGGAATTTTTCGGTCCGAGAACGGTGGAGAAAGTCATCATGAATTTTCCTATTCCCTGGGACAAAAAATCACATGAGCGTAGGCGCGTTATTGTACCTGAATTTTTCGACACTTTGGCAAACGTATTGATTGATGGCGGCCTGTTCGAACTTGCAACGGATGTTAGGTGGTACGCTGAACGGGCGATTGAAACGGGCGTTGAAAAGGGTTATTTCCAACTTGTTGAATTTCTGAAGAATCCAGACAGGGAAGTAAAGACGCGGTACGAGAGAAAATGGCTTAGCTATGGTCGAGATATATTTTCTGTGACTCTCAAAAAGGTTAAGCATGCGGAAGTGGAAAGATTAATAGGAGGGCCACACGAGATGCCACATATAAAGTGTTGGGTTGAAGAGTCGAAGTTTTCAGAACTGACTGGCAAGGTTTTCAAAGATGGAAATAAAGTGGTTGTTGTAAAGGGTGTGTACAAATCCGTTGAAAATGATGCGTATATTATCAAGGTCATTTCGTCCGATGGTGACTTCCAGCAGCACTATTATCTTGTGGTTTACCCTGAAGATGGTGAATGGATAATCAAGCTTGACAGTGCAAGCAATCCGTACAGAACACCGGCTGTAAAGTGGTCCGTTAAGGCGATAGCTAACTATGTAAGGTAGCTGCAAGCAAGTAAGAAGGTGGTACGCGTGAGGTACTTTATCCTTGGTGCTGGAAGCTGGGGTTGCACAATTGCGCAACTTCTTAAGGAAAACGGCCACGAAGTTCTGTTGTGGGCTTACAACCGAGAGTTGGCGGAGCGTTTAAACCGGCAAAAGCGTATGCCGCACGTTCCAGATGTCGAGCTTCAGGTTGAAGTAACGGACGACGCAACGCTTGCGAAAGAGTTTGATGTCTTGGTTATAGCAACTCCCGTTCAATACATTCGTAGCGTGCTTGAAAGAATAAATTTTCCACCAAGAATTGTCCTGAATTTATCGAAGGGTATAGAGATAAAGACTGGAAAACGCGTATCGGAGATAGTTGATGAATTTTTCAAAGCGGACTACGCAGTTCTTTCCGGCCCGTCCCACGCGGAAGAAGTGGCCAAAAAGTTGCCGACAGCGGTTGTTGTCTCTGGAGCCCACAGCGAGGAATTTCAGAAGGATTTTTCAAACGAATACTTCAGGGTTTACACGCACGATGATGTCGTAGGTGTTGAACTCGCAGGTGCCTTGAAGAACATCATTGCTATCGCTGCAGGTATAGTCGACGGTATCGGAGGATGGGATAACGCGAAAGCGGCTCTTATTACGAGGGGACTTTACGAGATGATGAAGTTCGGGGTACACTTCGGTGCAAAACCGGTCACGTTCATGGGGCTGGCTGGACTCGGTGATCTTGTTGTGACATGTTACAGCAAGCATAGTCGCAACAGAAGGTACGGAGAAATGCTCACAAAGGAGTTCGACCCCATACACCTCCTCGAAGCAAGCTCTGAGGTTGTTGAAGGAGCGTACACTTGCAGAGCCGTCGTGGAACGTTACGGTTCGGAGATCGATATGCCGATTACGAAAGAGGTGTACGAAATAATTTATCGACGCAAGCATCCTATGGATTCAATAAAGACACTTATGAGTAGAAGCCTGAAAATGGAATTTCCAAGTCTGGGAGGTACAGTATGAGGGAATATCGTAAAGGCGAAGTGGGTGAGCTTTTCGAGCAGCTTGTAGAAGTGATGGCACGACTCCGAAGTTCACAAGGATGTGAATGGGATAGAGCTCAGACACACGAAAGTTTAAAGCCATATCTTATAGAGGAAGCTTATGAAGTTTTAAATGCGATTGATGTTGGCGACGACGATGAGCTGAAGGAAGAACTTGGTGACGTTCTACTACAAGTAATTTTTCACGCACAAATTGCTGCCGAACGAGGTGTTTTCAATATACGGGATGTTATAGAAGTACTTACCGAAAAGCTCATAAGAAGGCATCCTCATGTTTTTGGTGATGCTCAGGGGTATTCTTACGCTCGTTGGGAAGAGATCAAGGCCAAGGAGAAGGGACAAAAAAGGCGAACAAGCATTGGTGATGTGAATCACGCGCTCCCGGGTTTGTCCTTGGCCAGACGCGTCCAGGAAAATGCGGCTGGTGTTGGCTTTGATTGGACACGAATCGAAGATGTTTGGAGTAAAGTACACGAGGAAATAGAAGAATTGAAAAGCACAAAGAACTATGAGGAAGCTGAAGAGGAACTTGGGGATCTGATATTTGCAATCGTCAACCTTTCGAGGTTTCTCAACATCGATCCGGAAGCAGCCGTTAGAAAAGCAACGGAAAAGTTCATTCAACGCTTCGAAAGGATGGAACGTCTAATAGAAATGGACGGGAAAAACTTAGAGGATCTTCCTTTGGAATTGCTGGATCGGTACTGGGAACTCGCGAAAGAACGGAACGAGAAGTAAATTCAAGGGAGCGAAGTAACGAAAATGTACGTGTACGGAAGAAATGTTTTGAAAGAGATAATAGAGTCAGAGCATCCGGTTAAAATGGTGTACTTTTCCGAAAATCACGATCGTGAGCTTGATGAATTACTCGAACGCGTGCACAAAAAAAAGCTCCCTTATACCGTTGTTCCAAAAAATGTTCTCAAAAGGCTTTGTGGTGAGGAGAAGAACCAAGGCGTGGTCATCGATATTGGTGAATTTTCTTACGCCAACGAAAACGAGTTCCCCGAAAATCCTTTCATCGTTCTGCTGGATCAAGTACAGGATCCACAAAATTTAGGTGCGATCGTTCGAAGTGCCGTTGCGGCTGGTGTGGATATGGTTGTTTTGACAAAAGATAACAGTGTGCATGTGACTCCAGGCGCTGTAAAAGCGTCCGCCGGAACGGTTTTTAGGATACCGATTGCGATTACGGTGAATTTGGGACGCTACATTGAAAAACTCAAGAGCAAGGGTATATGGGTTTACGGGGCCGATGCAAGAGGCGAAAATTTTTGGAAAATGGATTTAAGAAGACCGCTTGCGGTCGTTTTTGGTAACGAAGGTAGTGGGCTAAGACCACTTGTGAAAGAGAAGTGTGATGCGCTCATCTCAATTCCAATGAAGACACCCATAGACTCACTCAACGTTTCCGTAAGTGCTGGCATCATACTTTTTGAGGTATTAAGAAGAGAGTTGATCTAAATGATTGTCTTGGCTGGTTCGCCTCCCATTTTTCACGAATACGATGCTGAAATGTTCATTACGACGGATTTGAGAGATTACAGTTTTGAAGCTCCCTATACTTTGCATTTCGATGGGGCGAAAGTGTTCGTTTATCATTACAGTTCACTGAAGACTTTTGTGGATAGTGTAACCGACCTAAAGATAGATGACATAATAATCCGAATCCTGGTTGGAAAAGAAATAGGTGTCGCGGAGAATTATGTGCGTTTGGTACCGGACATCTTCTTATGTTTCGAGAGAACGAGTTATCCTTCCAAGTTCTTCTACCGCAAAGCCCAGATGTGGATCGGTTCCCAGATTTCTAGAAGGGATGTATTTGGTACAATCATCTACAATGGAATACCGAACCGAATGTTCTTTTCGGTAAAAAGCGAGAGTGGGATTGTATTTGAGGGTACGAGTCACGCGATTTTTGAGCTGACACGCATAAACAAGCGTCAGAAGGTATAGAAAAGGTATAGAAGGTGAATAAATAGAAAATGCGCACGTTTGTAGCACTCTGTTCGGCTGGTTTGGAAGGTGCGGTGGCTTTGGAAGTGAAAAGTAAAAATCTTAAGATAAAGTACTCTTCCTCTGGAAGAGTATTTTTCTTGGCAGACTTAGAACACGTACCGATGCTAAATATGTTTTTGAAAACAGCAGACAGAATCGCTCTTCTTGTTACCTCTGCTAAAGTCGAGACTTTCGATGAACTCTTTTATGCGACTTTTAGTGCTGATTTGAGAGACGTGGTCGAGCGAAACGCTAGGCTTGTGGTGAAAAAGGTAAAAGTTACAAACTCGAAACTGAGTGCGAAGGGAGCTATCGCTTCGGTAGTTAAAAAAGCGTTAGTGGAGAATTTGGGAGGAACGGATGAGACGGGTTCGACTTACGAGTTCATAGTTGTGCTAAAGGACGATAATCTGTTGCTTTTACTTGACACAAGTGGTGATTCGCTGAGTAGAAGGGGATACAGGCTGAAAACTGGTAAAGCTCCACTGCGTGAAACCATAGCCGCAAGTATGGTTGTTCTTTCCAGGTGGAAGTATGATTTTCCTTTGCACGATCCCTTTTGCGGGAGTGGCACAATACCTATAGAGGCAGCACTTATAAATGTTCCGAATTACAGGCGCACCTTCATTTCAGAAAAGTGGACATGTATTTCGGAAATTTGGAAAAAAGAAAAGAAAGAAGCGGAAAAGATTGCACTCGAGGTACTTGAAAGTTTAAAAACTGGGCTTTGTGTTCATGGCAGCGACATCGATTGTGATTTGATAAAAGTAGCGATGGAAAATGCCAAGCGTGCACAAGCACCAGTGGGTTTCAAATGTGTCGACTTCCGGGTTCTACCAATAGTCAACGAGAAGGTTTACGTTATATCGAACCTTCCGTACGGTCAAAGGCTTTCAGACGATGTACTGAAGTTTATCGGTGACTTAAGGAAAAAATTTCCCAATGGCCTTTTCTACCTACTCCATCCTTCTGAAGAATTCGAGAAGTATTTTGGAAAAGCGACGAAAAAATTCCGCTTTCAAAATAGCGGAATTTGGACTTACATGTACATGTATTACTGAGTATCGTGGCTTCGATTACCCACCCTTTGCGTGAGGGGGGCCAGGATGCTGTTGATAGAAGAATTCTTGGATAAATGTTACGAACTGGCTCGGAAGATTTCCGAAGAAAACCTCCGAGCACTCATTGAGTACATCGAGGATTCTGTATACAAGATTGACGACCCGCTTATTTTTGATTCAGTCGTATACAAGAAAATTCAAGATTTTGCCGACTACATCCTTAAGGCAAAAGAACTCCCTCTCGAACGCGGACTTAAACGGTTAGCCAACGTACCCGGTATGGTTGAACGCTTCAAAGCTGACCATTTGGTAAGTGACGTAGAATGTCCTGGTGCCGAGATTGGTCGAAAGCATCCGTTGACCGGAATAAAGTACGCCAAAGGGGTCGGTCCGAGTCGTGAGAAACTTTTAAAAAAGCTTGGTATAGAAACTTTGTGGGACTTGGTGAACTACTTCCCGCGTGATTACGAAGACAGACGAAAAATTATACCGCTCGCGTATCTTAGAGAGGACGAAAAGGTAACAACAAAAGGTGTTATTCGAAGTGTTGAGAAAGTTGTTAAAGGGGATTTGTCTATCATCAGTGCACTACTTCAAGATGGGATAAGTCAGGTTGTCCTCAAATGGTTCAACCAAGATTTCAAGGAGTTTGAAATTCGCCAGCTGATAGGTAAAGAGGTTTATGTAACAGGGACAGCAAAAAGGGGATTCTTCGGAGCACTGGAGATGCAAAATCCGGAAGTAACGGTAAGTGATTCCCCGGAGCGCGTTATCCTCCCGATCTACTCTCTTACGGAGAACCTGTCACAAAAAACGTTGAGAAAGATCGTCCAAGATAACCTCGATGTCGTCTGCACACTGGAAGATATTATACCTGAAGAGATCAGAAATCATAGAAAGCTAATCGATTTGCGGAAAGCGTACGTGGGTATGCATTTCCCAAAAAGTATTTTCCATTTAAAAGCCTCGAGAACACGCTTAGCCTACGAAGAGTTGCTACTTTTTCAAATAGCACTCTTTTTGTCCAGAAAGACGATGGATAAAATTGGAGGTATCGAGAAAAACTTCTCCGGTGAGCTGGCAAACCGTTTCTTAGAATCGCTACCTTTCAAACTTACCAACGCGCAGAAGCGTGCTCACGAAGAAATTCGACAAGATTTGAGAAGTCCCAAACCAATGAACAGACTTCTACAAGGAGATGTGGGTAGTGGAAAAACGTTGGTGGCAGAGTTAGCGATCATCGATAATTACGAGGCGGGATACCAGAGTGCGTTTATGGTGCCAACTTCGATATTGGCAATTCAACACTATCAGAAATTGTATAAACATCTCGACGAGCTTGGAATAAAAGTAGCACTGTTAATTGGTTCGACGAGTCAACGGGAGAAGGAGAACATAAAATTTGGCCTTAAGAACGGAAGTGTTGACGTTGTTGTGGGAACCCACGCACTTATTCAGGAAGATGTACATTTTGCCAAACTCGGGCTTGTTGTCATCGATGAACAACACAGGTTCGGTGTTAAACAGCGTGAGGAGCTAATTTCAAAAGGTAAGGTCGTCGATACTTTGATAATGACCGCCACACCGATTCCAAGAACACTTTCGCTCACTATGTACGGTGATTTGGATGTCTCGATCATCGATGAGATGCCACCGGGAAGGAAAGAGGTAAAGACTTTCACGCTACGGCACACACGGGTAAAGGATGTTTACGAGTTTGTAAGAACTCAAGTTTTAGAAAAAGATGATCAAGCGTACATTGTCTACCCCCTCATCGAGCAATCGGACCAGATAAACGCGAAAGCCGCGGAAGAGATGTACGAGAAATTGGCAAAAGATGTCTTCCCGGATATACCGATGGGATTGTTGCACGGAAAGATGTCTGACTACGAGAAAAGCGAAGTTATGAGCAAGTTTGTGAATGGTGAGGTTAAGATTCTCGTTTCTACGTCGGTTATTGAAGTCGGAGTTGACGTTCCGAATGCAACGATTATGGTTATTGAAAACGCCGAAAGGTTTGGTTTGGCACAGCTACATCAGTTGCGTGGAAGGGTTGGACGTGGCGAAAAACAGAGCTACTGTTTCCTCATCGTGAGCGAAGCAGGTGAAGAAGCTTGGGAAAGACTTCAATTTTTTGCGAGCACAACCGACGGTTTCAAAATCGCGGAATATGATCTAAGACTCCGGGGACCTGGAGAGTTCTTCGGAACGCGACAACACGGACTTCCAGAATTTAAAGTGGCCGATATTTTAAGAGATGTACAGCTGATACTCATGGCGAGGGAAGATGCGCAACGCATTGTTGAAAATTACAGTGATAGTGCTATAATTCAAAAAGTCTTCGAACTTTACGGCGATAGGATTAGACTTTTGGATATTGGGTAATCTCGTTTTGCGTGTTATAATTTGAATTGATATCGGAAAGGTGTCGTTCCGTAAAAATCTTCGAAAGGAGAGGGTGGAGAGATGAGAAAGTTTGCGAAGACACACGAGTGGTTCGATACGGAAAGTTACAAAGTGGGAATCTCGGAGTACGCACAGGAGCAACTTGGTGATGTCGTCTTTGTGGATTTACCGTCTGTTGGAAAAGAGGTAAAGAAAGGAGAAGTCATACTCAGCATCGAAAGTGTCAAAGCTGCTGGTGATGTGTACGCTCCGGTGAGTGGTAAAATAATCGAGGTAAACGAAAAACTTAGCTCAAGTCCAGAACTTGTAAATCAAGATCCCTACGGTGAAGGTTGGATAGTCAGGATCGAGCCTTCCAATCCTGCCGAGATTGAGGAACTCATGACGGAGGAAGAGTATAAAGCACAATTGTGAAGGGCCGTGGGAAAATATCAGAGAGCGATTAGGGGAGGATGCTATGACGAACGTTAACGCCTACGCGGTGCTTATGTTTATAGCTAACATAGTTCTTGCAACACCGATAGTACTCTCCATGATTCAACAGGCGAAGGCATCGATGAACATAGCGTTGGTCGTTTCAATAGTCTACCTAATTATTTCCATCGGTTTCTTTTCCGAAAACTTTGCGATGTTTTTCCAAAAGCTCGGAATAACGATTTCTCCTGTTGGGTACCTGATAATAGCTGTCTTCGCATTCTTAATATCCAAAGATTTTGGTGAACTTAGAGTTAGGCAAGGCGTACGAAAGGCATTTTGGTTATCCGTGATAATGGTGCTCTTGAACGTGTTGGATCTTTTCTGGGTGAAAACCGCAGCCTTGATTCCGCTGTTTTCGTTCACTTGGGCCTTCGTGCTCACCGCTATAGTTTGCCTGAAAAATTGGAACGTTCAATGAATAGTGTTATATAATATCAAGTGAACAAATCGAACGATCAATGGATAACTTTTAATCAATAGCGGGATTACTTCCCGCTATTTGTTTTTGATAATGTCGAGACATGTTATAGTTAAGAAAGTGGCGTATGAAATTGCAGATCAGAATGGTAGAGTTGCCTTTGTTTCTTCGAACTTTGCATCCTCTTGTTCTTTGGAGAAGAGTATTCTTGAAGTGTACCCACAAGCCACACTTTTGTAGCACATGATTCAATAACTTTTTAATAACTCGCCTTTCATGCTTTTTTGTTCCTTGTTACACCCCTTGATAACTACCTTCAAAGGTGCCCTGAAACTAATTTCGTGCTTCTTTAGGAGTATTGACGATGGTTTTTATCGGGTTGATATTGGATACGGTATTCCGACAGAAAGTAGCATCATGCTTTACCACAACGTATACATTTAACGATAGTTGCAAGAAAGTTCGAACAGGCCATGGTGGGATTTCCGATTTGCTTTTTGAACATGTTGAGTATTTTACCGAGTACTTCTCTGTGTTTTCATTGTTCAAAGATTTCTCTAGAGTCCATCATAATGAGGTTGCGATAATTGAGCTTTCACTGTGCACGCCAACAATCCTGATTGCCTTTAGATTTTTCAACGCATTCGGGTAAATTGTTGACGCGGTCTTGTTTGATCAAGTGGAGGAAGGAATGTTTTTAAACATGTTCTACTTACTTCACGTACACAGATTACCAAGAAAGATTGAGAAATCGTGTTCACTTTGTGTGTGCTTTGGAGAATTTTTGGAAGCTTGATGCCCGTTTTTCTCAAAGATTCGCTTGCTTATAACAAATCGTATCGCAAATTGATGTTTATACCGGTCCTCGTGCTAACGTTGATGAGTTTTCTCTGATAGACCCAGCTCTTTAAAGCTCAAGAGGCTTATCATCAAGTGGACACGACGTATTCAGCGTTTAGCTGAAAAACTAAAAATCTTTTTTGGAAACTATAAAAAGTAGTCACTTAGTTCGGGATGGAGTTCCAATTCATACTCCTCTTCGCTAAATTCAATACCAAACTCCTCCCTAAAGAACTTTTTCAAAACCTCCAAAACCATCTCCCTAAGGGACATATTTGCCGTTCTCGTTTTACTCACGAAAGCATAGATTTTATGTTGCTCAAGCGATAGGGAAAGTATGTTTTCTTTTTCCGAAATTTCAAGGATCTCCGTGTCAACCACGTGCACAGCCTCGTCCAAGCTCATGTTAACTTGATCGTCGTGTTTCATCAGCCAATCTATCGGGTCACTTGCCGAAACGAAAACGGTTAGCTTTATCGCTGGAATTTTCTCCCTTTCTTCGTCGATTTCGTAGAGTTCAACGCGATAGCTTCCATAGACAGGGCTATTCAGCGGTTGAAAGGAGAGGGTCGTATCGAACTTAGAAACCTCACTGATAAATCTTTTCAGCTTTTCTTTTTCACTTTTTTTAACGTAAGTCACGTTCACACCATCCAAGAAACGCATTTTCAATCTCCTTTCGCTCAAAAATCACCACAGTTTGAACGCTTTCCAAGGTTTTTTTGCATAGTCACTTAACAAGTGAACAAACACACCAAAAAATGCGCTAACACCGATGAAAATGACATTCTTCACAAGTGGTTGGAGGAAAAGATACACCAAAAAACCGTATATAGCTCCAAAGGTGATCGAATGCACAAAACCGCGATGATAGAAAAGTGGGAGTGAGAGGAACATATTAACAAGTCCTGCACCTATGGCTAGTGATAGCCCGAGGGCCGCTGAACTCAACATCGCGTCTGGTAAATTCGATAGAACGTTCAGTGATCGAAACTTTTCCAAGAGGAATTCGTAGAATACGAAAATTGAGAACCCGTACAGAAAGACTTTGGTGAGATTTCTAAGTGGAGCGTTGGCACTGTCCAGATCCGGTAGGTCGCTACCAAGGATATAAGCTAAATATCCAAGTGCAAGATCGAAGCCAGAGAGCGATACTGACTTTTTCAAGAATGCGAATATTGAGTTATACAGAAACACGTAAATCGGGTACGTTAGAACTCCTATTCTAAGGTGTGAGACTAGATTCGGCAATATCAAGATCCCTCCCAGATTACTTGAACTCGTTAAACCTGTTAAGCCCGTTTTTACTACTTGTCCTGTTTGGTTTTTTCCTGTGAAGAAACTACTGAATCGAATCTTTCTTGAACTGAGGGGTACACTGATAAAATTTTGTTCATCTTCCTCATCCGTACGTCTTTGCAATTTGGGTGTGTGAAAAATAGGTGTCGTATGAAGTAATAATTTTCCGTGAGTGGTAAGCAATCTGAGATGATCTTTTCAAATATGCTCGCGTAATATTCCGAGCCAATCAACGAGGCCACATACAAGTCTGCCTCAAGGTCCTTTCTCGGATTGACGAGGAGATTCGCAAGTAGACCGATAGGTTTTAAGAACATTGTCAATGTCAATACGGTTACAGAAAATATTATCTGCGAAGTAAGCTTCTTTGCCTCATCTCCATTCACTTTTTTGGATTCTTTGCGCACTCTATTCAGTTTCTCCGTTGCCAATGTGTACACAAGAAACGGTGCACCAAATGTTCCACTCAAGCATGTTAGATAATACGTATCACCGTGCTTGATGTGGAACATCTCGTGAAATACTAATCCCTTGATTTCCTCGTTTGAGAGTTTTTCAACTGCTCCCAGTGAGACCAATATTAAGTGTTCGTGTTTGTGAATCCCAACCGACAACGCGTTTATAGAGTAATGAGGGATAATTAAAAGACGAACGTCGTACGGATAATCGAACACTTCCTTCGCGTCCAATAGTATCTTTTCGAGGGCTTCTTTCTGATCCTCGGAAATTTTAGAAGTACTCAGTGGTTCTGCTGAGAGAATCTTAGCTATGACGTGCGAGACCACGGACAGACCAAACAAAACCTGAAGAACAGACGTAACAGATAAAATAACTGCAAACACCACGTAAGTTCCGAGAAGTTGGTCGAGGACGATTCCAAAAATTGTCGAGATAATAACGAATATAAGACTTGCTATCACACTTGCTATGCTGTTCAACCGTTTTCTATCCGCTATCTTAAGCGGGATGGACGTCAACCCTACCACTCCATTCCCTTGTCGCAGGATTCATGTATGCCTCACGAGCGATGTTTTCAACGAGCTCCTCGAAACTCATACCGTAAGCTTTTGCCGACATAGGTAAGTCACTTAGTTCGGTCATCCCAGGTAACGTGTTAACTTCGAGAAAGTGGAAAACTCCGTCTTTCACGATACCATCTATCCTTGCGAAATGCTTACAACCGAGCTTTTTGTAGATCTTCAACGCTACATCCTCGACGGCTTTGGTGATATTTTCGTCAAGTTCTGCTGGTATAACAAATTCGGTTAGACCATCCGTGTACTTGGCTTCATAATCGTAGAAAAGTTTCTTGGGTCGTAGTTCGAGTATCGGCAATACGACCGGTTGACCGTTGATGTCAATGATTGAAATGGTCACCTCTTGCCCTTTGACGTATTCCTGGACGAGTACGAATCTGTAGTTTCTCAGCTCTTCCTCAACAGCCTTTCGTAAGTCATATCTGTCGAAACAAATATGCGTACCTATACTCGAACCTTCCGAACGAGGCTTCACAACGCATGGAAGATGAAAGTTGTCAATAACCTCTTGTGCATTTTCTATCGTGGTTAAAACAAATTCTGGTACTTTCACGATATCTTCCACGAAGAGGTTACATAAGTATTTGTCAAAAGCGATAACGCTCGTTTCGACTCCGGAACCGGTGTACGGTACACCGACCATATCGAGTATTGCTTGCATCCTACCGTCTTCCCCGAACGTTCCGTGGAGTATATTGAAAAGCACATCGTAACGCCTTAGTTCAGTAAGATTGTAAATCACATCTGCTCTAACATCGATTCCGTCCACCAAATGTCCCATCCTGCGAAGAGCCTCGACAATTCTTTTACCGCTTCTCAGTGAGATCTCCCGTTCCTTCGAAATTCCACCCATCAGTACTCCGATGCGCATACATTCTTCGTTTCCTCCTTAGCTTTTGTGCAGATATCCAGAGCCTTTTCAACATTACGTTTCCCTAACAACCAGTTCTGGCTTTAATATTACCTTCGCCGCCTTGTCCTTTGCCTTTCCCTTTATCCTCTTAATCAGCATGTCGGCGGCGATTTTTCCCATCTCGTATATGGGTTGCTTGACCGTTGTGATTCCAAGCACGTGTGCAATCGGTAAATCGTCAAATCCACAAACTCGTACATCCTTTCCAACGTTCAATCCCACGGTTCTGGCCACTTCGATGATGGGAACGGCTAAGTAGTCGGTTGTGGTGAATATTGCACACCTTTTGTGGCGGGAGAAAATTCTCCTCGCAACCTCGAAAGTACTTTCCCAGTCTAAAGGTACGTAATAGATTTTGTCAATGTTTCTGCCCTTTTTCTCAAGTGAGGCTTGAAAACCTTCGAGCCTTTCATCAAAAACGGTACTCTCAAGTTCGTGCGATTTCCGGTGGGTCACGACGAATATTTCCATCTCCAAATCTGCGAAATAATCACCCGCGATTACACCACCGTAGTAGTTGTCAACCATTACGGAGTCGAAGATCTCAGATTCTTGCTCTACACATACGGTTGGTGTGTTCTGGTTAAGTAAATCCTTTAGAACGGTGTCTACACTTACCGCATCGACGATCACACCGTCAGTCGAAAGTAAGAGCTCCGAGGACTTTTTAAGTGCGTCGTATCTTCTATTGTTGTAAAGTGGGTAAAGAATGGAGGAATAACCGTGTTTAATCAGAATTTCGTCGATTCCAGAGAGCAGGATCTGATAAAAGTCGCCTTTCATCTCGGGGATGATGACGGTGATAAGGTTACTGGTACCCACGGATAGGTACCTTGCGTACGGATTCGGTGTGTATCCAAGTTCCCTGATTGCCGCAAGCACTTTCTGCTTTGTTTCTAAAGTGACGTATGGACTGTTGTTGAGCACCCTTGAAACAGTCCCGACGCCTACGTTGGCGTACATTGCGACATCCTTTATCGTTACCCTACGCTTTTTATCCTGACCTTTCACCGTACCCATTCTTCCACTCCCGGTAATTTCATTATCGTTACTCCTTTCACCCCGTTGTCAAAGCTTCAATAGGTACAATCTCAGCTCGTTGAGAGCTACCAACGTAGTCCTCTTACGTATGATGTTTCTATCACCGCGCAGGTGGAATGTTTTACTAACCGTTCCGATAGGTCCATCAATACCAACACAAACAGTTCCCACGGGTTTTTCGGGCGTACCGCCGGCCGGACCTGCGATCCCCGAAACGGACAACGCCAGATCCGTTCCTATTAATCTTCTTACACCCTGTGCCATGGCACGCACAGATTCCTCACTTACGGCACCGTGCATCCTAAGAATCTGTTCAGGAACTGCAAGAATATACGTTTTAATCGCATTGTCGTAGGCAACAATACTGCCTTTAAATACCTTCGATATCCCGGGTACATCGACGATTACAGAGGAAATCATACCGCCGGTACACGATTCGGCAAAAGATACTGTTAAACCTTTTTCAAAGAGCATCCGTGCTACCACATTCTGGATTTCTTCGTCATCTGTTGCGTAGACATATTTTCCAAGCAGTTCCAGCAATCCATGAAATATTTCATCAACATCGTCTTTAAACTTGATTGGTGCAGTCAGTCTAACCTCAACACCCCGTTCGTAAGAAGCCATCGTTGCAACGGTCACGTTCGGCTTAGAATGTATGAACTGACCATACTCATCCATGAGAATCGCTTCTGGAAGGCCCAAGGTTTTGAGCCTTCTTGTGTAAAGTGCGTCCTCCGTCTTGATTCTTTCGTACACGCTCTCAAACATTGGTATCAGCTCGTTGGGAGGTCCAGGCAGCAGAATTATTATCTTCCCGTTATATTCCAAGAATTGCCCCGGTGCTGTTCCAACGGCGTTTTCCAAAATCTGAGCCCCTTCCAAGAACATTGCTTGTTTTCTAACGCTTTGAGGTGCTTTCCCATAAAACTTTATTGCGCGTTCATTCAATTTATCCGCAACAAACTCATTAAGTTCGAGTCTTAGGTTAAGTGCTCGGGCAAATGCTTCGCGAGTCAAGTCGTCTTCTGTAGGGCCAAGACCTCCGGATGATACAACCAAATCCGCTTCACTCACGGCATTCTTTATTTCTTTTACAAGGGAATCGAGTTTATCGGGAAGGGTTAATATTTTCTCCACGTAGTATCCAGCGAGTTTTAAACGTTGACTCAAATACTTGGAGTTGGTATCAACAATTAGACCTTCGGTAATTTCATTACCAATAGTTAGGATGATTGCTTTTTTCAATGGTTTCCCCCCATTGCTAATACATTTCAGAATTTCGAAAGATCTTGGAACTCCGGAAGCAATTTCATTTTCCATCTTTAACGTTCGCACTGCAAAATTTATTATACCAAATATCCCGTATCTCGAAAATACTTTTTCCCACTTTTGTATGCGAACGTTCCTTTCACTTTATAATTTGGAAGGCGGTGGTATAATTTTAGTTGAACGAAGGTCTTATGATAGTGAAAGAAGGTGTGGTCCGGTGCTCGATCTTTTCGTCGATACAACATTCCGCGATGGTCACCAGTCGTTAATAGCGACGCGAATGAGCACGAAGGATATTTTAGGTATAATTGAAGCCTTCGATGAACTTGGATTTAGGGCACTTGAGGTTTGGGGTGGTGCCACGTTCGATGTGTGTATCCGGTATTTGAATGAAGATCCCTGGGAGCGCATCAGACTCATAAAAGCTAAGTTGAGAAATTCAAAAACGCAAATGCTCCTTAGGGGTCAAAATCTTGTAGGTTACAGGCACTATGCCGACGATGTTGTTGAACTCTTCGTGAGAAAAGCTGTCGAAAATGGTGTTCAAATAATCAGAATTTTCGATGCACTCAACGATATCCGAAATTTGGAAAAGAGCATCGAGGTTGCCCTTAGCTGTGGTGCTCATGTCCAAGGAGCGATTTCGTATACCGTCAGTCCTGTCCACACGGTGGAGTATTTCGTGAATTACGCAGGTGAGTTGGTGAAGCGCGGGGTTCATTCGTTGTGCATAAAGGATATGGCTGGGCTCTTAACCCCGAAGGTTGCGGGAGAGCTGGTTTCAGAGTTAAAGAAGAAGTACGGATTACCCGTTGAAGTCCATAGTCATGCAACGGCTGGGCTGGGGGAACTTGCATACTTGACCGCTTTTCAAGCCGGCGCAGATGTTGTCGATACAGCGTTCTCCCCGTTTGCCATGGCAACGAGTCAACCGGCCTTCGAGACGTTTTATCACGTTCTCTCCGAGTATGTTGAATTGCCGAAAATAGACTGGAAAAAGGTCGATTTGATAGTGCGATACCTTTGGGATATCAGAAGGAAATACGAATCTTACGATGTGAAAATGGTCACCATTGACCATAGGATCATCGTCTCGCAAGTACCTGGTGGAATGTACTCAAACCTCGTTAAACAGCTCTCCGAGCAAAAAATGCTTAACAAACTCGACGAAGTACTCGAAGAGATTCCGAAGGTTCGTAAGGATCTTGGTTATCCCCCACTTGTTACCCCAACAAGCCAAATAGTCGGTGTTCAGGCAGTTTTGAACGTCATGACGGGAGAAAGATATGCGAAGGTGACAAGGGAAGTTAAGGATTACGTTAAGGGACTATACGGTAGGCCACCTGCACCTATTGATCCGGAGTTGGTAAAGAAGATCCTTGGAGACGAAAAACCGATTGATGGACGTCCTGCGGACTATTTGGAACCGGAACTGGACAAGAGGAGACGTGAAATAGGACTGCTCGCGCAATCTGAAGAGGATTTGCTTATATACGCTATCTTGGGCGAGGTCGGGCGTCAGTACCTTAAGCGTAGGTACGAGGAGAGTTTGTGCGTGGATTGGAAACTAGCCGAAGAATTTGAGGGAGGTTATCCAGTTTGATCGTTGGTTTTGGTGTTGATGTGCTTGAAATCGTGAGGGTAGACCTGAAGCTTGCAAACAAAGTGCTTACCAAAGACGAACTAGAGAATCGTGCAAAAATTGATGAGGAATACATAGCTGGCAGGTTTGCGTTGAAGGAAGCCTACTTCAAAGCACTTGGTACTGGTATAGATGGCAATTCATTTCAGGATGTTTCTTTTTTGAATGGACCATTTGGAGAGGTCTGCCCGGTTTTACACAAATACATCCCTCCAGTTCACGGAGTGTTCAACAGGATGCATGCCTCATTGGCGCATGACAGATTCGCCTATGCGAGTGTCATTCTCGAGAAAGAACGTGGAGGTATCTACATAGGACTTGGTAGTAACCTTGGCGACAGGCTGGCAAATTTACGCAGTGCACTGGGAGAAATATCTGAATTCTGCAACATACTGAACGTCACAAAAGTCTACGAAAGTAAACCGTACGGAAAAACCGATCAGCCCGATTTCCTCAACTGCGTGGTCGAGGTCGACACGGACTTACCACCGTTAGAGCTTCTTAAGGTACTCTTAGATGTTGAACGCTCGATGGGACGTATTAGAACGGAGAAGTGGGGGCCGAGGGTAATTGATTTGGATATACTTTTTTACGGTAACCTTGTGATAAGGACCCCGGAGCTGGTGGTACCACATTATGATTTTGAGAACAGGATATTTTTCGTTTTACCGATGCGTGAGTTGAATGCTCATTTGGTTCACCCGGCTTTGAAAGCCTCTATGGAAAGACTTTATCAGGAACTGCTCAGCCGGACATTTGGAGAAGATGTTGGAATAGAGGTGTATGGTGATGTTTAACGATGAGCCAAAAGATATAATAGAGATTGAAACGCTCATAGACAAGGCGATAGAAAAGGAGGATTACGAAGTTCTTAACCAGTTGTTGGATTTGCGGGAAAAGTTGTTACCCGAACTTCCACAGGAGACGTTGATCGAAATTTATGAACGTGATAGGGTAAGAATGGAATTGTTGAAGAAAAAACTTAGAGATTTTGAGAAGCTCACGCAACAACTTGAAACAGGGAAGAGATTCGCAAGCTCACAGGTACAAGATGAAAAGGGCACGTTTTTGAATCGCGATGTCTGATGTTATTCTTTGAATTTTTAGAGTTGTCGTGGAAGGGGTGGAACGATGGACGAAAAGTTTTTTGAGGCGAAGAAAAGGTATGATCAAGTGGTGGAAAAATCCGTTTCAAAGGTTCCGGAGAGAAAACAGGTCTTCACCTCATCCTCAGGTTACGAAATAAAACGGCTTTACACACCAGAAGATATCGAAGGGCTGAATTACTTAGAGGATCTCGGTTTCCCCGGTGAATACCCGTTCACACGCGGTGTTCAACCAACGATGTATCGTGCAAGATACTGGACGATGCGGCAGTATGCAGGATTCGGTACGGCCGAAGAATCAAATAAACGCTACAAATACTTGCTCTCGCAAGGTCAAACGGGTCTTTCGGTCGCTTTCGACTTGCCCACGCAGATCGGTTACGACTCCGACGATCCGATGGCTGAAGGAGAGGTTGGAAGGGTTGGCGTTGCCATTGACTCGTTGGAGGATATGGAGATACTTTTCGACGGTATACCTCTTGATCAGGTGAGTACCTCGATGACAATAAACAGTACAGCGATGATACTGCTTGCCATGTACATCGCAGTGGCGGAGAAACAAGGAGTGTCCCAGGATAAGTTGAGTGGTACTATCCAGAACGATATTCTAAAAGAGTACATCGCGCGTGGAACGTACATTTATCCTCCCGAGCCATCGATGAGGTTGATTACGGACATTTTTGAGTACTGTTCAAAGTACATGCCTAAGTGGAATCCCATCAGCATCAGTGGTTATCATATCCGTGAAGCAGGTTCAACAGCTGTTCAAGAGGTTGCTTTCACGCTTGCTGACGGTATTGCATACGTTGACGCTGCTATTAAACGTGGGTTGGATCCAAACGTGTTTGGTAAGAGACTCTCATTTTTCTTTGCCGCACACAACAACTTTCTCGAGGAAATTGCGAAGTTCAGAGCCGCAAGGAGGCTCTGGGCCAAGATAATGAAAAACCGCTTCGGCGTTACCGATCCTGAAGCGATGAAACTCAGATTTCACACACAAACGGGAGGTTCAACACTCACAGCCCAACAACCACTTAACAACATCATTAGGGTT
>JAUQPP010000093.1 GCA_030550315.1 Thermotogota bacterium | reverse complement strand
CGTTCCAAGTGCTCGTATAGGTAGATAGATTCTTCCGTTTCCCCGCTCTTACTCAACACTAAAACTAAATCCGAAGGGCCGACGGCTCCTAAGTCACCATGTACCGCGGAGTTTGTATGTAAAAAGTAACTGGGAATTCCAAGGGAAATTAAGGTCCCGATGAATTTCTCGCAAATCGGAACGTTTTTACCAAGTGCGGTTGCAATGATCTTGCCCCCGTTCTTTACAGTTGAGACCATGTCTTGCAAGAGTACCTCCAACTTGTTTCTGTCAAGACGCTCAACGATTTTCTGCAAGGCTCGCAATTGCCCATCAAGGTGGTTCAACATTCTTTCAATACCTCCTTCAATTTTAAAGCCCCGTTGTAAAATGCTCCACATATCATGTCGTAGTCATCCCATGCATAAGTAGTGAGTGAGAGCCAAATTATGGCGTGGAGTAGTTTTATCTTCCAAATCTTTTCATTTCCCACCAACTCAAAGAACTCACGTTCAAACTTCGAGTATCCGTTGTCGGCTATTTCCAGCTCGACGCCTTTTTCGTCAATCTTCAGTGTGAACTTCTTTCGGTTAAACATGTCGTAGTTTCCCACAACGCTGTAGTACACTTTTGCAAAGTCGTAATCAGGATCGCCATAAATGCTCGTGTATCCAAAATAACCACGCGGATCTATGAAGAAGACTTCCTCGTTAACGGACACAAGTGTATTAGAGAATGTCGGATCCCCGTGTATGACCATGAACTTTTCTGGGTAAATCTCTTTGAGCATGCTTTCGATTTCGTCCTTAATAAACAGCGGATTAATGACTTTTATTCCGTTTACAGTAAATTCACGCTTTTGAGCATGTGGAATTAGGTGAACAACTTGGAAGAGCCTTTCAAACGTCTTGATAAAGTATTCTTTGTCAAGACTCATTCTATCCGCTTCGATCGTTTCGGTAAGATTGTGGAGTTCTTCCAATGCACCGATTATGTTTTCCAAAATTTTTGGAGAAGGCTGATGTTCAAACGGATGTATCCCTTCTATTCTTTTCATCGTCAGCGGTTCGAAGCCGAGAACCTGCGGTATCCTTTTGTAGCCTCTCTCTGAAACGAATCTATACCATTCAACCTCTTTTGCCCAGAGAGTCTTTCCTTTCTCATCAACTGGTATTTTCTTTACCAAGTCGTTTTCAATGAGAATCCTATTAAATGGACGGGAAACCCCTTCTTTAAAAAGCCTCTCATACTCCTCGATCGTTCCAAATTCCCTCACGCCACTTAGAACAAAACTTTCGAACTTTATCTTTTTCTCCGACAAATATCTCACAAACTCTCCTTCCTCTGGAACGTCTGATATTAGGCCCTTATCAGAAAAGATGAAAAAACCAGCCACGCCGTTTTCCATGGACGGCTCTTCCACAAACCTGTTGTCGACAAAGGACCAGCGACAGCGAAATGTACCGGAGAGTCCAACGTAGTTTTTCCCATCCTCGATGGTTAGTTCAAAATCATCCGGTAAGAACAAATCACTCCAAACGAGCAAGAATTTTTCACCACTTGGTACGTACTTGAGTGCCTCTCTGAGTCCTGCACATGTTCCGGTCTTGAAAGAGCGTACCAGTGTATATTTGTAGTCTTTTGCGAAGGTTAACAGATAATCGCGCATTACTTCGTACTTGTAATCGGCAATAATTATAACCTTTGAATGCTTGAAGACCTTCAGTGCTTGGAGTATCATCGGCATGCCAAAAACGGATACCAATGCTTTCGGTTTGTTGTAGGTGTATTTCCCCATCCTCGTTCCTTTCCCACCAGCCTGGATGATAACGTATTTAACGTCTTTAGAATCCTTCATCATCTTCCCTCCTGGAACCGCCGATGAGTAATTGACAAAAGGCAAATACAGTGATAAAATATCCTCGGCTTTTGGGAGGTCGTCTAACGGCAGGACGGCGGACTCTGGATCCGCTAGTGGAGGTTCGAATCCTCCCCTCCCAGCCAAACGTTTACTGAAAAAGGAGGTCAGACGCAATCTGGCCTCCTTTTTTCATTCGTTTATCATATCCTTCAGTCCACTTGCAACGAAACTTTTTTCAAATTCTACCTGTTCTCCGGTTTCCATGTTCTTCACTATTACTACATCACGCTCGAGTTCCTCTTCTCCTATGATTACACAATACTTTGCCCTAAGTCTTGCAGCATGTTTTAGTTGTGCAGTTATGCTTCGTTCCATTAGGTCCAGTCCGGTGGGGATACCAGCCTTTCGAAGTTGTTCGGCAAGTTTAAGCGCTTCAATTTTCACGTCGTCGCCACCCATATAGGTTACGTAAACGATGTTACGACCAATCTCGTCAACTTCAACGTTTTCCGCTTTCAAACTCAATATGAGTCGCTCAATACCAGCGGCAAATCCGAGTGCGGGGACTTCTTTTCCGCCTATTTCTTTAATCAGGTTATCGTACCTTCCGCCACCAGCTATTGCACTCATCGCACCGAGACGTTTGTGGTGAACTTCGAAAACTGTTCTGTTATAGTAATCCAGTCCCCGTACAAGTCTTGGATTTTCAACAAATTGTACACCATTTTGCTCGAGGAACCTCTTAAGCTTTTGGTAATGTTCCCTTGCACCATCACCAAGAAAATCTGTAATCTTCGGAGCGTTTTCAACATACTTCACATCAACTTTACAGTCGAGTAGTCTAAGTACATTTCGCTCAAACCGTGCCTTGCAGTCATCGCAAAGGTTGTCCAGGTGTTTGGAGTAATATTCTTTCAACGCCTCGCGGTATCTTGCCCTGTCTTCGGAATCTCCCAGGGTGTTTATCTGAATTTCGTAATCAATTAGACCGATTTCTTTGAGGAATCTGTC
This sequence comes from Thermotogota bacterium, assembly GCA_030550315.1. Lineage (GTDB taxonomy): Bacteria > Thermotogota > Thermotogae > Thermotogales > Fervidobacteriaceae > Fervidobacterium_A. Next base: position 1,647 of record JAUQPP010000093.1, on the reverse strand, counting down.
CATAAAAAGAATGAGCTCTGCATCCGCTATTGGTGAATAACTCCCAAAAATCTCGGCACCGAATTGATGAAACTGTCTTTGACGACCGGATTGCGGTTTTTCGTACCTGAACATGGGACCTATGTAAAAGTACTTTTGAGGGAAACCGTGTGTTATCATGCCATTTTCAACAAATGCCCGGACAACTGGAGCGGTCCCTTCTGGTCGAAGTGTTATGCTTCTACCTGCTTTATCCTCAAAAGTGTACATCTCCTTTTGTACGATATCCGTATCTTCGCCAACGCTTCTGACAAAAAGTTTCGTGTCTTCGAAGATGGGAGTTCTTATTTCCTCATAGCCATATCTGATGGCAACCTCCCTTGCCTTGTTCTCTATCCAGTACCAGTACTTCATTTCACTGCCGTAAATATCTTCCGTTCCCTTTATCTTTTGATACACTTTTTCGACACCTCCGGAATCCTTTTCAAAATTTCATTTTTGGCATCTTCGTCGACGATTTTCCATTCGGGACGGATGGGGAGCTTCAGAGCCGTGTTGTAGATCTCCAGAGCTTTGCAAAAATCTCCCTTCTTTTCGTAAAGTTTTCCCAAGACTACGTAAGTGAAAATATGGTTAGGTTCAAGTTCTAGAGCTCTTTTCAAAAGCTCCTCCGCCTTTTTAAGATCTGGAAATAGGGGTACCTCGAGATATCTAACCCCGGCCAAAAAATGTGGTTCCCAGTGATCAATCCCGTACTTGAGTGCCTCTGATAGGTGATAGTCTATCTTTCCAATAAGAGTTATCGCAAGAAGGTTGTTCTTCTGAACACGGTGCGAAAGAACAACAACAATTGCATAATGGAACTTCCAAAAATTTGGATAAGCTTTTATGCTATTTTCAGCAAGTTCGTAAGCCTTTGCCGAGTATTCGAAACCTTTTTTGCCCCAGCTATAAAGTTCGGAGTAAGCAATTATAACATCGGCCCTTTCCTCAAGTGTTAACTTATTGAAATCCGAATTTTGAAGGAATTGATCGAGTTCTTCGGCTTTCCTATTCCCGATTAAAAAAATTATTTTGTGGGAAAACTCGCTCCTCTGGCTTTGCGCGAGAAAGTGACTTTCTAATAATAAAAGTGATATCACAAGCAAACGCAAAGCGTTCCTAAAATTTAAATAGCAACTCCCTGATCGCGTGAGCCACACCTGCCTCGTTGTTTGACTTTGTGATGTATCGAGCGTAACGTTTCACCTCTTCGTGTGCATTTTCAACAACGACAGGAAAACCAACAATTTTGAGCATTCCAATATCGTTGAAGCTATCTCCCAAATACATTGTTTCCTCCAGTTTCACGCCAAAGTAGTTCAGTAAGAACTTCAAAGCTTCTTCTTTCGAACAATTCGGCCCGAAGACTTCGTAAAAAGATTCGCCTCCCGAAACATTGTTCTTCACAATGCTGACTTCCGATTCGAAACCGTCGATGGCTCCTTTTACAGCCTTCAATATACGTTCCTCTTCACCTACGATTGCTATCTCGGCGACCTCGTCGCTTGTTTTTAAGTATTCTACCACGTCCTTTACGCGGTTCAACCTCCATGCGTTTTGTTCCAGGTATTTCTCAAACGCTCCCTGATAATACATATCGATGTACATATCACACTCATCGAGGAA
>JAUQPP010000092.1 GCA_030550315.1 Thermotogota bacterium | reverse complement strand
TCCCATAAGGGAATAGGAGTAGGGGCTTTGACCAGCCCAGTGCGGTTAAGGTTAGTAAGCTAACACACCGCACGAAGAATCCTCGCATTTCAATGCGGGGAGGAGGTCAATTGATTGAAAAACTATACAGTGGGTTGATACCCACACAACGGGCACTGCAATACAATTATCCATACTCATTTTTAAGTAAACTGGAACTCTTCCCTGCGATTGGAAAAGAAGAACTAAGTATCTTGCAATTTTTTCCAACTTCCAAATGAAGAAATCGGGGAAGCGATAATTTCTGTAATTGAAGAATGCGGTATCAATGCTTGGATAGCTTATGGAAAATAGTGAATACGCAGAGTAACAAAGAAAAGCTTTCAAAACAAGCTACCTTTAAGGTGGCTTGTTTTTATTCTTGTTTTTATTTTTGAAGGATTCTGTTGTTGACAAAAGAACAGCATAACTTCACATGGTAGTGATTTTTCTCAGAAATCAAGATTTAGCATCTCTTCCGTCGAGAACTCAAACGGAAACTTAACCGGTTTGTTTTCCAGCGCTGATTTGTATATCCCAAGAACGATTTCTACAGCTCTTTTACCTTCTTCACCCGGTACCTTCGGTTCCCTGTCCTCCACAATAGCCTCGTAAAAGTCCTTGTACAAGGGCACATGCCCATAACCGTACACCGTATCTGGATCAGGCAAACTCATAAATGGATGCGAATCTTCGCCAGGAAATTTCCAAACTTGGATACGGTTAACCGCAAGACCACCAATTATCACTGTACCGCTATCGCCAAAAATGGAAAGTGTCTCCTCGAGGTTTTTTGGATATACGCTCGCCGTTCCCTCGATGAGCCCTACGATTCCATCTTTGAATTTAACTATCGCACCACCAAAATCCTCGGCCTCGATGTATGGATGATTGAATTTCCGAATAACTCCGTAAACTTCCTCTACCTGCCCACCAAGCATCCACTGGAGAAGGTCGATGTTGTGCGTGCACTGATTCATCAACGTACCGCCATCAAGCTTCCAAGTTCCTCTCCAAGGCGCCTGTCTATAGTAATTCTCATCGCGGTTCCAGCGGATGGTCGCAACCCCGTAGTAAATCCTTCCAAACGCTCCGGATTCTATCTTTTTCCTCAATTCAACTATCGGAGGGTTAAACCTGTTTTGAAAGCACACACCAAGTTTCAGATTCTTCGAACGCGCGAGGTTAATCATTTCATCCATGTGTTTCGTTGACAAAGCCATCGGTTTTTCCACAAGAACGTGCAAGTTTCTCTTCAAAAGTTCGATGGTAATCTCATAGTGGTAACCACTCTCGGTGGCGATGGCAACAAAATCAAGCTCTTCCACCTCAACCATCTTAATGAAATCCGTGTACACCCTCGGTTCAATACCGACACGCTCTAAAATCTTCGAAGCTGTTGCTTTCGCTTTTTCTTCCACAACATCGCACACGGCAACAGGTTCAAGCACGTCGATATTCTTTACAATAGCCTCAACGTGTTTCGTTGACCCTATACGACCACAACCTACTAGAGCCATCCTGAGTTTTTTCATAAATCCGCTCACTCCTTACATTTTTTACACCTCAGCATCATTTTACGACAAAACCGTTTGCCGTTCAATAGCCTAAAATAAGGTTTGATGAACGATGAATTTCGCAATACAACTCATTGGTATCGTTCCGATTTCAATGAACTTTAATCTACTTCTCATCCGGCGGCAGGGTACTCAAACAATAATCGACGCTTTTCGTCAACCTGCATAAGTGCCGATACGTCTCTCTAAAAGAGACAAAAACCTGCAAACATCATTGAGTGAAAAATTGTTCAGTATTTTCGTTGTTAAAGGTACTTCATTTCTGAATGAAGAGCTGAAACTAATGTTGAGTGTGAGTTTACTGGTAGTTTTGAATACATAATCTTGATTAAATTTTTATACGGCACCATTCCTTTCCCGTAGTTTGCTCTTGCTTTCTTCCACGTCCCTTGCTATCTTCGGGCTTTCTCCTGAATTCTTTGCTTTTCTTTCGCTTTTGTGAATCGTTAAAAACCACTCATTATCCGCTCTATGTGCGTTTTCATAGGTTGACTTCCCATCAAGAAATTTCGTAGCACTTAGGGGCTATGCTTTTTAATCATCTAAGACATGATGGAGACGCCTCTATTCTTTTTAGAGTTTCATCTAAACTGTTTTCTTTTTCTATCTCGTAAGTACGTCTACACCAGTTCGAGAACCAGCCAGAAAATCCTCTTGACATGGTTTGGAGTGTGTGGTAATATTCATATCGGCACTGATAAAGCGTCTGGGTGACCTGGTAGCTCAGCAGGTAGAGCACCTGACTTTTAATCAGGGGGTCGCGGGTTCGAATCCCGCCCGGGTCACCAGTAATGGTGCGAGAGTGGCGGAACTGGCAGACGCGCTGGACTTAGAATCCAGTGGGGCTAACCCCCCCGTGAGGGTTCAAATCCCTCCTCTCGCACCAAGAGGGAAGATAATAATTGGGCGGGTGTAGCTCAGCGGTAGAGCACTTGCTTGCCAAGCAAGGGGTCGCGGGTTCGAAACCCGTCACCCGCTCCAGAAGAGAGTGCCGAGGTGGCGGAATTGGCAGACGCACATGGTTGAGGGCCATGCGGCCATTGGGGCCGTGCGGGTTCAAGTCCCGCCCTCGGCACCAGGGGTGGACGATGGGTTCCCATCGTCCTTTTTGTTCGATTATTAGCCTTTCTGCCTTGAACGTTTCAAATAGATGAGAAGTCTAAACTATTGAAAATGTGAAAATCATTGAGGGGGCGAACGGTTTCGACGGGGGTAGGCCTCCTCGGGAAGCGAGCCGAGGTTGCCTGCCGTCCTCGTAAAAAAACGGCAGGGAAAAGATAAGTGCCAACGAATACGTTCCTCTCGCTGCCTAGTTAGTTAAGGCAGCCGTCCACCACAAGGGTTGGCTGGCCTCTTGTGGTTGGGCGTGACGTAGCCAGCCAGGTAGCCGGACTTCGCCTCACGGTCCGGGTTACCTTACCTAGTGAGGCTGGTCGCAACGGAGCCTGTCTGTGGGCGTCGTTGCGACGAAAATCAAAACACAGACTGCGCTCGGAGATGCCCGAGGGGACTTACTTTCGGACGCGGGTTCGATTCCCGCCGCCTCCACCAGAGACGAATTGCGCAGGCTGCACACCTTTCCAATTGCCCTCCTATTACTCTAATGTTCTGAATTTAGAATTGGAGGAAGAATTATGCGAAAGCGACCGAAAAATATAGAATATGAAATTACCACCGCATGTAACTATACATGCGCACATTGTTATTGCAATGCGGGGAAGAAATCGCGCATTGAACTTTCAACAGACGAGATTAAAAGTGTCATAGACCAGCTCGTAGAAGTGGAAGCTGAAATACTAGATATCGTTGGCGGAGAGCCAATGTTAAGAATGGATTTGCTCGAAATTTTGTCGTACGGCAAGTCGAAAGGGTTACAAATGATGATGAACACCAACGCATCCCTTGCAACGAAAGAGTACGTTGCAAAAATTAAAGAGATTATTCCCGAATTGCTGATTGGGGTGTCACTGGACGGTCCAGTTGCTGAGGTGCACGAAGCGGTCAGGGGAAGGGGAACTTTTGAAAAGACTTATCGAGGCATACTGAATTTTTTGGAAGCTGGATTTGATGTAACGTTACTGTTCGTCGTTAACAGGATAAATTACTCGTACATCGAGGATATGTTATCGTTGGCTAAGGAACTTGGAGCGAGTTTGTATGTGGACAGGTTCATACCAGTTGGTAGGGGGTGGTTGAACAAGGATAAACTGCTACCAAGCAAGGAAATGGTCGAGTTTGTTGCCGAAAAGTTGCGTGCGTATTGGAAAAATGGTGGTTCCGTGCCACTGTACGTGGAAGAGAACATTTTTGGCGAAGAGTGTACAGCTGGAAAGACGCACGCTTCCATTCTTGTTGACGGGAACGTCGTTCCGTGCGGACATTTCAGATATAATCCCGAATTTTACATGGGAAACGTAAGAAGCGAGCGGTTCAAGGCAATTTGGGAAAGGTTTGACAGAGAAATCCTGATACCTAGAAGTTGTCGGACTTGCTCGCTAAGAAACGTTTCGTGCTATTCTGGGTGTTTAGCGCAGGCGTACTTTGACGAAAAAAAGGTTGATTCTGTTGTTTGTAAAGTCCTTTAAACGTTGAAGATCCGCTTGTACAATTCAAGAGCGTAACTTGTGAATGTCGGACGACTCTCGATAATTCTGAAAGTTCTCTCCCCGTTTTCTCTCCTTTCAGATTCCAAAAAGAGTGCTTCTCGAGAATCTTTAAAGCGTGACGCAAAGTCGTACAGGTGTGTTACATAAAACACAGTCACGTGATTTTCCAATAAAGCCCTGATAATTTGATAGGCTATCTCAAAGGCCTCGTATTCGTTTGTTGAGGAAAACGATTCGTTGAGAAGCAACAGGCTACGGGGTTTAATATTATTTATAATCGCCTTCATACGCACGAGTTCTTCTTCTTC
>JAUQPP010000025.1 GCA_030550315.1 Thermotogota bacterium | reverse complement strand
GCTCACAGGCACAGCGAGAAAAAGATGGAGCCTTTTGTAATAGCCTTCTTCTCTAAGCTTTTGGATTGCTGAATAAACTTCGCTCACTTCCACTGACCAATCACCAAGTGCAATGTTGCCCGAACTTGCATGCCTTATTTCAAGCAAGTCAGTAGTGATGTTTCTGCTTTCTAAGAACTTTCGAACAGAACCTTCCAAAGTGTGTGAGGCAAACTGGCATACTATAGCCACTTCATCTTCACCCGTCTTGAGGAACTTTGCTTCAGTCCTCTTAGCTTCGTTTCTAATGGCTTTAATTTTTCGCGAGTTATCGGTCAGGTCGATAACTTTATAATAAGTTCCTGTCTGAAAATGGTAAATACACATCGGTGGTATCTGAGATGAAGATATTCTAATACCAAGTGCTAAAGCAAAAGCTGTCGGAACATTGAGTGCCAAGTGTACTTCCTTCTTTTCGAGCTTCGGCATTAAAAATTCAGCAACTTCATCTATTTCTAACGACCAATCACCCAGAGGTAACTCTGTCCGCTTGAAAAACAAACTGTCTGTTCCGTTGATTGCCCCTTTCTCAAAACCAACGATCGCAGCAAGTTCCTCCAATGCAGATACAGCTTGCGACTCATCAACTCGCGAGGAAATCGTGACAACAACCGGTAACTTAGTACGCAAAAATCATCCCTCCAATGTCATTCTTAAAATTCACCGTTACCAAATCTTTATATTGAGTTCCAAATCAAAGAATCCCTTAGCACGGTACTCATCACCAATTTTTGCTTTGTCAAACTCATCTTCTATGCTTTGCTTAACCTTCAAAAGTGTTTGATTTCTCGAAAATTTCCATTCTCCATCACCGACTAACTTGTTTCCAATTATCACCACATGTAGAGTAGCCTTTGCCTTCGAATTGTCAAATTCGAAGAACGTTGGGAAGACTGCGGCAACAGCCTTGTGCTTTTCAAAGTGCCCAAACTGTTTAATTTTGAACGCAATGGTATCAATAACTTGAACAATGTACGGTATGTCCACATAACCGTTCGTTTTGGATGATTTCACAGTTTCGATAAAACCATAAACCTTACTTTCTATCTCGCTCGATAACCGGTCGAGTTCACTAACAAGTTCATCATTGTTAAGTTTTGTTCTTGGATCGTACGCTTCTAATCTTGATTTAACTTCATTTAGGATAATTCTCCGAGCATCCATGATTAACTCATCATTTACTGAGGCGTTCTCGCAAAACTCGATTCGCTCTATAAGATGCAAACTTTCGTTTCTGGTTCTAAGAATTCGGTTCTTGTGATAGGATTCCGTAACTACGCGGTCTGCTTGTACATCCGTACCGTCTATGAATTTCAACCAACGTATTAAGAATAAGATTATCTTTTGCAGTGTTTCGTCACCAGCGAACTTCTCGTTAACTATATCGACGGCGCTTCTGGTATCCAGTTCGAAAATTCTGATGAACTCGCTTTCACTTTTAATCGGCTCATCGACAAGAGCATACCCACGATGGTAACGACAGACTACTTTTATAGCCTCTTCCACTAACGAGGCCTTCTCCCTGCCGTTAAAAATATACACTAAACTCGGTACGTTGTCTCGAAACGCCGTTTCAAACCCAAGGATATCGTAATTTCTATCTTCTATCAACTTAACCGTCAACTCTGAGTGCAAATCCCTGATTGCCGATGGCAGGCCGTCCAAGTGGAAAATCAATCCGCTTGGTGTTACAAACTTGGGATAAACATGACCTAAATCATGAACGTTAAGTGCAACGATTAAAATAAAGTATAGAAGGTCACGATAGGAAACACCCGGCACAAACTCCTTTTCAAGCTCGCCTCTGGAAAATGGCGCAAGGAAGAAATCTTCACCCATTACGTTAAGAAGGTTCTTAGTAAATTCCATCAATCGCTTGCTATGACGCTGTGAGTGTTCCACAGTTTCTGGTATCAAATCACCGATCCACAAGTAAGACCACTTCCGTATTATTCCATTCTCAAGATAAGTTCTTAGGTACCTTCTACTTAGCGTATCCTGCGGGATAACATTAATAAAGCTTTCACCGTAACCAAATGGCATTTCTTTTTTATCAAGGTATTTCTTCCTGATCGACGAAAGATTGTAGAAACTGTAAAATCCCCCGTACACTTTTTTACCACCATTATTTGTATCAACGTAGGAAACCCTGTTGAAAAGTCTCGCAACTTCATTCGGAAGCCTTAAAAACTCACTTTCCGTAACCTCATCGGATTTATCCAAAACCGCGGAAAGCAAAGACGCTAATTCGTCAACATAGTTCAAATCCCAATCGATGCCAACTGCAGGAATTCTTGTTGTTTCACGAGCACCTTCGTATTTGATATAGCTATCCTTCTGGTTAAAGAGTGCCCACAGTTGCAAAGCCATTGCAGTAAGCCTTGGACCGGATGCAGCTTCGATAATTATTTCAGCCCCGTATTCTTCGGCAATTGCACTTATTTTGTCCATGTGCCTCCAAACTTCTTTAAAGACCTTTGACGCACCCTGCAATGTTCTTACGTTGTAATCTAAAGGCATATTCATCACTTCGAATCCGGCAAGTGTAAGTATAAACTTTAAAATTAAGTACTGAATAGGTGCATTTGGTTCTTCCAAAATACTGGTAAGTTTCTTATCTCCAGCAAACTTTGGATCTTCCAGTACCTGCTTCAAACTTTCTAAATGTTTTTTATTAATCTCAGAGTCTTCATCTAAAAATGGTCTATTCGTCATCGCATAAATTCTGGAAATCCTGAATCCCTTGTTTGAAAGTAGCTTAATTAAATCCAGCTCAGCTGCCAATTTATGATGACATTCGTTGTTTTCGGCTGTCTGTAAACTTCTTGCAAAGCATTCGGCGTAATTTTTTAGGAATTCCACCGGATTGTTGTTAGTATTATTTTTCCCATCATTTTTGCCTTCGGTATTTTTAGGGTTAAGCAACCCCAAAACACTCGTACCAACGGCCATCACTACAAATACTGCGCCCAGAAGCCTATTTCTTACGTATTCGATAATTTCAAATGGATCTAGCGAAGTAGTTACCGCCAGATTTTTGTTCTTGAACATTTCAGCGTGCTGGCCCCAAAGCGGTTCCACGTTTGAAATACCAAACTTCATCAATAATTCTTTCACATCCTCAGGATTGCCTATGTTCTGGGACTTTTCTTCAACTTCCAAAAGTAAGATATTTTCGGAATTGAATTCGTATTTTATGTCGCCAAAAGATAAAAATTCGTCAATCACCACTTCGGGATCTTCGCACAAAAAATATCTCTGTTTGACAACTACCTTTGCACTTTTGATTTCGTTCAGGAGTTCTTCCGATGGCTCCACGAACCGCTCCGTTTCGAACCTTACAGATGAATCGTCGGTGTTAACCTTTTCCGTCAAAATCCACCTTGTTAACATCCCGGTCTGCTGTTTCATAATCTCCAGCCTCAGCCTTTTTTCGGTACTTTTGTCCTCCGCAGGAAAATACCACTGGACAATCCCAACCGTCTTTCGAATAGGTTTCTCTACACTTTCTTGCAATCTTCTAAGTTCGTCTCTTCGTACCAGAAACTTCCATTCTCGCTCGAGCATACGTGTACCCCCGAAATTTCAAGGTTACAACAAAGATCTATTGTTATTATATCATCTGCACCTTCACTTTACACGAGATTTTGGAACGTAACAACTGAACCATCTTAAACATGGCGCAAAAACTTTTTAAGCAACTTTCTCAACAATGAATAAGTAAGTCTATAAATTGCATATCGAAATAAACCATATAAAAATGAGGAAAAGGAGGAATACCTGCGGTAGTACCTATAGCCCATCCCCATTCCTCCGTTGTTAAATCTCAAAATCTCTCATAATAACGTGTAAAATAAAGAAAAAACTTCTTGCTCTCACCCCTCTCACTTATCTTTTTACAATGAAGTTTGTCGTATGAAGTTAAGTGTCCAAACCCGTAAAAGTGTTAGAACAGAAGCGTTTCGTGTAAGTCTGGCACTCACACACTCAGTAACCGTGTCAATTAGTAAGTTACAAATAATCGTTACAAACGTGGTTAACGGTGTTCCAAGTTCTCACCGTCTGAGGTTTTACCATTGTCAAGATCGTGAAAGTAGTACCCTAAGTGCACCTACCCAATCAGTGCACACGTTTGGTTCAGTTTTCGATTGACGGCCCTGTGAATTTTGTTGTGAAGTTCATGTTGATGGCTTCTAACCTTTTCAAACAAAAGCTTGCACTCCATTGTCTGACATAACTTACTTATTTCCTCCGCGTACTTTTTGAAAAACGGGTTACGATTTTGGACTTTCTCACTCTTTATAACCTCCTTTACGGCTTCCAAGTCGTAACATATTAAGATAGGTACGTTTCTCAGTTTACCAAAGTGTGTCTTAAGGAACTTCAACGCTGCAATAACGGCCCTTAACTCTGCCTCAACATTCTGAAGTAACGTCGTCGCTCGCGCAGAATATACGAAAGTATCCCCGAAGTATCCACTTCCGTAAATTGAAAACCCATAAGCCACGTAACCTTCCTTGTAAGCACCGTCCGTATAAATTCTCACAACTCCATTCATTTTCACTCCTCCTTTCTTTAGCAATTTTCGAAATTATACTCAACGATAAAACCGTATGCAGTTTGCTAACTTTGCTAACAAGTTCAACGATTTAGTCCTTTTTTGGAATTTAAATTATTAATGTCTCGGGGATAACGTTCAGCTTTTTATTCCAAATTAATAGTGACAAATAAAAGCGATTGGTAGGTAATTTGCGAACGGTTTCTGGTAGGAGTTTTCATCTACTGGAAAGTGATAAAAAATGCGGAGGGAAGAGAGTGTGTAGATGGGAAGAATTTGTGATAAGCGGGGAAAAAGGTGTGACTAGTTGTGGTCAGATTTGCAGGTGGCTTACAAGCTAAGGAGGGAATCGGCTTCTGTCAAAAGGTCGTCTTTAGTAATAAAGCCATACGGAAAAAGATTCGCGACTAAAAGAACTCATTCAGGTCAAGCTGATCTTTCTCAATAATTTCTATGGACCGTCTTATCGAATCAATCTTCTTTTTAATTTTTTCACTACCTATGGAAAATTCCTCTGCTCTTTTTCTCTCGTACAGCTCAGAACAAGTCCTGAACAATTCCTTCAGTCGATTCTCATCTTCTAAGTAATCGGAAATATCCTTTACCTTTGCCCTTGTACCGTGAACTATACAATTTCTGAGTTGCTGCAATTTTTCAAAATTCTTTGCATCTTGTTTATCCAATACCTTTGGTATCAGCTTTTTTACCTGCTCTTTTAGTTTGTAATCGTCAACCGGCTTACCAACCATCTTGAAAGCCAGTAACGTTAAAATACCCTCAAACAGCAGCGGTATAGCCTTGAAATACTGTTCTTTTTCAAAATGGAATAGGGCTTTTTGATAGAAAACGTCGTGCAGTTGTTCGGCTTGTACAAACTTCTCCAAGGTTTTGGCTACAGGATAGTAAAAGTAATTCGAAGAGGCTTTCGCAAAGAATTTAATTTCCTGAATGGGTGGTTGGTTTAACTCAAAAGAAAAATACATTTTTCGCACCTGTTCTTTCTGCTTTGGCAACATAGCACAAGCAACTTGCGAAAAGTCTCCGGTTAGATGAAAAGCTGCCATCTTTTCATCAAACTGAATCAGTTCTTCCAAAGCGCTAAGTTCAATAGCCGGTTTTGGTTCTTTCCCGAATTCGTAATGGCCGTAGAATATGCGTATCCTCCTTACGGTCACATACCTAGCAGGCAACAAGATTCCGAGTGCCACAACCGGAATAAAACGCGTCGCGTGAGTGATGTCGAGGACTATTTCATCCACGTTATAATCAAGATGCTTCATGACCTTCTGCAAGATATCCCTCTGGACCTTAATTATGTCCGTAGAGCAGTCGATCCACTCAAATTCTAAAGAATAGTCAACATATTTCTTTATAATTTTCGCAAACTGCTCTAAAGTCTCTATGGAAGAGTCGTCTTTCAGCAATGCTTTAAATCCCAATAATGCACTGCGCTTTAACGGGGGAACAAGTTCGCTTGCCACCCACCAAGCAGCATCTCGTTCACCAACTAAAACAACCTTATCTATCCTGACATCTTTGTTTCTTAAGTAGTTTACAAGAACTTGTCCAAAAAAACTTCCATCGATTTCTGTTCCATCCTGAAAGACATACCTCACGCGTTGATAATTTTTCCCATCTTCATCAAACATCAGTTTACCTATAAAAGACAATAGAAGAGCACCCATCTTTTCTTTTTCCCCTTCTTGAATATTTTCAAAACCCGGAGCCAAAGCTCCGGGAATGACAAGTACCTGTGATTAGACGTCTACTCTCCGAAAAAGAGTTTCAGTCGTCCAAAAATCTGCCGTATCCGTAGTTTGTCTTTGCACCAATTCCGTAAACCCTTAACATATCAAGAAATGCACCTTGCAACTTTCTTTTCAAATCTTCTCTCATTTCTTTTTTCAGTGTCGGTTCTATAAGCACCGTAAATCTGTACACCCCAGATGTCACGGTAACATATTTGACCGGTACCGGATCGTACCAGTCGTTCGGTACCTCACCGTTCATATAGTAAGGTTGAAAGTGATTAGCAACGACATCCAGTCCAAATCTTACTTCCTCTGTAGGAAATGCATCAAGGAACACTAACCCACCACTTTGGTTGGTTGTCCCAAAGACATCCACCAACTCGTTCTCACTCAGTATTCCATTATCTTCGCAATAATGTCGAAACGCTCCTTTCAGACTCGTAGAAGGAACTATCGGAAGTCCGTAGTTACGTGACAATGTTAGTCCAACTTCAAGTATCGATGGTGTTCCACTTCCAACAAGAAGCCTGGATGATAATCTTTTTTTCACATCAAGAAGCAATAGACCTTTCTTTTTGAATTCTTCAACCACCACGTTGCGACGTTTATCCATTACTTCATAAACCTCTTTTGGAACGACCAATTTCTTAAGTATCGCAGCAGGTAATTCATCTTTCTTACTTAAGTAGGATTCACGATTTTCAAGAAAAACAATTTTATTCCAATACAAACTTAGATTTAGCATCCTCTTTTGCACGCTTTGCATCCCTTATTCCTCCTCCTTATTCAAGAAAATTTCAGCGTACCTTCTCAGCCATTTCACCCCTTCCATCACAGCAAACTGCGCCTTAATGTACTCATGTTGAGAAATACTTTTACCTCCTATTATGAGACTACAAAAATCTTTCTGTCCAGTCTGGACCTCGATTAGTTCGTTAAGGTGTTGGATAACCTCCTCAGGTCCTTTAATTTTTACGAAAAGAACAGTTCCAGCTAAACCGTTTTGAACAATCATGCTTCCAAGGCCTGTGACCCTCGAAAGATACTTTTCCTTAGTTTTTTCATCCTTGGTTAACATCGTTTTGACACACTCAGCAGCTTTAATTGCAACTGGTGTCATTGCACGTTCACCACCTTCAAACAAACCAAACCTTTACCAACCGTCTCTTTTCCGCCGATTGTTATTATCCTACCATCGATGATTTCTCGAAACTTCTCGAACGCTTCCTGTTCACTCTTAGCGTAAGCTGTTTTTCTTACGATAAAATACATTACTGTGTCTTGCGGTAAGTACTCCTCGTACCACAAGGCTCCTTTCTTCACCGTCTTCTTCTCTCTATCAATGCTAATTCTCGGCACCACCTCAGTAGCTATTTCAAGTATTTTAGAAAACAGTTCATCGCGTACGACAACTATGTCAGTCAACATTTTCTTCTTTAGATACTCCACAGCATTGATGTTTTGGCTGATCTTTGCGGTCACTTCTTTTAACCAACCTTTTGATTCTTTCCGAGCGTTTAACTCAATTTCTTCAAGCCATAATCTTCCGTCAATATCAATGGTGAGTGCTTCGTTTTCGGAAATGTTTTCGTTTTGTATCATATCGACAATGTTTTTATCACCAAGTGTGTTAAAAAATCTAACTAACGCCAATGGCGATGTAACCCAGACGAACAGCCTGTCCATGCTTCTCACAGGGAACAACAATATCTTTGCTTCTGAGAATGCCAAGATACCAGGTGTCGTTGCCTCTTTTTCCTCTGAACCCGGTTCACTTCCGAATATCTTCGCCTCGAATTGCCCAAGTTCCGTACCAAAGTTTGCCCTTAAGGAACCTTTAATACCTTGGATGATAGGAAAACCAGTTGTCCTTTCGCGCTGAATTGGTAAATCCACTATACCGATGTCCATGCCCTTCCCCGCATGTAACTGACTCTCGGCGTACATAGTAACCACAAACCTATCCATAGCTTTACCAACCTCCTTTACTAAATTCAAAAGTTTTCATATGGTATGTAAGTAAAGATTCCAAAGCCAAATTGATTCAGGAGACTTTCGGACAGGACCTCCGTTGGATCTTTTGGCTTACCTCTAAGGTAATACACCGCCCCAGAAGACACCGCGTGATACATTGGTTTGGGACGACCGTTTGCAACATCCCAACCTGAAACTGCTACTTTTCTTACTCCAACAACAGCCCTAATTTGAACCGAACCAAATCTTCCCGTCTTCGGTATAAACCCTCCGCTGTAGATTGCTGGAGTTAGTAAGAGTATCGCAGCATTTTCCGAATCAATATCTTCAAACAAATTAAAGGGGAATTCCTCCACCCAAACGCGAGCCCATCGTTGTTTACCACCGAGAAAAACACCATCGAGTTTTGAAACTTCGTTTACTGTCTCTTCGCTGTCTGTGAGCATAAAAAATCCGCCGTTTTTGAATCGGTACACAGAAATGTTATACAACAGTCCTTCTTGAACTCTCTTGGATGATTTCTCTAACCCGATACCTGTTTTTGCTTCAATTTCAAAGTTTGATGGGTTTTCGAGTTTGAATGGTTCACCTTGCTTCAATTTCTTCAATTCTTCCAGTTCAATATAAGATTCTTCTGGTTCGTCGACATTCTTAACATCCGGTATCCACGCCAAATCCAATTCGTAATCATCAACCTTCGTTTTAAGCGAAGAACACGGCATAAGTTTATATGAACCATCCTTTACGTAGACGTTTTTCGGGGCCGGGAAAAAGTGTTTCCTCTTACCGTTACATTGACTGAAAATGAACGGACCGTACAATCTGATTTTTCCTGGATGACTCTCATCTCCTAAAAGCTCTTTTAGTTCTTTGGAAAGAGAAGGTGGCTTATGATAGTCAAGTTCTATTCCCTTTTTTAGCATCAAAGCTGTTCTTACTGCCCCGTAGAATGGTATAGCGGTTGGAAGTGTCGTTTTTGCTACGTCTCCTACCCCAAAGCGTTTCGCTTCCCTAAAAGAGACCCAGTCTTCAGGCTCAAAGTATACAGCATACATCACTGTTTATCACCTCTCTTTGTTAACCGGATCGTCAATAAAAGTTGAAGGGGCATGAGTTTGTTATTTGGGTCTCGGTTATAAAGATTTCTAAGGTAAATGGAAAGCTTCTTTTTCAAATCGTTGTACATATATTCCGGTTTCTTTTCAACCTCCGACCTCCTTAGGATGTAATCTACCAATTTTTCAACGTTTTCCTCTCCAACAACGGCAAAATCCTCAGCCTGAATCTTATAAAGACTCCGTGATGACAGATTTAATTTCTCTGAAAGTTCAGTAATATTGTACGCGGTCTTTATCACATCAAGTTCCTCAACCTCCCACTTTGAACCAAACAACTCACGCTGACCTGAACGTCTGACAACCGATATCGCAAAAGCGTTCTTTCCCAGTTTGTACTTTGCGTAACGTTCCGCTTCTCTCGCAAGGTCGATAGCTAATTGCAAAGGCAGCTTGTGATTCACGATTGCTATACCGGCGCTCATCGTTGCTGCCCCCATCATAGATGCGTATAAAACATCGTCTTTGTATACAAATCCTTTCTCAAATTTGTAACGTGTGCCGTTGATTGTGAGTTCCAAATCATCTCCAACGTACATCTTCCTTATATCATTAGCACAAGGTATCACCTTATCAGCTGGCAATATTGCAAGTACATCGTCTCCTCCAGCATAAACAAGCATTCCATTGTATCTATCCTCAACCACGTACTTTACAAGAGCCGAGAATAAAGCTAAGGTCCTCGAGAGATTTCGTTGGTAGGCTGGAGTGAAAACCTTCACCCTTAAGAAGTCCTGTAGTGACTCACTTTCAAAAGATTTTCTTGCCTTCTCGTGCAGTATCTTCGATGCTTCAAGTGCGAACTCTCCGGAAACCCATTTACCCATGTTGTCACCGTCCATTACGAGCACACCGATGTAACCGTTCCTTAATTCACGTTCACCGGACTTGGTCAAGTTTACATCGTTCATTAGCGCGACATCTTCTGTTGACTCATATTTCACGCCTAAATTAAGCGTCCTGTTCAGAAACCTTTTTACAATGTTGAGTGTTCCGAGGTAGTCCTTCTTTGCTCCCTCTCCCTTTACATTTTTTGGCGTATCCAACACTATCGCGCATGCCCGAACTCCACCGCCAAAGTCGTCTGGTACTCTCTGTGCACCAAGTGTGCTATCACTCACGTAATCTTTAAACGCTCGGATTGCTTTTTGAGCAGCCAGTTGTGCAGTCAATACTTTATAGACAAACTTGTAAAACGTTCCTTCGTTCGGTGCATAACCTCCTTGACGTTTGACTTCGCTAAGCAAATCAACGAAGCTTTGTATTTCACTGATAAACTCAGGATCCGTAAAGTAATTTTTTATAAATTTCATTGCATCGTCTTGATTAGATGGAAGCTTGACAAAAGAGTAGTTCACTGACGGAAACAGCTTTGCTTGCTCTAAGAATTCTTCGAAATTATGAAGCTCATGAATCCTGAGATTAGTATCACTTTCCAACAAACGTTTTGTTTCATGCACTAATCTCATCCATTCATTGATAACAGCTTGCTTGCATTCCTCAGCAATTTCTTTTGCCCTGTCTGTTGGCACCAGTGCAAGAAAAATGTTCGGTAACGAAGCAACCTTCTTGTCTATGGAAGGTGGAGTTACAAGTTTCACACCATTGCGAATCAAGGTGTCATAAACAAACGGATTTCCACGCAGATACGGATAAATAACCACATCAAATCCAAAAGAGAGTCCTACTTTCTCAATTGCTTTGTAAATCAACAGGGAAAGCAAGTAGCTTCCCGCCCACAAATCAATGACCTTTCGCGCTTGTGCTATTACTTCTTGAACCGGGCCTATTTGAAATCCAAGTAACGCTGGATTTAAATTTCCTGTACTATCTTCTGTTGCCCGAACTGCCGCTGTAAGATCTATGTGGTCAAGTATAGAATGATTTGGAATTCTCGTATCAGCAGGTAGAACGTGGCTTAGGCTTGTAAAATTTGCAATTTCCCACCACAATGCATGGTAAAACTTTTCGTCATCTTCGTTCAATTTTCTCAAGTTAGATATCTGTTCAGCAATATTTTTGTTCAGATTCTCAAGCTGAATCTTAGGTAAGCCAACCTTTTCACTGCTTAACGGATGAACGTAGTAAAACTCATCTTGAGAGATTCTTATCTGTCTAAACCCTCTTTCAAATGGTATCGGTACTCTATCAAACGCACTTGCAATGTTGTCTTCAAGTCCACGGTCATAGATTGCCTCTGCTGCCTGAGCAAATTCTCTTGCGAATACTTCGTGATTCCGAACATCCAAAGCCTTCGTCAGTGGATCATGAAGAAAAGCGAGAATTTTTTTCTTCCAGAAAGTTGCAGAATTAGCCATTAAGAATCCTCCCCCTTTCGGAATGCAATTACGCCCGTGAACTTAAAACCTTGCACCAGGTTGGTAATTTTGATTTAAGCTTTTTACAAGGTTCTTCAAATCGGCATGAGTCAAAGTAAGTTTAAGGTGGAACCGAGCATTTTCTAAGTTATGTTCCAATACCCCTCCCTGCGTCACTGGACTATCAAGCAACAAACAAAAGACTTGGTATGTACGTTGAACTTGAGAGATTATGATTCTAAGCACCGATGTTTTTCTCTTTGTACTAACATCAGTTTCGTTAGTTTTGATTGATGGGAATATCGTTATCCTATCTATCCTTGATCCAGCTTTTTTCAAATTTTGATACGCGATAGGTAAGCCGACAATAGCTGGGCCAATATCCGCTTCACTTGCTCGTCCATTGATACAACTAACCAGTTCTTTAACAGCATCTCCTGAACGATTTTTTCCAACAAACCTTAAGCGGTATTTTACCTCTCGATACCATCCTCTGATGATTCTTCTCCTGTTACCATTACTCTGAAACTTCAAACCGTAAAGTTTTGAAAATAGTTCGCTAAGTGACGATGCTTTAATGGGAGTTGATATAATTTCGTATCTTCCAGGTAAGAGATTCGGAAATTCCACCAAATTTGTTGGAGTTTGCTCAATTTTTAGTGCTTTGTACAGATCTTTTTCCTCTATAAACCTCTTTATTTTCCCTTCAACCTCGCTCAGTAGCTGCTCAAAATTAACTGAACTAAGGAATTGAATTCTGTTAAAACTTGGTTTCACTATTTCGAATTCTCCAAAACCTTTTGTGGTCTTCGCACCAAAGCCCGAAACTGTGCTTACAAGTTTGAAGAGAGAAAACACCACTTCATAAGTCACCCTGTCATTTGCATAAATGTGAATCTCAAAGTCAGCTCCCGGTTTTAGAAACTTCGTAAGAACTTTTTCCTTCGTGTTGTAGAGTCCGTACAAGGGATAACTTGCGTCCTTTCCAACTACGGGGGAAAATTCAAGCACCGTCTTATTATTAGGGTTAAGCTCTTTAAACCTTCCAATAGCTTCTGTATCCTCTTCATTCCATCGAACGAACAGTCCAAATGGTCCTTTTCTATTTTGCGAACCAAAGATAAGCATCTCAAGGTACTTAAGACCCCTGAACTTCTCATTTTTAAACTCTTTCGCCAAATCGTTTGGTAACCTTTCGAAATCAAGTTCAAAAATGTTTATAACCCTTGGTGCAACGGCTCTCAACCAGAAATGTAAAACTCCCTTCACACTCTGAGGTCTAAGCTCGAAGTTATAAGTTCGACCCCCTTCGTCCGAAAATTCTTCACTGCGTGAAAAGATAGGGGTCACAACCTTACATCTCACAACTTCTTGGATCATTTAATCACTCTCCTTTCAACTGACATAATAGAACTACGTTGCGTTCGGAAAGTTTTCACTTTCTTTTCGTTTTTATTATACCAAAAATCGTTAAAAAAGAAACCCCCCGCGGATGCAGGGGGGGAGAAAGTAAGTAAAGTAAGTTGATAAGGAAAAGACACAGACACTAATGCACAAGTGTACTACTTACTTTTTCTTTTCGGTTTTTCAAGAACCGAATACATCTTTAAATACTTTAGTAATGTCCTCAACCTCGTCGATTAATCCTTCTCCGTTCACCTTAGTAGTATGATTCGAAGCCTTGATGAGCATCTCGTTTGATATCACCCCCTTCTTGAGCAATTCGTCTCGCATCTTTTCGTAGTGGTCAGCCAGTTCGTAGTCGTTAAGTTCGTAAGCACGTGCACTTATTTCCTGTAGTATTCCAACGATCGCTTTCTTGTCGTTGACCTTTATCGCCTCGTTAAGCTTTGTATCGAGTTTGTTGAGTTGACACCTACACACCAAGTCAGTTACGGTACTGTATCTACTCGTTACCAAGTCTTCGTCAGTTGTAAACTCAACGATTAAGTCTTCCTCCATTTTGTAAGCCTTGTTTTCGCTCGGTACAAAGTATGTCAGTGTCATTTTTGCCACTCTGAATGGACCTTCAAATTTTGTTTTCAGTGGAGGAATCGTAATTTGGAAGAGGTATTGGTAATAACGGTTGTACTCAATGTTATCGAGTTCTAATTCGACCTTTCTGTTCCATTTGAACTCCGGTTTCCCGTAGTAAGTTGTTTCAGGAACTACTCTATAGTACTCGCCCACTCGTACTTTATTTGAGAAATCCAGCTCGAGGGTCACGTTTGTTATTACCGTTGACTTAGTCCTTTGGAAGGTCCTTTGAAAAATTTTTAGAGCTTCAGAAGGTGATTTCAACCAGTCCGTTGTACCTCGTGAAGGTTTAACAAGTTCTTCTATGAACTTGTAGTTGAAGTCATTTCCAATACCAAGGGCAGTTATACTTATCTTTTCCTCCGCGATCAACCTACCTTCCCTGAGACCATCCTGTTCTGTATCATCTGTCGGAATTCCATCTGTTAAGAAGACTATCTTTTTTAGGTTTCCTGTGTTCTTTGACAATATTTCGCGCGCTTTCCTCAGAGCCTGCGATATGTTCGTACTGCCACCATAAATGTAGGCTTTTTCAAGTGCCTTCTCAAACTCTTCTTTCGTTGGTTTTGCACGTTCGAGTACAACGTACGGTGCACTATCATAGAGCACAACGCTAACAGTATCGTCGGGAGTTAAGAAACCATACAGATGTTTTGCTGCTTCAACTGCCGCTTTTACCTTTGTAACATTTCCTTCAAATGGTTCTTTCATCGATCCTGAAACATCCAGTACTATGCAGAAATCAACCCCTTTGACGGCTATTTTCTCGTTTACCACACCTGTCTTTGGCCTAAGTTCCAAAAGAAGATAGTTTTCAGTATCCTTTGTAGAATCACTTGAAATGTAAGGTTTCTCAAACTTGTAGGTCATCACTATCTTCTGTTCACTTCCAACCATCTTCTCACCCTCCTTACTTTCCAGTCCGCGACACTCGAAAAGTTTCAATGTTTTTGAAACCGTAATAAATGTTTTTTTGTCTCCCAAATTACCTCTGACAATTAAGCTATAGCTGTTTCCGAAATTCCAAATTACCATTGACAAATGAATCTGTATCATTTGCCTCTCAACGGAACTATTAAATCAAAAGCGTAGCTAAAACATGGGTTGAACGTTATCGACAATTAATCCGATCGTATTACTGAGTATTATTCTATCCCCTTCGTAAAGTTGGGCGACCTCACCAGGTTCGAGGAACTTACCGTGTACCCAGACTACCGCGTTTTGACTAACGCGCTGGATAAAGTACTTACCATCGTCTTTGAAGATCTTGGCATGTTTACGACTTGTTATGCGTTCGTTGTCCAAGTCTCGCAAATTGACATCTACTTCCACTCCTGATTTACTTCGTCCAATCAGTATCTCGTCAAACCAGAAGTCCTTCTCAGAAACTTTCAAACCGCTTCTGTAAATTGTTAATTTAATTCCAGAGATTATTGGTTTTCGCGAAATTGATGAAGTTTGCACTGGAACCACTTCAGCTGACTCTATTGAGGTTGAAACTACTTGCCCTCTATCCAAACCATTTGAATCACAACTGATATTTGAAGGCCAAACACCTACGTCCTTTGATTCTTCATCTAGAGCGTCTTGACTGCTCATCCTTGCTGTCGGCTCTGGCATTTTTTCGTCCAAACCAAATATTTCTCTAAGTATACTTTCAACATCTTCTTCCAAATTTTCGCTCGATTCTGAAATTTCTTCGTTCATCAATCCCTCTTCAATAACATTGCTTGGCTCTACTTCTGGAATTTTTTCGGAATACTCAATCAGCATACTATCATCCAAAAAACTACCTTCAACATCTTCAAGTTCGTCATCATCTACTACGTGCCTTTGAAAATCCAGTTCTTGAACTTCAAAATCCTCATCTTCTGTTATTTTCAAACCATCTGAAATTTCCCGTTCAACTTGTGACTCGTAATCCTGGCTAAGCAGCAAATCATTGTATTGCAAATCTATGTCACCGACCCCTTCTGGCTGTTCTTGAGGAATTCTAACCAATGGTCCACCGCAATCACAAAATTTAAGAGCGTCGTCGGAGTAAATTGCACCACAGTTTAAGCACTTCCTCACCTTTCATCCCCTCCTTTCAAATCGTTTCTCTCGGGTTTGGCAATAACGATAGTTAAGTTATCACCTGCAATGTTCTGGTCTATCTTGGCTAGAATCCGTTGCGCAGTTGCCTTTACCTTTCCCTTTGCTTCTTCATAGCTTTCGGTATAAATCTTCCTGAAATTCTCGATTTTTTCTGATTCGTGAGCACCAACGGTAAACTCGATTATCCCATCCGAACCAAGTACTAATGTCTCATCCGGAAGAAGCTTGAAAACCATGAACTGATACTCGATATTATCGGACACCAGTTTGTCGCCCTCCTTTCGAGCCTTTCCTATTACTTGGGTGAGACTGTTCGGATCTCCAGAAACGTTTCTACCCAACACTAGCTTTTCGAATCCAACGTTGTACTTTACATTGATTCTTACTATTTCATCTTTTGTAAGCAAGAGTGCTGGAGAATCTCCAACAGAGCACAAGTAAACCATGTCGTTATCCAGTATTGCTGAGACAAATGTTGTTGACATCAAACCATCCGGACTGGCTGTCTGATCAATAATTAAAGCTTCCTTGATAATCGCGTTGTTAGCTTTTTCAATGAACCTCTCGTAAAATTGCTTAGCAACTTCGTAATTTATTTCCGAATCTTTAAGTGCATCGACTTCTTCCAGTAATAACTTTTTCACCAAATTTGACGCAATATTTCCATCTCCGTAATTGGAAGTCGAGACTCCGTCCATGACCGCAAGGAAAATCCTCGAATTTCCCAGTCGCTTGACAAGGTATGCATCCTGATTTACTTGTTCTTCCTCCTTAAAGTCGTCATCTTCATTGACCTTCCCTGTGCCATAAATAGAATGTGCACCTGTTCGATAGCGTACCTTGACTTCGGGACTACTTTGCTTCCAACGTTCTTTGTACCGTGCCACAGAGCTTAAAAACTTGGACTTGCACACCTTAATATCGTACCTGTTTGAGAAACTCTTTTCGAACCAATTCTTAAAGTCGAACAGTCTTTCATTGGTTAGTGATTCTTCTACGAATCGTCGTCGGTCCCTAGGCTCCTTGGACTTGTATTCGTCCCTGTATTTCAAATTCGCAAAAATTTCAGCTAACACTCGAGAGTTGTTGTCAGAGAATCTTAGGGGTCGTGAGTTTATGTATATCGGCATCTCAAACTTACTAATATCAATTTCGTCGTTATTTCCTATCAACGGAAAGTAGGTTAAAATGTAAGGGTTAAGTTCATCATCAAAATACAACGCCTTCATATCGAAACAGAAGATTTTGTAGCCAGTGGCTTCCACGGCTTCAAATAATTTCAAAATATTCTCGAAGGCCTTTATCATGCTGTCGAAATCTTCCGAAAGATTGAATTCCCTCCATTCTTTAATTTTCTTTGACGGGACTGGAAAGTACAACTTGACCTCCGCTCCGTTCTGCTTGCTCAGTTCTTTGATAGGAAGAATCAAGTTTTCTGGTAAGTTCTTTGGATAGTCGTAGTTGAGAATATCACTATGAACCTTACTCACCGAAAAAACCTCAACTTGCTCACGCTTAACCTCATGAAATCCCATCCTAACACCTCCGTTGGTTTGGTACAGTCTTGCGTGAATGTGATTCTCCAAATTTACATCGACAATTAAAGTAAGCTTATGAAATAGGTATTTCTCAAAACTCTGGTAAATCCTCAAGAATGTTGTCTATCCGGGTCAACGAGTCGAATTTTTGACCATCCTTTAGCAAATTGCCAATAACATACTTCACATGCATAATCTGAAGGGGTTTAACGTAGTATTCAGCTTTTGAAACCAACTCGGATGTGAATTCTACATTTCGGTATTTTCCTTTAGTGGTCAGATCAAACACCAACCTTGCCATTTGAAAAGCGACAACCTCAAAGCCGTTCACGTCTCGTTTACCTCCGGATTTGATATACTCTAAAAGGCTATTTGGAGAGTAGTACTTGATGAAAATCGGACCATACTTCTTAACATCCGTTATTGCCACGTCAGTCAAGAGCCCATTGCTCACTTTCACCACGAATCTCAATCCTCTTAAGCGAACTATATCATCAATCTGTAGTATTACGTGTTCCGGTATAACTCCAAAATGTAGTAAACCGTGGCTGTATAACGTCTTCTGAACCTTCAACAACTCACGAACAATGTACTTCACCCTCCTCAAATTTATCGGTGCTTTCTCACGCTTAACTGGGTCGAAGATGTCTCCATTCTTGGTCAACGCAAGATAGTTGGATTTTATCGCAAGGTGCAGATTTTTTCCTTTAATGTGTTCTGAAACAAGTACAGGGACTTTCATACCCTTTCCTTTTAACGACACGGTGAAAAAGTCGACAATTTCCGGAAAGTGATTATCAAACACCACATTACACACCCTTGCCATCCTTTCCATTACCAACTCTTTAAAAATCACGTCTTCTGGGCCTAACTCTTTATCAAGTTTTGGCAAGGAAGCTACCAGCCTGACCGTTTGAAGGTAATTTTTTCTAACTGGAATTTGAAGAAACGTATCAGATGCTCTATTCATGTGAAAGAAAACATCTTGAGCCTCTTCATCGTTTAGAACCTGGTATCCAACGGTTTCAAAATCAACATGGTTGGTAATTTCTTCTAAATTCAAGAACGTCCACCTCCTTAAAAAAACGTCAGAACTTGATGTTAATTTTCAAGCCAATTTTTTGCTTGCTCCAAATAACTACGAAGTTCTCTGATGTCTCCGAAAGTTTGTAAGGCTTATCCTTTTCCAAAAATACGCTATTTGCAAACTCATTTTTCAAAAGTACCGGCACATCCCCAGTTCGAAAGATGTAGTACTCATCGCCATCGCGCCGAATAACTACAGCTTTTCTTGAGATAGTCTTCTCCTCGTCAAACGGAGTTAGATCTAAGTCAACATCCACAATCGGATGGGCGCGCCCTATGGTTATCTGATCGTACGAAAAGACTCTCTCCAAAACATCCCTTCCCTTAACGTGAACCGTTATTTGAACTCCCTTATTCCTTTGAAGTCGTCCAAAGTAACGTTCCATATTAAACAAGTCCTCAAAGAGCCAGTCTTCTAAAGCTTTCGTTATCTGATTAGACATCGTGAACACCTCCCTTAACCCTTGAGTATTTGCTCCAGGACGCTCTCAATCTCTCGAAAGCTACCTACATTATCACAAAAAAGTCTATCCGTGAGTTGCAAGATAACGTCTTTAATCAGATTTACGCTAGAGAATGAAACATGCAGCTTCGCTTGTTTCACCAATTCAGCAGTAAATGGCTGCGTGATATACGCGTTCTCTGTAACAAAATCAAACAACAAAACTCCTATTTGGTATGAAGTAAGTCCGATGACGTTTACTGGATATTGACCACCGGTATCCACGTAATGAACGAAGAAGTCTGGAGAATATCGGGGAACAATTACCGGGCCGTACTTTTCCTGATTTATTGCGGCAGGGTCGTGCAAGTAACCTTTAACATGTCGCATAATATGTCTCTCGCCAACAAATTTCACCAGGTAATCAACTTGTAGAATAATATGCGTAGGATCCAAAGCCGTGTGACACAATCCCTTTGAGTATAGAAAACTTTGGAACTCGATGACATTCGAAAGTATCCTCTCAATGAACATTTTGAATTTAACCCGACGTAGTTTGGGACGTTTAAAGAGATCTATCACATCTTCCTCAAATTTCTCACCCGAGTCCATGTTCAGTACACCTGCTTCAATGCAATTTTTCAAATTCACATGCCCCGTGAAACCATGAAAATATTGCTTCACAATATGCATTCGTGGTATTGTCGTCAGCTTCGAGTAGTAAACATCTACAATCTCCGGTAAATAAGTTGTTGAGAGATAATTGTTGATTCTTACTATCCGTTCTCCAACAGCTATATGATGGAAATCTGGTACACATCTTGTTAACCATTCATCGTTGTGCCGCTGTTTTATGAAGATCAATTTTTCCGATGCCGGATGTTTGACTAAGTCGTACTTGAACGTCGTAGCATACTTATTGAATTTATCAGCAAAAGGATTTCGGACCTTTTTCCAACCAGGATTTAACTTAAAGCCAGTTGTCATTTAACTCACCACCTAAACATGAGATTTGGAGGCGCTACCTAAAGCATTAAACGCTTCTCTTATATCCTCAAGCATTTCGTCAGGTGTTTGATAACGTTCATCAGGATTTTTCTTGGTAGCCTTCTGAATAATCGCTTTTATGCGAGGAAGTGAGGAAAGTTTGTTATAATCCAGATTTGCTACTTGGCTTTTCAACGTCATAGTCGTCTGTGGATGAATTCCTGTGAGCATCTGATACATTAGGACTCCCAGAGAGTAAATGTCAGCGCGATGATCAAACTTATCCTTCATAGAACGATCCTCAACCTCCGGAGCTAAGTATCCTGGTGTACTCACACCATAATTCGCGATTCGGCCATTTTTGGAAATAACAGCAACTCCTCCAAAATCGATGAGCACAAAGTTTTTCGAAGGAGTAACTATGATGTTTTCTGGTTTCAAATCTTGGTAAACGATACATTTAATCTTCTCATGATTTGTTCCAACTGCGTACATCTTTCTAAACATCTTAAGTAACTGTTTTGAAAGTGATAACACAATTTTGATCCATTCTGGTGAGTTCAGGTCCATACTCCTCATATTCTTTTCAAGATACTCACTAAGTGGTTCTCCTTCGACATACTGTAGCACTATATACGGTTCGTCATATGCCAGATCGTTCAAGTATGGCTTTCCGGGAATCACATACCCTTCCGGCCAATTGATACTCGGACAATACCCTTTTATCCAGTCTCTGAGGACAGGAGTGTTTGGTACGTTAATCTGCCTGATCACTTCCAAAACTTTCAATTCGAACTCAATTTCACTTCTCGCTTTCGCAATAAGCTCTCTATTGTCAAGATTCTCCCTCTTTATTTTCCCCTTGTAGTCTCTGGCTTTTATCAAAACCTTTCTTCCGAACACATGCAAATCCCTTGCAAACAATATTAATCCGAAACCACTTGAGGCGCTCAAAACTCCCTCAACGATATACCTGTTGCCAATCATTTCAGGAACCAGTATCTCTCGATTGCCTTTCCTGATCTTCAGAATGTTCTCACCTATTTTTAGAATTTCCTGATCACTATTCTTGACACCAGACACATAAATCACCTCCTTAACATTCAAACCTATCGTACCCAAATTATGTTTGACAATTATCGATGAAATACATGTGCGTGATAAAAAAGGCGGTAGAACTTTCCTACCGCCTTATTAAAGCTTGCTATCAAATTCAAGAACTCCCTTTAGGTCGCAGAATAATGTATTACTGATTAAGAAACTCCGAATCATTTTGGCGCACTCTATCAAAATCCAGCAATAATGACACCCACCGCTTCCAACACCTGCGAAAGAAATCCTTTCTGACATTATGCAAAAGTATACTTACGGTGCTTACTATAGCTCTCCGTCTTGATAGCAGTTTACCTTTGATACTAAAAAACACAGCAGCAAAAATCCATATTTCTGTCTTTTCCAAAGGGAGCTCTTTCCTGAGGGAGGTCCATTTTTTGTATGAGGTCTTGATGAAGGGAACTTTTCGACGTAAATAGCTACACCACGGCAAAAGATTAACCAAACTATCTGCATATCTTTCGGGGGAAGATTGATTCCTGACTACCCTCAAATACGGGGAATTGAGTTTCCCAGGAGTGCAGGGTTCTTACTTCCATCTCTTTTGGAAAGAAGTTCCTTCTTGACAGTGACGGCTATGTTGGAACTAGCAACCTTCTGACAGTCTGATTTCCATCTCTCTTGGAGAGAAGTTGCCTCCTGACTCACGGAATCCGGGGTTTCTAACTTTCGTGGTAGAACTTAGTTTCCATCTCTTTCAGAGAGAAGTTCCTTCCTG
>JAUQPP010000024.1 GCA_030550315.1 Thermotogota bacterium | reverse complement strand
CACCTTCAACAGTTATTAATTCACACAATTTGCTGATTTGATTATACCATAGACAAGGCAAAAAAATCAACGCTCTGTATCCCCGCATTAAAATGCCGGGCTTTAGAGCGTCAAAGCACTGTAAATACAAGTTTTTTACCCCAGTAAACCATCGAAAACTCAAACGACAGCACGTAAATTGGCGCAAAGCTGAAGAACAACGCTAAAATCAGCGTTTTTATCAATCACACAAACCAATCGGTCCCATTCCATTACACTATTCTCAGCTAAAAAATTTACCACCCTAAACAGACCAACGGAATTAAACGACTTTTAACACCGAATTTTCATCCTGCGAATCTTGACAGTAAAAAACCACCATGCTATAATAACACACGGTCACTTACGGCGGGGCGTAGCGCAGATGGCGAGCGCGCCGGTCTTGGGAACCGGAGGTCGCTGGTTCAAGTCCAGTCGCCCCGACCACGGGTGCGGGTGTAGCTCAATTGGTAGAGCATCGGCCTTCCAAGCCGAGGGTTGCGGGTTCGAGTCCCGTCGCCCGCTCCAGGAACAAGCTCAACAACGAGGCTGCGGCCGTAGCTCAACAGGATAGAGCATCGGACTTCTAATCCGAGGGTTGTGGGTTCGACTCCCGCCGGCCGCGCCAAGGGTAAAAAATTGAATAGATTCAGTATATACTGTGGTGGCTATAGCTCAGTTGGCAGAGCGCCTGACTGTGGATCAGGTGGTCGAGGGTTCAAATCCCTCTAGCCACCCCAATTTTTATATACCATCAGGAGCGCGCTCGTAGCTCAACTGGATAGAGCGTCGGACTTCGGATCCGATGGTTGCGGGTTCAAGTCCTGCCGGGCGCGCCAGATTTGTTAAGAATACCCTAGACCTTGCCATAGATTTGAGCATTCATGCTAATAACTTTGAAGGCCAGTGGACAGAGAAAGGGAGGTAAAACCATGGAAGTACTAAAAGTTTCTTCAAAATCCAACCCTAACAAAGTTGCAGGTGCTCTCGCAGGTGTGATCAGGGAAAAGGGAAAAGCCGAGATCCAAGCGATTGGAGCAGGTGCTGTGAACCAGGCTGTCAAGGCTATTGCTATCGCCCGTGGTTACCTTGCACCGAGTGGGTACGATTTAGTTTGTGTACCGGCGTTCACTGATGTGAACGTTGAAAATGAAACGAGAACAGCTTTGAAGTTTATCGTATTTCCCAGAGAATAAGGAGACAAAGAGAAATCAAAGCGAGGCAAGCCTCAAGGCTTGCCTCGTTTGTTTTTCTTTTCCTATTTCCCCTTGCGCGACCTCCAGCCGTGCATAGCAAGTGCAAAAGCGATAACCGCATACGCAATGAATTCTCTGAAAAACTCTCCAATCTGCGGCTGGCCAAAAAGTCTGTTTCCTGCACTTGGAGCAACGACGAAAAGCGCGTGAAAGAGGATAACTCCCAGGATGGCGTTCCAAATGTTGGCTTTCTTGACAGAAGCTCCTCCCACAAGAAGTGCTGCGATGGAGAAAAGTCCTATTTGCTCGTGACTGTTGTAGGTGTTGATGGTGCCTATGTCTTGGAGATAAATTACTTGTCCTATCGAGGCGAACACCGTGGAGAGTATCACCGCTATTATCCTCGTTTTATCAACATCGATACCGGCAGTCCTGGCTATATGCATATCCTGTCCAACTGCTTTGAAATCTTGACCGAGCTTTGTTTTGAGTAAGAATGTGAGAAAGACACAGAGCCCCACAACAAAGATCAGTGGTACGATGTAAATCGTTATGAAACCAATATTCAGCGTTAGCAAGTCGTTTAGTGCACCATCAACGATACCGAACAAATCCACCGTATTCCTTAGCCCAACGCCTTGCGGAAGTAGGAAGTCCGTTTTTTTGAAAGGTATTAACGAACCGACAAAGAAGAGGAAGATAAGTTGGTAAACGCCGTTTGCGAAAAAGCCAAGTATCATGGAGGTAATCATTTCCCTACCTTTTGCCCTGTTGAGCGTTTTACCAGCAATCCAACCCAGGAAAATGGAAATGACGCTTGAAATTACTATCGCAAGGAGTATGCCACTCAGTCCTGTGATTCCCCAATCAACTACAAAGAAAAGTGCAGCTTGTGCGGCCATTGCTCCAAGGACAATGGCAAAGTTCAATCCAAGACCTGCCACCACGGGGATAATTAGTGCGAGAACAAGGAACGTGTTTCTGCTTAACCTTCTGACAATTTCGGACAACAGGAAGAGTATCGGTATCTTTGCTACTAAAACGGCCAAGAACGTCAAGATGAAGAACGTGATAGGAACAGCATTCGCTATTAGTATATCCTTCAGACTCATTCGCTTCTGCATCTCAGCTCGCCTCCTTTGGTGTTCTCGTGAGTGCGTAGAGTATCATTCCGTTGCTGACTATGAGCCTGAGCACTTCGGTGATGTCTCCGCGTGTCACCTGGCTCAACACCGGAAGAGAAACTGTCAGCAAGGTTTGGAAGAGTATTGTACCAAGTACCACATTTGTTATCGTAGCTCTCCTGATGGATGCTCCACCTATTAATATCGATGCCACCGCGGGAAAAGTCATGAAAAGTGGTGCTTGGTACAGCTGGAGAAAACCGTAACTTTGAGCGTAAACTAAGATTCCAACACCGGCGATTACTGTCGAAAGTATAACTGCGTTTCTACGCGCTTTTTTCGGGTTCACACCGGAGCTAATCGCGTAAAGTTCATTCTGTCCGGTTAAATCGATGGCCAATCCAGGCCGTGTTTTGAAAAACAACCATACTAAATAACAGCTCCCTGCGAAGAACACAACAAGACCGGTCGGGAACGAGAAGTTCTTGCCAATTTGAAATCTTAGAAAGTTATTTAGTGCTTTATCAAAATAATTTTGAAGGGTAAGTGTGTACCTGAGTCCCTTCCCACCGATTGCCCAAATCATCTCCGGATTGGTGAACGGTAGCACAAGCCACATGATGGACATGAACGCCACTATTGAATAACCTACGTATGTTTCCACCATCATTTCTTGACCACGAACTTTGTCGAGAAGCCAAGCGTAAATCCACCCGAGCACAAAGTTTATCACTATCGATATTCCAACGGCAATCCAGAACCCTATCGGTCCCGCTACTTGATATTGCATAACAATGAGACCACCCAAAAGTCCACCTATAATTCCTACTGGCAATCCAAAATTCGGGCCTATACCAGCCCTAATAGTTGGTAACATCGCCAGTACGAGAACACCGTTCATGCCGATCCTGACTATGGAATCGCTTAGAAGTGTCGTCACCGAAACCTTTGTTGCTGCTGCTAGGATAAACAAACCAATCAGGAAGAAAACTATTATCAGCGTCGGTATATCTATTCGTTTGATGGCTTCTCTGAGAGAGCCGAAATTAACCATGTGCTTTCACCTCTTCCAATTCTCCAGCCATCGCAAGACCAAATTCCACATCAGATGCTGTTGGTGGTAGTACCGCCGCGAGTTTACCTTCGCAAACAATTGCTATTCTATCGCAAATGGACTTAAGTTCAGCAAGTTCGCTCGAGGTCAGAACGATGGTGATACCGTGTTCGCGGTTTAGTTTCACAAGATAATCGAGCACCAACTTCTTGGCACCGACGTCGATACCCCTGGTCGGTTCCGATACGAAGAGCACTTTTGGGTTCAATGTGAACGCGCGAGCCAAGCAAACTTTTTGCTGGTTGCCACCGCTGAGTCTTCTAACTGGTTGAGCTGGCCCTTTGCACCTTATATCGAGTTCTTTTATCATCCTGAGCGCGTGCTCACGGATAGCTTTTCTATCGTAAATTGTGAATCCAAGGAACCTCTTGGTAAACATACCAAATGCTTGGATGGCTGTTGCAACGATATTCATCTCAACTGACTCATCAAGGAGTAATCCAACGCCTCTGCGGTCCTCGGAAACGTAAACAATTCCATTTTTGAGCGCAAACAACGGAGAATTCAGCTGGTATTCCTTACCCATGTAGGTTACTTTACCGGTTGCTGGATACATGCCGAATATACCGTTTGCAACACCGAGTTTTCCTTGCCCGGCCAGTCCTCCGATACCAAGAATTTCACCCTCCCTGATGTCGATGGAAAACCCTTTAACCTCCTCACCGGGCATGTGGACGTGAAGGTCCTTTATTGACATAATTATTTTATTTTCATCGAGCGGTACCTTTCTTGGTGGAAGTTCAAGATTTTCGACTTTCCTGCCAACCATCTTTTCGGCAATCTCAAAGAGCGTGAATTTTTCCTTAGGTCCTTCTCCCACGACGGCACCATCGCGAAGAATGACTATCTTATGCGCTACCTCTAAAACTTCATGAAGCCTGTGTGAGATGAAAATGATGGAAATTCCCTTCTGAGAGAGGAGTCTCACGACGTTTAACAAAATCTCCGCCTCACTCTCAGTCAAAACCGCCGTCGGTTCATCGAGAACGAGGAGTTTCAAACTTCGTTTGTCGATTTCACGTGCAATTTCCACGAATTGTTTGTGTGCAACAGGCAACCCAGCAACAAGGTGCATTTCATCGATCGAGTGCATACCTATTGTGTCGAGCGCTTTTCGTGCCTCTTCCCTCATGGGTTCCATGTCTAGTAACTCAAGCCGTTTTCCGAAAACCATACTTAGGAAATTGGGTTTCGTTATCTCCCTATTCAGCTTTATGTTTTCCGTAACTGTAAAGCCCGGTAATAACATGAATTCTTGGTGCACCATTCCTATACCTAGCTCCATCGCTTTCATTGGTGAATCAATGTTAACGCGTTCACCTTTGAATACAATTTCCCCTCCAAAACCACCGGTGGAGTGTATAACTGGCATTCCGAAAAGGATATTCATAAGCGTGGATTTTCCAGCACCGTTCTCGCCAACAAGACCGAGAATCTCACCTTCATCGAGCGTAATAGTGACATCCTTTAAAACCTGGTTGCCATAGTAAAATTTGTTAATGTTTCGCATTTCTAAGAGACGACTCATGGTTTATCAAACCTCCCAAGAAAGGTTTTAGGTAGAATTAATAGCAAAGGTGTCGGCGCAAGCCGACACCCGCTCTTTTAGAGGCGGTGCTCATTAAAACTTATCTACTCCGAAGATTACGGACTTATGGATGAACATATAGTAGTTCTTGTAGGGTTCGAGAGTCCTAACTTGTAGTTCAGCCTTCGGATATTTTTTCTTCGCAGCTTCCGTAACGATGAGTTTTATACCGTTGAGGTTCGTCGGGCTGACTTTCTTCTGGACAAGTTGGATAGCAATTTCAACACCAGCTTCAACAAAGAGCATGTTCATTGGTACTGGCCAAGTTGCAAACCTTCCAGCACCACCCATCTCGATGATCTTCTTGTTTACCTCCCTGAGTATGTAGGTCATGTCACCACGTTTGTCTTCTGGAATGGAGATTCCGAGAGTACCGGGAAATCCGTGCGTCGGTGAAGGACAGCAAGGCTCAAGGTAGTAACCACCATGTTTGAGAATAGCCTTTTGGAGAGGTTCCTGCATACCGCAGTTTGTTGAGAAGAATCCCGTTTTTGGACCGTACTTCGCAAGTTGCCTCGGGACGTCTTCGAGAATGAATTGCTGAGCTCCTGTCAAACCTTGTTCACCAAGTGGGTCTGGGGCGGACACAAAGACAAAGTTGATGCCCATTTCCTTCGCCGTCTTCTCCATTATATCCCGTCTCTCAGCCAAGAGTTTGTAACTCATGTGTCTTGGGAAGGAGTAGTGGATGATAGTTTCAACACCCATCTTCTTAGCAAGCTCGACGATCGTTCTACCGCGACCCGGTGTGTCAACCTCAAGAACAACATCGGCAGCCGAAGAAATAACTGCCGGGTCTTCGTGCGGAACACCAACGACGAAGACAATATCCTTCCTCATTTGTTTGACCCTTCTGATAGCAGCCGTCGTTCCGGGAACACCCTGACAAATAACAATGGCCTTAACCTGTGGATCGTACGCAAGCTCGACAATCCTTGCAATGGTCGTTTCCTGTTCTTGCATGAACTTATCTGGATAAGTGACATGGATAATATTTGCCTTACCGTACCTCTTAACTACCGCCTCTGCACCCCTGTACTCATCTTCACCTTGTGAAACAGTACCCGTCACAACGCCAATCTTGAACCCAAGTTGAGCAAACAGGCTTGACAAAAGCAACACAGCGACTAGCAACACCAAAACCTTCTTCATACCGACCCCTCCTTCTAAAGGTGTATGGGAGATACACCCCCGGGTTACTTTTTATTATACCAAAACTGGTTTGCAAAACAAAATTCCGTTTTTAACACAACTTAAAACGCTCAAAGAGAGCTTGTGAAGAATTTCTGTTTCTTACTTATCAAATCGCTATGTTGAAGAAGCTTGATACATGCATTGTTTCAGTAATAAAAACTTCAGAATTTGATATTCGAGCCTAACTTTTCACACAACCTTATCAATCTTTCTAAACCCCTCTCCCAAAACATACCTAGCCTCGTGAACGATGACGAATGCGTTCGGATCGATGTGTCTTATAACGTTCAAAACCTCACCAAGTTCCCTCCTACGCAGGGCTACGTAAAGTACGTCGAAAGGTCTACCGGAATAAGCGCCTACAGCTTTCAAGATAGTTGCTCCTCGTTCTAAATTTTCGAGAATGTATTTCTTGATTTCGTCGTTTTTCTGCGAAATAATTGTCACGGTTATTGAGAGTTCAAGTCCCCTGAGTACAAAGTCAATCATCACACCACCTATTATAATAGCAAGCAGGGCGTACATACCGGTTCGCGCATCGAATGTAAACCCTGCAAGGATACCTATGGCGAAGTCAACCATAAGTAACGTAGTACCAATAGGAGTATGGAAGTACTTGGAAAGGATTTTTGCAACGATATCCGTACCGCCGGTAGATGAGTTGTTTGCAAAAGCTATGGCCATACCGATAGAGGTGAGAATGTTACCGAAGAATACAGCCAGCATTAGGTCGCTGCCCTGATATTTTGGTATTTTCAGCAACCTGTCTAACAAATCAACGAAAAAGTTTAGCATAAAGGTCGAATAAATTGTCTTGAAGCTGAAGTCTTTTCCAACGAGTATGAATCCCAAAACAAAAAGCAAGATGTTCAGAATGTAAAGCCAAACACCGATCGGAATTCCACCGACGAGTTTATGGAGTATCATCGCTAAACCACTTGCACCACCGGCCGCGATGTTGTTTGGGATAAAGAAAATGACCAATCCAAGAGCTGTTACGAAGACACCAATTGTTGAGAAAACGTACTCCTTAATCTGTTCCTTCAGGTTGTAGCCGTCCATTTTTAGGAGTTCCCCCACCCAACTCACCTCCCAAGAATCAGAACACGTGATATAATATTGTAAACCAAAGGATCTACTCCGAGGTGACGTATGCGAGTCATCGTTCGTCACTTATCAGTATACCACAGCGGTGTTCCCGTGTTAATGAACGTCTCCACTTATTTCGAAACCGGTGAAATCACGATGGTTATCGGACCAAACGGGTCCGGCAAATCAACATTGCTCAAAGCTCTTGCTGGTTTGGTAAAGTACGAGGGTGAGATATTGCTTCCGGAAGGATACGAATCGGTTGATGAATTGACCGGCTATGTTTTTCAAAACCCGGAGACGCAAATCATTGGTAGTACGGTTTTCGAAGACGTGATTTTTGGGCTCGAGAACATCGGACTCCCGCCAGGTGAGATAGATAGACGTGCCAACTACGTGTTAGAACTACTCGAACTTTCGAATTTGAGAGATAGTGATCCTTACTATCTTTCTGGAGGCCAGAAACAACGCCTTGCAATTGCATCAATATTAGCTCTTGAACCTATGTTTTTATTACTTGATGAAGTAACCGCTATGCTCGATAAAAACGGAAAACGTGAGGTCCTTGAAGCAATCGTTAGGCTCAAGAACCTGAATAAAGGCATCGTTATTGCCACGCACGAGCTTGATCTTTTCTCACAAATAGCCGACAGGTGTATCTATATTCGAGACGGTCGAATTGTGTTCGACGGTCAACCCGCAGACGGTATAGAGATGTACAAACGTGAAATGGGAGCTGAGTTTTTGTATAGGTAAGTTTTCAAAATAATAAAGATAAAAAGTGGGGGTGTTAGGTTATGGAGATTCTGAGATTTAAAAACGGTCCAAAACCAGTTGGCCCATACTCACAAGCAGTTAAGGTAGGAAACTTGATTTTTTTCTCCGGAATCTTGCCGATTGTGCCAAGCACAGGAGAACTCATCACTGACGATGTATCAAAAGCAACGGAACAAATTCTGAGAAACCTTGAAGTCATGCTCTTGGAGATAGGTTTGTCACTGAGTAATGTTGTAAAGACGACGATTTACACTACCAAACTTGAGGAATTTGGAAAAATTAACGAAACTTACGAAAAATTCTTCTTCCAAAACGCACCAAACTATCCAGCAAGAACAACAGTGGGAGTTAGCCAGTTGCCTAAAGGTGCTACGGTAGAGATGGATTTTGTTGTAACTTTTGAACATTAAGCCTTTTTTGAATTATTAAGCTTATTTTTTCTCATTTCCAGTCTATTTCGAATCAGTTCACCACCGTCGACCGGCGAAAAAAGCACCATAGATTCGTAGGTATCCTTCAAGGCTTCCAGCGGATCACCGAAGCGTTCCAAACGCTTGTTAAATCTCTGCGTGAAAGACTTCCAGTTGGATTTTTCGACCAGGTAAATCAGCCAAATGGTTATAGATGTGATTACAGAAATGGAGGTAGGATAGTTCTTAATCGCCGGTAAGCTTAAACCAAGAAACGTACCACCTGTCAAAACAAGCATCAAATAAGTTTTGCTCTTCAGTATGAGTTTTGCAAAGACAAATTCTTTGATGTCTTCCAAGGTATCCCTGCGAATGGGTACGTACAAAAACCTCATCAAAAGAAATAAATCTGTCAAGCCGGCCACTAATAACGGATTGTTAAAGGTTAACCCGAGAACGATCAACACTGAACATTGAATTACTTTTGCAAATTCAAGCATCTTAACCTTCGTAACGAAGTACGTACCGACGATGTACGCGGTAAGTCCAACAACAATAGTGAGCATACTTTTCAATATTTCACCTCCCAGTAAGTCCCCGTCATTCAACGGTCAAGAAGAATCAAAAAAGCTCCGGGGATTTCCCGGAGCTTTCTTACGTGGCGGGGACGACGGGATTTGAACCCGCGGCCACCGGTGTGACAGACCGGCGTGCTAACCGGGCTGCACCACGTCCCCGTCTCATTCTTGCGCAGTCTTTCAAGTGTGACCGAGGTATATTTTGCCACGTCCTGGCATTGTTGTCAAGAGGCCGAATTTGAATTTTCTGAAACAGAACTATTCTACGTTTCTAAATAAATCTTCAACACTTCCTCGCTTTCTAATTAGTTTGATCTCGTTTGAGGAGAAATCAACAAGTACTTCTGGCGGCTTCGGATGGCCATTGTAATTACTTGCCATCGAGAAACCGTAAGCTCCAACGTTCTCTATAACCACAAGGCTTCCATACCTCGGAATAGTGACCAAACGATTTTTTGCAATAACATCTCCGGTTTCACACAAAGGACCAACAACATCCACGATACATTCTTCTCGAGGTTCTTTTGGATCAAGTACACGTATGCCGTGGTGTGCACCGTACATGGCCGGCCTTACCAAAGCGTTCATTCCCGCGTCAAGGACCACGAAGGTTTTGTAAGGTGTCCTTTTAACATACTCAACCCTCGCAACCAAGAGGCCAGCTGGTCCGATGAGGTACCTGCCAAGCTCAGTTATCACCAACTCAAAATTCGAGACCAAAGGTACTACCTTCTTTCTGTACTCTTCGAGATCCAATTCCTTCCCGTTGTAGTTTATTCCCCACCCACCACCGATGTTGATGCATTCAAACCCGTACTTTTCCGAAAGCTCGACACCGATACTTATAGCTTCGAGAAATGGTTCAACCTCAGTGATCTGGGAACCGATGTGGATGTGAAATCCAAGCACTCTTTTTCCCTGCTTCCTCAAAGTATTCAATACCTTGTCAATCAAATCAACGTGCACCCCGAACTTCGTTTCGCGAACACCGGTGGAGATGTGAGGATGTGTTCGAGGATTAACGTCTGGGTTTACTCTGATAAAAAATTTTGCTTCAGATTGAAAGTCAGCCCATCGTTGAGCTTCCTCCAAAGAATCCACATTTACGAATCCTACCTTATCTTTCAAAAACTCCATTTCCGATTTTGTCTTACCATTCCCATTCCAAACAATCCGTTCAGATGGAACGCCAGCAAGTTCAGAAGCATAGTATTCACCGACAGAAACAATGTCTGTGCCGAATCCTTCCTTCGAGAACAATTGAATTAACCATGGATTGCTGTTCGCTTTGCAGGCGAATGTTGGAAGCATTTTCACACCGTCAAAAACCTTTTTAACCCTGGTTAGTTGATGTTTGATAATGTCCTTAACATAAATGTACACCGGTGTACCGTAACGTTCCACTACCGCTCTTATGGTTTGTTCTAACATTACTTGGAAGTCTCTATTTTCAACCATCGAATACATTACCCCTTTCTACTATCCTACCGTTCAACACCTTGAAAACCTCGCCATTGGCCATGGGTTGGTAACCCTCTTCGTACTTTTCAGAATAAACGATAAAGCCATCACTCGATTCCTTGTAGTGAAGAACAAAATAATCATCCGTTCGTTCACTATTAAATAGGCAACACACATACAAAGCACTCTCCAACGTATCAAGCATAAGAAAGTTTAGGCCAGAATAACGATTTGACCGTGCAAAGCTTTTTATTTTCAAAACGAGCTCTTGAAAGTTTTCAAAATCTTTTACACTTGCAAAATAATCAAACGTATCACTTTCGTACGGATTGGTCCGTGTTGCAGAGAAAACAGTACCATTGTGCGCAAAAAATTTCTCGTTAACGTAGAACGGATGAACTTGTCTTAATCCCAGTGGAACACCTTCCGATGCCTTTCGTGCGTGTAGGATGCCCAATCTAAAAGTACCCTCCAATCTTGCTTTGCTTTCGTAAATTGGTGTGAAGAATTTTGCGTAGACGAAAGCGTTTTCACCCACAAGCACGTAACCGAACCCGTCCCCGTGTGGTGCTCCTTTGCCTTCTTTTGCCATCTTAGAAACGAACTCGAAGATCCCGCCTATATCTCTGGGATTAACAAGTGAAAATCCTGCCATTCGACACAAACTGATCGCCCCCTTCTGTACAAGGATCAGCTGCACTTTAGGAAATTATACCACGATATACACCCTTCGTGGAACTTTTGGTATAATATCCCAGGACCATTACATTGCTGTGGGGGGATTGTCGATGAAAAGAGACTTCCTGAGTAGGACCTTAGCGGTCATCAACGATTTTTCGGTGCAGGAGCAACTTTTCCTCTACCACCAAACGAGGCGGTTGAAAGAAAAAGTGCGGAACGGTGAAGACATTTCAGAATTCCAGATTAAACGAAACGTTGGTATCTACATCGTCTTTGTGGAACCGTCTACCAGGACGAAAGAATCCTTTATAAACGCAGCAAAGTTTCACAAAAACGCAAAGGTCAACATCTTTGAATCTGAACATTCATCTTTTAACAAACAAGAAAGCTACGTCGATACTTTCAATATGTTAACTGGTTACAGTGAGTATTCGATCTTCGTGTTACGTACACGCCTGGAGGGTGTTTGTAGGTTACTTGAGAAAAAGGTCGGTGAGTTTGCTGAACGTCACGGGATAATGAAACCTGCCTTTATTAACGGTGGCGATGGTAAGCATGAACATCCCACTCAAGAACTCCTCGACGAGTTCACCTTCCTTGAACAGATGAATTTTGATAACTCGCACATACATATAGCACTTATTGGAGACTTGTTGCACGGTCGAACAGTTCACTCGAAAGCCGATGGTTTGAAAGTTTTCAAAAATGTTGAGGTCGACTTGGTTGCCCCCGAAGAACTCCAAATGCCAACCAGTTACATCGAAAAAATGAAAAGAAATGGTTTCGAGGTACATCTATTTGGTTCCATAGACGAGTACCTTTCGAGTGGAAAGATCGCACCAATCTGGTACTTTACAAGACTCCAACTCGAGCGCATGGGCGAGGACATACTAGAAAAGGCACACATTTTGAAAAGGGCAGTTACATTCAGAAAGGATATGCTCGACAAGGTTCCGGATGGAACGAAGTTCTATCATCCACTACCAAGACCCAAGATTGACCCAGAGATTCCAACTTTCCTCGATAACCTAACACTCAACGGTTGGGAAACACAGGCTATCAACGGCTACTGGGTACGTGTTGTGCTTCTTTCCATGTTAGGAGGTGCACTTGAGGCGGATTTCGATACAACTAAAAAAGAAGAAGAACCGGTTGAAGACTTCATCGTTCCAGCACCGATTGTTGATGGTACAAAAGGTGTCGAAAAGGAAGGAAAACGTGGCATCAAACCTGTTGAAAGTGGTACGGTTATCGACCATATTGCAAAGGGAAAGTCAAGTGACGAGATTTACAATACTATCACAAAGATAAGAAAAATCCTAAAATTGTACGATGTGGACAGCGCAGATGGAATATTCAGGTCTGCGGATGGGAATCTGAAGGGATACATAAGCCTACCTAACAGGTACCTGTCTTTCAAAGAAATCAAGAAGCTTGCCGCCATATCACCCGGAACGACGGTTAACATCGTAAGAAACGGACGAGTTGCGGAAAAATATCGCCTAAAGCTACCACCAAGAATATACAACTTCGAAGAACTTCAATGTAAAAATGAGAATTGCATCACTCATCCAAAGAATGGTGAAAACGTCATGGCATCGTTCTTACAAGTTGACGGCAAATTCATCTGCGAGTACTGCGAAACGGCCCACGAGTACCAAGAGATTTGGAAAATATAACAACACAGCCAAAATAAAAAACGGACGTGGAAATCCACGTCCGTTTTTTTATTCCACCATTATTCGCCTCTCAAAATTAAACTTCCCCTCGCTTGCGCCTGTACAACTCTTCATCCGCCATTCGATACGCCTCATCGAAATCTCTCGCCTCGTTAAGATTGGCTATTCCGTAGGAAAAACTCAAACCCAGGTGGTTTCGGACTAAGTTGTACAACCTGTCAACCACTTCCCGATAATCTTTTCCCTTTAGAACAAGACAGAACTCGTCGCCACCAAGCCTAATGAACACATCCTCAGACCTTATGTTTGAACGTATCAAATTCGCAAACTTAGCGAGAAACTCATCACCTTTGTGATGTCCGTATTTGTCGTTAATTTCTTTGAATTTATCCAAATCCATTAACACCAAGGTACCATCGTTTTCTAACAAGTCAATGTACTTCCTGTTGTAAGCTCCGGTAAGTGAGTCGATGTAGTTTTCAAGTTCGAGTTCTTCCTTTTGCTTGGAAATCTTCCTAAAGTGCCTTATTGCCTCGAAACATATAGCCAACAAGTACACCATACGACCGTATGGAAGTGTCAGTTCACCCGGGCTTCTTGAGAGCAAGACAACAATAGATTGCAGGGCCGTTAAGAACAGGAAAAAGATCGCGAAGTAAAACTCATGAGCTTCAACGTAAAGGATTTGCCATAGCGTAAGTATCATAAGGAAGAGTGCATAAATTTGCGAAATTTCGGAAAACACATGGAAAATTTGAATGGTGGGAGCCAGTAGTACGAGCAACGTCATTAAAACCGCTACAATCTCCAGGAGTTTGAATCGCAGGCCTGATGTTTTTCGTCCATACCTCTCCGCAATGTACAAGTATATCAACGTGAGAACTGGAACAGGAACGACTATCGCCATCTTTTCGTAAAAAATGTACCAGAAATCAAGAAAACTCGTCTCTCGATATGTGAACTGAACCAACCCAAGAGACATCAGAAAAGCCGAACCTGAGAGATATAAATACTGACGCTTCGAAATTCCAACTACGGCGTACCCAACCATCAACATAAGAAGTGTCATGAAGAGCGAAGCCCCAATCGAAAACAGGTTGAAGTTGTTTCGCAAAACCAACTGCAATTGCGTGGCTTTGAGCGCTTCCTCATAACTACAAATGTACGGCACGTAGCTGATGCCGTAATTTACCAGCGCGAAAAGTTCAACGGTTAGCTCGTTCTCATCCTTCAGTAAATGCTTTGGAATTCTGACGACTATTGGAGCAGGCCAGAGATTTCCCGAGCTCGAACCGTACTGACCTATCAACTCGCCGTTGAGGAAAATTCTCACCTTGTTAGCAATAACCTTCTGAAAAATGAGCGCTAAAACTTCGTTGTTTTCCAGTTCTTGCGGAAGCGAGAAATGCATGCGAAGTACTTTGGTACTCGGGCCGTTAACTTTCTCGTAAAACGGAACAACCGACGTCCAACTATCTAGCATGAAACCTTTAGGCTCACTGAACTTGTTGAGCAAATACACATTCGTAAACATCAGTGCAAAGGCAAAGCCGAGGGATAAAAATACATATTTTGCATTTTTCCTCACCAAAGTTTCCCCCTTGAATTTCTGTCCGCTCCTCCTTTGTCAATTAATACAATATCATTGTAACACAAGTTTTTAGCATTCCTGAAAATTTATTATTAAGAATTTGTTAAGGTTTAAACAAAAACAAGGGACGCGTCAAACGTCCCTTGCAATTTGATAACGATAGGATGGATTTTTCGAATCATTGAATCACCTTTTTCACTTCAACTTTGCTAACTCGCTTCGCGCGTCTTTTACAGCTTCCTCATGTGTTTTTATCAACCACGGGTGTGGCTGTGAATCTATAACCTTTTCAAACATCTCCTTCGCTTTCTGCTTGTCACTCGTCTTTAAATATAAGTATCCCATTTCCAGGTAAATATTTGGGTAATTAGGAGTAAGTTTCAGCGCCTGTTTGAACATTTCCTCGGATCTTTTGTAGTTGTTCAATGGCCAAGGTACGTCCCGATCTCTCATCCCCTTTGCTATCAGCGCAAACGTTTTGTACAGCCTTTCTTCTTCGTCATTTTCGTTCAACAACTTGATGGCTGTGTCGATGTATTTATCATAGTCCCCGAGCATAAACAAGCTCTGAATAATGCCTTTGTACTGCGCAAGCCTTCCTATCGCAGCTCCGGCAATGTAGTGGGCTCTTCCGTTTTTTGGATCAATTTTAATTGCAGCTTCTGCGTTGGCACGGGCCTTTTCAAGAGTCTTTTCCTTATCCTTATCTGGAACTCCCCAAGTTGCCAACTCCAAGTAGCAGTCCGCTAAGATGGTTAAATGCCTTGCGTCCTTTGAGTAGTTTGGATTCTTTTCGATCTCCGAGATTACACTAAAAAGTTTATCGCGGTCGCGATCACGCCGTGCCTCGTAAAAGAGTTTGTTTAAATCCGCTGCCGTGTTTCCGAAAACCCAAGCGGTCAGTAGTAAAACACTCATCGCTAAAACAATATACCTCTTCACCAGAAATCCCCCCTTGCACAAAGTCTAACGATATTTTACCACATGCATTTTCAAAGAAGAAGCCCGGTGTGAGTTTACACCGGGCTTCAAGGCGTTCGTCGAATAGTGCTCAGAAACCCACCTTTCCAGAAATTTTGATGTAAGTATTTTGCAAAAGGTCGGATAAATCCTCAACTTCCAAACCAAAACGAATGAACGCCTTTTCAAACAACTTCGTTAATCCAAGGCTTGCACCGTAACGGGAAGAGATCGAAAACTCCGCATCCAGCACCAATTCCTTGGTTAAGTCAAAACTACCACCGATTGACAGGTCGCCGTAGTACGAATCGTATTTACCCTGAAACTCGAGGATTTTGCCGGACAGATCGAAGAATCCACCTACGCCTACCGTCACTCCGTCAAAATAAGCGTTCACTCCAAACTGCTCGGTTTCAAATCCCGCTTTAATGTAGAACGTGTTGTTGAAGTTGTAAAGCCCTGTAAGGAACACGTTAGTTTTGTCCCCCAA
This sequence comes from Thermotogota bacterium, assembly GCA_030550315.1. Taxonomy (GTDB): domain Bacteria; phylum Thermotogota; class Thermotogae; order Thermotogales; family Fervidobacteriaceae; genus Fervidobacterium_A. Next base: position 6,006 of record JAUQPP010000024.1, on the reverse strand, counting down.
CTTGACGTGACCTAACACCGAGTAACTCTCATCGTTAAAGTACCCATGTCCTACGTAGACTTGAATCGATTCATTGCCAAAACCGACTGCCCAAGGTAGTCCTGTTGACGTATGACCAAGTCCGCAGAACAATCGGAAAGCACCCAATTTGTACGTGAACGCGAGTCCAGACAAAGATCCTTCAAAAGGAAGAGGCCAGGAAGTCTTGTAGTGCATTCCCAAGGTGAGATCGCCAATGTCGAACTTTAAGATTGCTCTCGAAATACTTGCGCCAGAGTATGTTAGCTCCACGTAACTGTCCTTCAGTGGCTCGAATTGTAATGTTAACTTTCCGGTTGACGAGCTCCCAACCAGATATTTATCTCTATCAAGTTTAAAAGTATAGTCGAATTCGTACTCCACACTCACCGGTAAACCACCGACTTGCTCTTCCATACCCTCAATTACGAGCTGTCCATCCTTACTCACAAGCTTGAATACCCCGTTTTTACCACCGAAACCATCCGGTTTGTAACTCGGCGCATTCGGGTCCTCTTGCCACACTTGGTTACCACCGATTATAAACACGTACTTGTACTCGTATGTGCCAGGCGAGAGCTGAAGAGAAGCGGTCCAGTATCCATCGACGAGTTTCATCTTGAGTGCGTTTGGATTCCAACTGTTGAACGTACCAGCAAGATAAGCTTCCTGTGCCCTATCGTTTTTGACGGCAAAGAAAACTTTCCCATCCACGATGCTGAGTCCGAGTTTGATACCCTGGACTTTAACTTCTTCAGTTTTTTCGACAGTGGTGACCGTTTTTCTCGGAGCTCCAACCTTGAGCTTTCCGCTCTCCAAGTAAACCTCGAAAACTCCGTTCTTTCCACCGAATCCATCATCTACGAACGCGAACGCGTTCGGATCGGTTACCCACTTACCATCGACAACGAATTTGTACTCGTATACACCAGGCTGCAGTTCAAGAATTGCTTCCCACCAACCATCTTCGATGAAGTAAACTTCCGTAGCCTTATCGCTCCAGTTGTTGAAGTTTCCAGCGATGAAAACATGCTTAGCATCCTTTGCGTAAAACCGGATTATAACATAACCATCCGGATCAACGAATATCGTGTTCATCCTCTTCGGATTGAGCTCGTAGCTTTTTCCAGCTGACGTAACCGCGGTTTTTGAAGCCCCATCGAGTGGTAGAATTTTGCCCTCCGGAGTCAGCACAAAAGCACCGTTCTTACCACCGAAGCCATCGTCAACGAACCCAGGGGCCTCGGGGTCCTCTTTCCAACTCTTACCGTCTATAACGTATTTGTATTCGTACCTTCCAGGTTTGAGTTCGACCTCGTATCTCCACACACCATCGGCAAATTTCATCGGCCAAGCCGTCGGATTCCAGTTGTTGAACGTTCCGGCAAGGTACACAACGTCCGCCTTCACGTCGGTTTTAAAAGTGAAAATCACCTTGCCGTCTCTGTACTCTACGGCGGAGAAAGCCAGCACCGAAAGAACTAACACAACAATGAGAACTACTCTCTTCGCCACAACCATCCGCACAAGGCACCTCCTTCTTACTACCACACACCGAATTGTACACCTACTACCGGTTTGAAGGTGTTATTGTTGTAAAAGTCTCCGTTACCAAGCCAGAACTTGGCTTCCGCATTACCCAGACCCGTTATTTTCGCTTCGAGGAAAAATGTTCCCGGTTCCTCGTAGTATCCAATGATTTTTTGATACTTGGCAAAGAGGTGTACATTACCAAACGATCTTCCATACTCAACGTAAAAAACTTCTCCCAACGTGAAAACCGTGTTGTGGGCAGGTTTTCCAAACAAATACGCAAACTTGCCCCTTCCTTCGAAGAGCGAAAAACTGTAACTGAAACCTGTCGAAAATTTTCCCCATTCCGTTGGTGCAATGCTTATAATGTCATCAAAACCGTTTTTCCTAACGTAAGCGGTAAAATCGCCGAAAGTTACATCCAATCCGAGCTCAGAATTCTTCACCAAACCCGCAAGGGGTTCATCAAAATTGAACCTTGTGTTCAAATAGGTGTTGAACCTTGCCCCAAATAGATCGAACTTGTACCAAAGAGATGTGATGTTGTTAGATCCGAGCAATTGCGGGCTGTAGCTCAGTTTCAACTCACTTGAAGGTGACAACAGATACCTAATTCCCCAGTTGAACGACTTTCCCGCCACGGAGATGAGGAAAACCGTGTTATTCGTGTTGAGGGAACCAAAATCCTGCCATGCAGCTTCGAAAGAGAGATTTAGGTCCCACAAATTAGTTCCAAAACTAACCGCGGCATCGAACTTGTTTCCGTGCTTTCCAACGATGAGGACACCGTTCGAATAGCCGTACTGAGCGTACATCAAATCCAGCGTGTTGAACGCGAAAAGATCTAACGCTCCAAAACGAATGGACAACCCGTCCTGCCCATCTCTTATGCTGTAAAGCACGAGAGGGTCTGACGAACTCCCGAAGGTTTGGTTTTTGTAAAGGTCCAGTGTAACTTCATTTATTTTAAAACTCACCCTCACAGTGTTCAACGAACCATCTATTAATCCAAACGATAGATCAACGCCACTGCTCATGGCTGAAGCATTCAAGTTAAACTCCGTTTCCAGAGATTGCGTTGGCTCTTCGTTTTGGAAATCGAGTGTTAGCGTAAACCTAACGGACGAGTTCGTTGAGAGGGAAAATACCATCAGCGGAAGGGCTATGAGGAGCAAAACTTGAAGCCTTTTCACCACATTATCACCTCACTCGATTCACTTAACTTCACACTTCAAAACCGAGAAACGTGGATTGAACGTGAACAGCAACCTGACCTGTCCTGTTTTCGGCGAAACGTACCTGGCGTTGATGCCGTATCCGGCGTTGTAGTTCTTCCCGTCAAATTGTAGCTCATACGGCTTCCAATCAGTTGACCGAGCGATCTTGAACTCTATAGTTGCATTCGCCAAGTTCACATCCTTCTCCAACGTGAAGACACCAGAATCTTGTTTCGTCATCTTTTCGAGTCTCCAGCCGTTGAAGGACCCGGCTATGTACCAGTCTCCATTCTCCTTTTCGCTATCCCCAACACCGGTTGCCTGTCCACTCATCATTTTACTCGGATCCGTGTAAATCTTTATCTTCCCATCGCTGAACCGATCTTTCCATACGTAAATATCTGAAGTGACAACGGCCCGTCCACCGCTTTTGTAAATGACCTTGTACTTGCCAACCAAGAACTCCCTTCCCGCCGAGCTGGGCAAAAATGTTAACGAGCTTTCAGGAATCTCAAATGTGTAAATATCCCCTTCCTTCTTCATGCGATCCTTCTCGGTGGGAACCCAACCGTTCCAGTCGCCGACGACGTAAACACCATCCGGTATCTGGATGTTTAAAAGCTTCATACATGAAAAAAATGCCAGCGACAGAAAGAGGACAGAAAAAAGCGCACTAACCTTTACTAGCACCCTTCTTCTCAAACTCCATCACCTCGCATATCAAATGATCATCTACACGATATTCCAGAAAAAGAGGGCGCAACGCGCCCCTGCTAACTAAATTGATACGAATGCACAAAAAAGAAAAAAGTGAAACTTTTAATTCAACGAGAACGAGATGAGATTTTTGATCACAGCTGGTATTGGACAGGCTCCTCCATCACCAGGTAAATCGTCTTGATTCGGTGCAAAGTCCGATGCCCATTGATTATCTCCTCCTATACCACCTGTTAAAACAAAAGCAACGTTTCCTGAAACATCAGTTGGAATAGTTGAGAAGAACAGCGTCATGGGGACTTCAACTTCAATCACGTGCGCTCCATCTGAAGACACACCACGGTGTATAACAGCATTCGAAGCTTCCACGAATTTACGTTCGGTTGCATCGTAAACCCATGCATTGAAGCCTTCGCCCCAGCTTTCAAGAATGAAATCTATGTCTCCATTCTGGAACTTGTACATCCTGTTCCAAGGATGCGTTGATGTGTCTTCGGCTCCGCTTCTACCAAGAACATCAACCAACACCATAAAGTTATTAGTTTCGGTCTTTGCAAATCTTCCGGCGATGTAGAGTTTCTGATTTTCGTACAGGACCCCTACTTTGTATATCTCATTTCCCGCCCATTTTCCGTCGTTTTCCGGATCATTGAGTATTTTGTCGCTTGGCCAGTCATTCAGATTTCCGTCCAACGTTATTGTTCCAGATGGTTCGATAGGTTTCTTATCAATAACCTCAAAACTAACGAGTGAATAACGAGGATTGAAAGTAACTTTGAACTTTGTCACAAGTTCGTTGGCATTCAGCTTATCAAACACGTAACTTCCGTTGTCATGCTCACCGGTTGCATAATAGTTCCTTCCATTGAACGCCAAGGGTTTCAGAGATTCTTCAATATTCCAGTCGTTAGCCGGCCATATTTTGTATTGGAAGTCTTTAACGCCGTTTGGAACTTCCACAACGCATTCGTACACGCCATCCCCCTTATAATCCATCTTCTTGTGTTCCCAATTAGTTGGTCCTCCAACGAAGTAAAAATCCCTATCATCTTTAGTATCATCGCCAAGGCCTACGATCGACCTGGTATCAGACGGGATTCTTGCGTAGAACGTTCCACCAGTAAATCCCGTTCTTATCTTTTCTCTCGAATAAGTCTTTTAACTTTTTCGCTGTGACTGTTACTTTATACTCATCTCCGGACTTTGTCAACTTCAACTCTGGATAAACCGTGGGTTTCTGGCCATCTGGTAAACCCTTGAACTGTGTACTCAGTATTACATAATAACCGGGTTCGATAGGTTTTTGAAGAGGAACACACGCAAACAACGCAAAAAGTAGCGATAGTCCCAAGCCCAGCAAGAACATACGCTTCATAACCTCAACCTCCCTTAACAAATATGGTTGTAAAAAGTGCTTAAAGATGCGTACAGGTATCATAGCCAAATGAAATTATACAACCGTACCGGAAAGGGAGAAAATTGTACCCTGGAAAAAGTTCCAAGAATAATCTTCTCGAAATAGCTTTAGACTTACCGATGTTCAGGGAATTCCAATAATATAAATCTTCTCCCCCCGCATAACCATCTGCAAACGCTTATCTTTTCTCTTCTCTTTGAACATCTCGTAACGCACCACTATCTCAGGGTCCTTGTCGAACACGTAAAGTTCCTGATTATCGGAGCCTTTCCGTGTAAGTTCTGCATAAATTCTCGTAACGGTGTTGTTATAACGTACCAGCCGATGAAGTACTTGTTGAAGTTGTTGATGTCTTGCACAATTAATGCAAGCTCGGCTCTCCAATTTCTTCCAAGAGTATCGCAGATGTCCACGTTTGCTGGACCGACAGTGGTTCCTGTCAACTACATATGCCCCACTAACTCCGTATTGCCATCTATCCAACGTAAGTGGAAAAAGTACCTGCAAAAACTGAGCTGCACAAACTAGCATTAAAGTAACACTGCTTTCTCTCTTAAGTTTCTAACACGTACTCAAACAAATCCAAACATATCATAACTTGAATCAATTGCATCAAAAGTTATGATAACGAAAAACTCCATATGAGAGAGACGCTCAAGTGGCTGAAAAGTTAAACGACCGGATAGAAAGAAAAGTGATAGCTGACACAGAGTGTAAGACGGAGGATACTTAAAGACCTTTGATTGTGGTTCTGTATGTTCAAAGATGCGAAACGGATAAATTTATCCACTAATTTAAGAAAGGTAAACTTTTAGATGGGAGCTCATCAGCCAAGCTGATAAAACAGCGTTGTGCCTTTGAGAACGGAAGACATGCAGGAATACTTGGATTGTTCGTGCGGATAGTAGAGCAGGGCAGTCAGTTGCGCGGATGAGCGGATGAAAGGAAGGGGATACCTTGGAGGGGTGGTTTTAAAAAATCACCCCCCTGGTAACTCCAGGGGGGTTGCTGGGATATATCTCAAGCCTGGGCACTACCTACTCTCGCAAGGGGTCGCCCCCTTACTACCATCGGCCCGCGGAGGCTTAACGGCCAGGTTCGGAA
>JAUQPP010000023.1 GCA_030550315.1 Thermotogota bacterium | reverse complement strand
AAACGTTCCTTATCATCAACCAAGTACAACGTCCCATCTTTTCCTTGGTAAAACCCGACATCGGTTGTGCCAAGAGAACTTTCAACAGTAGCACTCCCCACGACTTCTCCCGTCTTTGAGATGGCGATAATCTGGTCTTTCCAAGAGGATTGATATGCAAGTATGACACCGTCACCCCGTATCAACCAGGTTACAGAACCATTCAATGCACGTCTCCAGAGTTCTTTACCGTCTCTCCCCACCGCTATGACGTTTCTACCTTCGGCGATGTACACAGTACCGTCTACATCCACCACGGGCCTGATGTCACTCTTCTGCTTCAAAGCCCAATTGATCGTTCCGCTCGCACTAACCGAATAAAGTCCCTCCCGAGCGGCAACGTAAATAGTCCCATCATGGCTGATTGATGGTGTATGAGGATACGTGTTCGTTGTATAAGCAATGTCTAAGCCTATTTTCAGTTCCCACTTCTTGTAACCATTTGATCCCAATGCGATAAGCTTTCCAGAAAACACGTAGATCGTTCCATCAGGTCCAATCGCTGGTCCAGCGAATTCCGGGCCAACCTCGTAACGCCATTTCAGTGTTCCGTTGGATGATATCGCAAAGATATAGTACTTGTAGAAAATGTTGTCATAGGCTGCAACATAAAGTGTGCCATCGTCGCCTACTGCCGGTGCATTACTGAACAGAAAATTTCTCTTATCGATCACCGCTTCGTATTTCCATAAAACTTTTGGTTCTGGCGAATAGGCAACAACTTGTCCTCGATTCTTAAAGTAGACCATCATGCTCGCTGAACTGAGCCGACCAACTGTATCGTACGCAACAGCCGTGACCTGGTAAACCCCATCTGGATACCTTGTGGTATCAACGATAAAATCATACGGACTCCTTGTTAATTCTGCCACTTTCAAATTGTTTATGTATAGCTCAACTTTGGAAACACCAACGTCATCAACAGCTAGGACGGAAAGCTGTACGCTTCCACTCCACACTGCGGATGTAAGCCTTGAAAACATTATGGCTGGTGGTAAATCTGAGGCGTAAGGTGCAGATAAAAATGACGCGATGAAAAACAAAACGAAGAACCGGCGTATTTTAAGCATCTAAACACCTCCTCAAATGGAGCAGTCGCTTTCAGAAAAATATCTCAAGCATTGAAATTTGGCCACTTCGGACCGTTTTGGAATACGGCTCCGGAACCACTCCTCCTTCAAATGTAACGTCGTGACCTTCAACGTGCAAAACAACCCTCTTAGAGTCTTCCGTTTTGTATGTGTCGATTTTTTGCGGATTGTGGTAGACCACGTTGTAAGAACCGAGGAATTTGAACGAAATAGTCCCCTTTTCGTCAAACGACCATCCAGGAAGTATCGGTTCGAACTCCAATATTATTTGACCATCGTTTACCTTAAAAGGTTGCCTACCAACGAACATAATTCTCCAAATGCTCAGAAATTCTGCGGTGTCTCCGGTAAGACACGCGACGAAACCGTTACCATGCAAAGTTTCATCAGGATTAGCACTGCTCACAATGAACGAACAGTTCTCAAGGATGCTTCGACCGTAAACGTAAGGGTTGAGGAATGGTATGAACACGTTTTTAAAATCTGAGAAGAATTCCTCGTAAAGGCCAGACTTGATTAGTTCGAGCATATATTCGTATTCCATATGGAGCCTTATGGACTCGTTTTCAAGCCATCCCGGCGTGAATGCTTTAGCACGTCCGATTTCTATACTTGCATTTTCAAGGGGAGCATTGACTTTGTACATTTTCAATTTTTTGTCGTAGAGTTGGCTGTTTCGAACTTTCGCGTATAGATCTCTCAAGAATTCACGGTCTTCGTATACTTTAAAGACCTTAACTATAACGTCTAAGAAAGGGGGAAGCTCTTTTCTTTGGAACTCTTTCACGTTCGCGTACTTTTCTCCAAAATTAGGAGCATCGCCGATAATTTCATAATCAACAGGCGCGTAGTAAAAGTAAGTGGGTGGGATACTACCGTTTTCCTTTATCACCATCTCAAGTTTTTCGCTCAATTTTCTTCTAAACCTTTCAAAGCTTTCAATTAATTCAGTGCAAATTACTTGGACCTCAGCACCGTCGAACCCAAGTTCTGTTCGTTCCCTGAACTCTTCTTTGATCTCACTTATAACAATCCAGAGAACAAAATCTTTCGATTCGATTGTTCCACTTATCTCTTCATACCACATTACAGCTTGCGAAAGTTTGTCAATTAACTCTTTAAAGACTTTTTCGAGTGTTTTTGCAAGATATTAAGTATAAAGTTCAGCCGTCTCAACGATTCGAAAGATTCAGCGAACGCTAAACCAAAAGGGCCAGGCGACCATTCAAAGCGTCGTACCAGTCAGGTTTTTTCCTGCCTCCATTTCGATTCCAATCCCATCAGAATCAAGCGTGGCAAATTTAATTGCTGCGAGCTTGAGAAGCTTCACCATGAGTTTTGTCTTGTAAATCTCCCCTGTTCCGCGTTTAGTTCTCACAACGTTCTTGTATTCATTCCTCAGGCTGATAATTAGCTTTTTCTCAGGATCCTCAATGACAGAATAATATGTCTCACATTTCCACCGGACAAAACGTATCTGAACTACCTTGTCAGCACGACATGGGGATTATCATAAAATGAGGTGTTCGATTTACCTCGCTATTTTCGCTGCCATTTTTATGTCAAACTGCACTATCGCCTAGTGAGAATCAAAAGTTACAAACTTTTAGAGTGAAGAGATTTCTTTGCTACTATTCTAAGATTCATCAACTGAAAAACCCTCCCTTGTAAAATTGGACGTGTTGCACTTTCCAAGATTGAGCAGCAACTTTGAACCAAGATATTCAATTTGCTCAAAACTTGAGTGGCTAAAAATTCAATAACAACAGGGTTTATTCGAAGTACTCTTATTCATCCTAGCTCACACACTCGCACTTTGAGATGTTCTACGTTCAATTCTACCTTCCAAGTACGAATATTATTTTGGCAGGTACTTTCAGATGAAAATCTGTCGTGAGTGCATCTGTATAAATGTCAGGCAACCCGTCCACATTTGGCTATTTTCAGTGCGAGTGCACACTTGTTCTTTAATTTTTCCCTTGGTTTGGTCGTAAGTTAGAATCTCTGGCATACTTTCAGCATACTCAAACGCAGGACCCAGGTGTTATGTAATTTACTCCAACATGCTCCTTTAGCTTGATACGCGTGACATTCCATCAATAAATTACAAAAAAGAGGTAGCCGTATAGGGCTACCCCTTATTTATTTTCGCATGCCATTTTGAAAACTTTACTTCTTGCCTTCAGCGATCGTGTTCAAGTCGAGTTTTATCCCAGGTCCCATTGTAGATGCGATAACTGCCTTTTTGATGAAGTGGCCTTTGACACCGGCTGGTCTAAGTGTTAGTATTTGCTCGTACGCTGCCTTTATGTTTTCTTTGAGCTTTTCTGGATCGAAAGACGCCTTTCCGACCGGTAAGTGGATGTTCCCTGTCTTGTCCGTTCTGACCTCGACCTTACCTTTTTTGAACTCGCTAACCGCTGTTGCCACATCATCCGTAACAGTTCCAGTTTTCGGGTTCGGCATCAAGCCCCTTGGGCCAAGGACCTTACCGAGTTTACCGATAACTTTCATCATATCAGGTGTTGCGATGGCAACGTCAAAGTCAAAGAAGTTTTCATTTATTATTTTGTCTACAAGTTCTTCTCCACCAACGTAATCTGCACCCGCATTCTTTGCTTCTTCTGCTTTCTCACCCTTCGCAAAGACTAGCACTCGAACAGTTTTACCAGTTCCATGTGGCAATGATATTGTGCTCCTTATGTTCTGTTCACTTTTCCTGTAATCAATATTCGTTTTGAGGTGCATTTCAACAGTTTCATCGAATTTGGCCGTAGCTGTCTTTTTTACCAGTTCAACTGCTTCATCGAGAGTGTAAGCTTTTTCTCTATCAACAAGCTTCCTCACTTCATTGTACCTTCTGGAGTGTTTTGGCATGGCTTAGCCTCCTCCCTTCACTTCAGTCAACTACTTCCAGACCCATGCTGCGTGCAGTTCCTTCGATGATTTTCATAGCTGCTTCAATGTCGTTTGCGTTGAGGTCTGGCATCTTGAGTTCGGCAATTTCCCTAATTTGCTGGCGAGTCACTCTTCCAACAGTCTTTCTTTTTGGCTCACTCGAACCTGAGTTGATCTTTGCTGCACGCTTGAGCAAGAAGCTCGCAGGAGGAGTTTTCGTTACAAACGTGAACGACCTGTCGTCGTAGACGGTAACGACGACCGGGATGAGCATACCAGCTTTATCAGCCGTTACCGCGTTGAACTTCTTACAAAATTCCATCAAGTTGACGCCTCTCTGACCAAGAGCAGGTCCAACTGGAGGCGCTGGTGTCGCTTTTCCAGCTTCGAGGACCAACCTAACTTGTGCAATAACTTTTTTAGCCATACGTACTTACCTCCTTTTGTGGTGTGTAATTTCGGGTCTACGCCCTCCCACTGACCTCCGAACGATAATTCGAAGATGATTAAAGTTTTTCAACTTCACTTAGATGAACTGTCACTGGCGTTTCCCTACCAAAAATTGTCACACTAACTTTCAGCTCCTGTCTTTCTTCATCAACTTCCTTAACAATTCCAACAAATCCTTCGAATGGACCGGTAATTATCTTCACCGAATCGCCGGGTTCAATTTCGAATTCAACCTTTGCCGTAGGTTGTTTCTCAAGTTGAACAGGAGCAGCTTGCTCAAGTCCAGCCATTCTAAGAATGTACTTAACTTCTTCGGGTTTCAATGGCAGTGGCCTACCACCCGCTGAAACAAACCCCATTACGAAAGGTGTTCCTCTAACAAACTCCCATGTATGGTCGTTCATTATCATCTCGACGAACAAGTAACCCGGATAAAGTTTTCTCTTTTTCGTCTTCTGAACGATAATTTCTCTTCTCGTTGGATAATCTACCACACTCACACGTCCTGTGCTTTTGGCATATATCTTCTTGCCTTCAGCCAGTATCTGACCAGCCCTGACAACGACTCCCTTTTTCACCATCGAGGAATTGTAAACCTCTATGGGAATAACGTACGTATCTTCTTCTCCAAGCGGTGTTCTTACTATGATTTTTTTAACTTTTTCGTTAGCAGCTACCTTGCCATCTATATCCGACACGTATTCCTCACTTGATGCGAGTAACGTTCCCTGAAAAACGGAGGAACCAACACGGAGACCGCTGACAGGTTTTTCGCTTTCAGGTATAACGTAAGTTCGCGAGAATTTTCGGTCAGTAGTCTCTATAACTATTCTTCTTGCATTGGAAACTTCCACCATTGTTCCATCTCTGCGTACCTTGATCGGTGGTTCTTCAGCTAACAACGTACCCTTCTCCACATCCTTTCCGTTTGAAACGTGGAGCTTTGCTTCATGGCTGATAATGTACCTCTCGACTGATTTACTCGAGGTATCTATTACAGTCTCCTCAAGAACAACAACACGTGATACCAAATTTTCGTATCCTTGCGCTTGAATCTTTGCTTCTAAGTTTTCTTTAACTCTGTTTTCGTAGCCTGATATGGTGTGTATAATGTACCATTCTTTTTTCATCTACTGACCACCTCAGAATCGTCTGAGCAACGCGCCAAGTGTTCCTGCGAATAGTAAGTCAACAAGGAAAAGATAAACACTCGTAACTAGAAGAATAAACAAAACAACACCTGTTGAGGTGATTAACTCTTCTTTGTTTGGCCAAGTTGTCTTCTTCGCTTCCGCTTTAACCTCTGCGAAGAATTTCTTCAACTTTTCCCACATGCGCATCGCCCCCGATGGTAATTTTTTTCTCATGAATAACACAAAAAAATTCCGGCAAAATTGCCGGCGACTTCTTTCTGGCAGGGGCGGCAGGACTTGAACCCGCAACACCCGATTTTGGAGACCGGTGCTCTGCCAGTTGAGCTACGCCCCTGCAAGGATGAAGAGAAAAATTAAACCTTCGTTTCGCTGTGGAATGTGTGTTTGTTACACTTTGGACAGTACTTTCTAAGTCTCAACTTATCCTTTTTGCTCTTCTCTTTCGTGGTGTAGTAGTTGCGCGTGCCGCATTCCTCACATTTGAGTCCGATTTGAACCCGCATCTTTTGTCGCCTCCGTTTGGATATTTAAAAAAACTGGTGGTGAGGGAAGGATTTGAACCTTCGAAGGCATTCTGCCAGCGGATTTACAGTCCGCCCCCTTTGACCACTCGGGCACCTCACCACTCACGCACAGACTGCGGACCGATAGATGGAGCCAACGGAGGGACTCGAACCCTCAACCTGCTGATTACAAGTCAGCCGCTCTAGCCGGTTGAGCTACGTTGGCTCGTCTATCTGTCTAACCGCGGTACTCATTATAACGTACCCATCCAAATTTGTCAAGATCGTGATTTTGTTTTTGAACACTTAAGCAAAAGACATTTTTTCGAGTGTCTTGAGCAAAATTAGGAAATTTTTCACTGCAGCTAGAACCTTCAGTGTGTGCAAATAAGAACTTGCACTATTATTCATTTGTACAGTACGACCAACTCCTTAATTCACGTTCGGTTTGTAAATAAGCCAGCACCTACAAGGGAACGAATTCATGGAGACTGCAGAACAAAAAAGTGCCAAAAGAAACTGCAAGACTTTTTAATCAAAACATGACAAACTCCACAAATTCTTCTTCTTTTTTTTCATCCCAAAGAAATTCTTGCTTGTGGACTAAAACGTTTTGAACAATTTGCTTGTATTGTTCGTAAGCGGATATTATCCTTCGAATACTGCCCTCGACGTCCGTAGGGTCAACAACTACACCAACGCCAAGTTGCTTTACAATCCTGCTCATTGATACAAAGGATTCCTTGACGATAACCGGTGTTCCGGCTGCCAGGGAGTCGTAAAACTTGTGAGGAAGTGAGTACAAGTCGTTTTTGTAGTTTTTTCTCCCTACAGTGGTAAAGGAGACAAGTGAATACGTTGCCCCACTAATTTTTTTTATCATTTCTTCGTAGGGTAAAAACCCAGTGTATATGTGCGGAATGTCTGCAAAGCAGGAATCTTCCATACCGATGATTTCCAAAGTGAATCCCTCAGCTAAGAGTCGCTTCATTAGTGTCTTTTCCTCATCCAACCTTCGTGCAAGTTTGCCTACATAAACGATGGTTTTGTTATTCCACTTCTGTTGTACGTCCAAAACAGGGCAAGCTACATTTTCAGCATAGTTTGGAATAACCATATAAGGTTTGCCCAACGTGCTGATGTTTAAATCGTCCACTACATCCGGAGAAACGAAAACCAGAACGTCTGATAATTTCAATTGTGCAAAAAAGAGTCTTTTAACAATGTTTTCCTTAATCACTGCAGCAGGCTTCGGAAGATCGGCAAGGAAATTTTGTGGATGATATTCGTGTACATCGTAAACTACCTTCTTTCCGCGCTCTTTTGCTATACGAAAAGGTGCAATCGGTTTGGTCGGCAAAAAATGGTGGAGGTAGAGAATATCGTAATCTGTTTTCGCGATAAGTTCGAGAATTTTGTCATCGAGCACACGCCTTTTCGCGAGTTTAATGATAGGATGCATTTTCTTGGGCTCAGACCATTTTATGGGAATGTAAGTGATATTCCCATCTTCGTATACACTTTCTTCCGTCTCGGAAATATATTGGTACAGCACCTTGCCACTCTTAGCCAGAGCTTGCACACTTCTGTACACACGTTTGTCATGTTTTGAGTGCATATAACCAACAATAAGGATTTTTTTCAAAATCTACTCACCACCGGATGCTATGCTTTTTTTCCTGGCCACGTTACACCCGTTCAATTCGTCCCAGGTAAAGTCAAGGCAAGTAATTCCGTGACCTCGTGGAGCGATTTCACCTTCTTCGTAGAAAACGCCGATACCACGCTCAGTAACAACGAATGGTCTTGCGAAAATTAAATCTTCCTTCACATAATCCTTTGCCCAAGGAAAGTAACGTTCTTTGCAATCGGAGATTCTGTTTAAAATGAGACTACGAAGCCTATTTTCCAGCTCTTCGCGACCCAATTCAAAGAAATCACATATCGTCAGTAATCTTTCATCGTTCAGGTCTGTGGTAAACGTTCTTAGATCGTTCGTTCCATGAGCACCGCCGGTGAATTTGTAAACGTAGAGAACGACACTATAAACATTTCTGAATGGTTCGTGAACTTCTGTTTTTATCTCAAGTTCAAAATGAGCATTTTCGAAGTACTTAACGTTTTGAGATGCCTCCATTCTTGCCTCGTTTACAACCGATTTGATGTAATCTTGAATCCGCGTATTAAGTTCCTGCTCAAATTCGGTGTTCCGAAGATTTTTGAAAATAGGGAAAACTACGTGAATTTCCAAATTCGGATCCCGCGTCCTGACTATCACCAATTCTATTTTTTGCAGCCGCAAAATCAGAAGCATAGCTATCGTACACGAAAAAAATAGCCACATAACCGCTTGACTTCGATTCATCTGCATCAAGAATTCCTCCAAACAACTAGAACTCATTCGACTAAAATAGGATTGAACTCACGGATGTCCATAGAGTCTTATGCTCAGTAATGTCATAAGTCTTATCAAGATGAAAAGACTTGCAAGAAAAATCAGCAAAACTGCCACTAGTACACTGCCGTGTCTCATACCCCCAACCCTCCAGTGAGCTGAGATATTTCAACGAAATCTTTTGAGTGCTTCACGTATCTTTTCAAGATCCTTCCTGTCGGCAACCAGAATTCCATTCTCAGTTTCCACGACAATAACATCGCTCACGCCCAGCACGATGGTTGGCTTCGTTGTACGAATGAACACGTTCTCGGCTTCCAAAATCACGGACGGTTCGGTGTTATCAATCCCTATCTCCTGCAGACTCTTCCAATTACCAACGTCCGACCAAGTGAAATTCGCCTTGACCATGAAAATTTTATCAGCCTTTTCCATAAGGGCATAATCAATACTGATAGATGGAACGAGGTCAAATGCATTTCTCGGATCTCTTTGCTCCAGAAAAGGAGTCAACACCTCTGGTGCGTGTTTTTCCATCTGCTCCATGAAGTACGTCTTTTTCCACATGAACATTCCACTGTTCCAAAAGAAATTTCCTGACTCAAGGTAACCAAGGGCAATGTCATACGTTGGCTTTTCGTGAAATTTTTTTGCTATGTACACTCCATCTGTAAGTTGCTCTCCAGCTTCTATGTAACCGTATCCTGTCTCCGGTCGCGTTGGTATGATTCCAAACGTGACGATACCTTCATACTTATCAAGAACAGATTCACCAAGCTCAACGCATTGCCAAAATCTTTCGGCATCAGGTATATAATGGTCGGCCGGAACAACCAATATTTCTTCGTCATCGGCAACACCAAGTACCGCGTATACGCATGCAGCGGCCGTATTCTTTCTTGCAGGTTCTGACAAAATATTCGATGGCGGTAATTCCGGTAATTCTTTGCAAGTTTGCTCAGCGTACCTTTCGTTCGTGACTACCAAGATATCTTCAATACGAAGCTTACGAGCCAATCTTTCGAACGTCTCTCTTAGCAGCGTCTTCTCACTGAACAACTTGAGGAATTGCTTTGGTGTATCTATGGTGGAAAGAGGCCAGAAACGCTCCCCCGTACCACCTGCGAGTATAACGGCTTTCACGGAGTTTGTTCCCCCTTTTTTTAATTGATTCTTTGTTTAATTTTGATTATACCAGATTTTCATGGTCCGAAAAGATGTTGTATAATTATTTCGGTGAGCAAATTTTAGCTTTATCGAGGAGGATTTTCATATGAAGGTTGACCTGCTCTTTGCCGAGATAGGTTCCACGACTACTGTTCTCACAGCATTTCACTTTGGTTTTGGTAAACCGAAAATTCTTGCCCAGACGGAACACTGGACTACAGTAAATGAAGGCGATGTGACCATAGGGATTGAAAACGCACTCAGAAATATGAGGGAAATTCTTGGTGAGAGCGTAACTTGGGAAAAATTTGCGGCAACCAGTAGTGCGGCCGGTGGTTTGAAGATGACAGTCCACGGTCTTGTGTACGATATGACCGTTAGAGCTGCAAAAGAAGCTGCACTAGGAGCTGGGGCTGTGATTAAATACGTTACGGCCGGTAAGATGGACGAGTTTCACCTTAAGAAGATTCAATCGATCCAACCAAAGCTTATACTCCTGGCTGGTGGTGTGGATTACGGTGAAACGGAGACGGTCATACATAATGCAAAAGTACTTGCAAAACTTGAACTCGATGTGCCCATTATCTACGCTGGAAACGTTGCCGCAGCAGAGCAAGTGGAATACATTCTCGTAAATGCAGGTAAAAAAGTTTACGTAACAGAAAATGTCTACCCTCGAATTGACTGTCTCAACGTGGAGCCAACGAGAAACATTATAAAGGAAGTCTTCGCAGAACATATCGTCAAAGCACCGGGAATGGAGAAGATCAGAGAGATGGTCAACTACGACATTATTCCAACCCCGGCAGCTGTTATGAAAACCACAGAGCTCATTTACGAACATTACGGTGACTGTCTGACTATCGACATTGGAGGAGCTACGACTGACGTGGACTCAGTTACCGATGGAACACCGGAGATCCAAGAATTAATGACCTCTCCAGAACCACTTGCCAAACGCACCGTTGAAGGTGACCTTGGTTTGTACATCAACGCGCATAACGTTATTGAGATGATGGGACCTGACAACCTTAGAAAAGAGTTTCCCGATTTCGACGAACTCGTGACACGGATTAGTCCGTACCCAAAATCGGAACGTGACGAACTTTTCATAAGTAAGTTGGCAACATTTTGTGTACAACAAAGTGTTCGTAGACACGCCGGAAGCAAGAAGCATCTTTACACACCAACGGGCAGGAAGACTATTGCTGAGGGTAAGGACCTGACAGCCATCAAATACGTCTTTGGAACTGGTGGTTTTCTCTCGCGTTCCAAGCACGCAAAGGAAGTCCTCGAAAGTTTACGTCCGTTATCGAAAATGCATCCGATGGAGTTACTACCACCTGAAAATGTGAAACTAATACGTGACAAGCACTACATTTTTGCGGCCATAGGGTTGATTGCTAGCGAGATAGACAGACAACTTGCACATGAACTTTTGAAGGAAGACCTTGTGGAATATTGAAATTTAAGCATTAAGCTTCTCTTTCGGGAGGCGAGAAGATGTTTAAAAGGAATTTTATCTATGCGGTGCTCTTGGTTTTGATAGTGACTCTTAATACACTTGGAATTGCAAGTTTTCAGGTTATAATCTCCATAGGCAACGTCAGCCTGAGCTCATTACCAGATTACTCGGTGGTCTTTTTTACTGGGGAACCTTTTGTTCCAATCTATGTGGACGGCAAACAAGTTGGCACCACAGATGCTTCCGGATATCTCGTCGTGAGGTTTGAGGGGCCGGCCTCGTACATTGCGTGGGCAGTCAGCTCCAGTTGGCAAGTCTCGTTTGAAAGAGTATACTTCACAGTGGAAAAAACCCCGAAAATTGTTCGACTGACCCCGACAGTAAACGGCAAACTTGTTGTATTTTCCAACACTTACCCAATCCACGTTTATCTGAAGGATGGCAGGTACATTGGTACCGTGACGGACAAGTCGAACGAACTTATTATACCTCAGGGAAACTACGAATTTGTTTTCTCATCGCCAGGCTACAGTGATATCGTCCAAAGTTTCACGGTCCACGGGAGAAAGGAAAACCCGATATGGCTCGAGTTTAAAGAACAGCCATTGAATGTTGAGTTTAAACTCGTCCCTGAAAAATTTTCCCCCAACGGGGACTGGTTTGAAGACGAAACGACGATAAAAATCTACTCCTCGAAATCTGCGAGTGCTACACTTCAAATTGTCGATTTTTCTGGTAAAATAGTTTACAACAAAGAACTCAAGTTGAAGCCAGGAGCAAATGAAATTATCTGGAACGGTGAGGGTGCCTCGGACGGAAAATACAGAGTTATCCTTCAAGTTTCGGACGGAAAAACGGCTGTTCAAAAAGAATCAACTGTAGAGGTAGATAGAAGCCAGTACACTTATCGCAAAGAAATAGTTATCACACTCTTGGTGCTCTCGATAGCGGGAATAGTATACTTGGTACTCACAAGTAAATAACCGATTTAGAACGTAAACAATACATACGTTTGTACATTGATCTGTAAAAGAAAAGGAGTGGTAAGATGATCACTTATGAACAGAAACAGCGCATCGAAGAACTTCGAAAGAAGTTCGATGACATTCTTGAGGTTTTTCATCCCGAGGAGAAGAGGAAAAGACTTGAAGAACTTGAGCGAGAAAGTTTAAAACCAGATTTCTGGAACGATCAACGACGCGCACAACAAGTTAACAGGGAACTCCAGCGTACCAGAAAAATCATTGAAGACATGGAGAAAATAAAAAGGCTTTTTGAGGATCTTGAAGTAGGTATCGAACTTGCCGAGGAAGATCCGTCGATACAGGAACACATCGAAGAAATTCTCGAAGAAGTCTCGAAGAAGGTCAGAGAATTTGAACTGGAACTTATACTCAACGGAAAATTCGATACAGCTAACGCATATCTCTCTGTACATCCAGGAGCTGGGGGCACCGAATCCCAGGACTGGGCCGCGATGTTACTCAGGATGTACATGAGATGGGCCGAACGAAAAGGGTACGATGTGGAAATTGTCGACTACCAAGAAGGCGAAGAAGCGGGAATAAAAAGTGCGACGATATACATAAAAGGTGAGATGGCCTACGGCTATCTTAAACATGAACGTGGTGTCCATCGACTTGTGAGGATTTCACCATTTGACGCAAACAAAAGACGTCATACCTCTTTTGCATCGGTTAACGTGTTGCCGGAGATTGAGGATGATATAGAAATAGAAATAAGGCCAGAGGATATCCGAGTGGATACCTACCGAGCCTCAGGTGCTGGTGGTCAGTACGTGAACAAAACCGAATCTGCTGTACGTATCACGCACCTTCCAACTGGTATAGTCGTTACGTGTCAGACGGAACGTTCACAGCTTCAAAACCGCGAGACCGCGATGAAGATGCTCAAAGCAAGGCTTTACCAGCTCGAGCTTGAAAAAAGACGTAAACAAATTGAACAGATCCAAGGTGAGCTCAGAGACATAAGCTGGGGAAACCAGATAAGATCTTACGTCTTCCATCCCTACACGATGGTTAAAGACCACAGAACAGATGTTGAAACTGGAAACGTTGAGGCCGTGATGGATGGAGAAATCGATACGTTCATCGAAGCCGAGCTTGTATATTTCGCCAAACTTGGCTTGAATGACTAAGATTCCTAATATACGAAAAGCACGAGAGGGAGTGAAACTCACATGCCTGCACAGAAATACAAGGTTTTCGTCGTCACGTCTGGAAAAGGTGGAGTTGGTAAAACGACTTTTACAGCGAACTTAGGCTGCACACTCGCGAAGATGGGAGAACGAGTTTGTCTCATAGATGCGGATATTGGTCTTAAAAACCTCGACGTTGTCTTGGGATTAGAAAATAGAATAATTTACACATCATTTGATGTAGTGAATGGAACAGTTTCAGCCAAGGAAGCTTTAGTCAAGCACAAGCAACTCAAAAACCTCTATCTTCTTGCTGCATCGCAAGTTGCGACCAAAGAAATGATGTCTCCGGAAGATATGAAACGGATCGTTCAAGAACTTTACGACGACTTTGATTATATCCTCATCGATTCGCCCGCAGGTATCGAAAGAGGGTTCAGAAATTCCGTGGCACCGGCAGAGGCCGCATTCATAGTCACTACACCTGAACTTCCAGCAATTTCAGACGCCGATAGAGTCATCGGTCTTTTGGAAAATTACGGATTTACCGATGAGAAGATGTTCATCGTGCTGAACAAATTCAAGCCTCACATGGCGAAAAGAGGAGACATGCTAGACAAAATGGACGTAGAAAAAGCTCTTGCTATGCGCATCATTGGTGTTATCCCCGATTCCGAAGAAGTTATCGTCGCAACCAATAAAGGCATTCCTGTCGTTCTTGAGGACGGTGTCGTGATCGGACGCAGTTTCGAGAACATCGTTCGAAGGATCAAGGGGGAAGAGGTTCCTATAGATGAAGACTTAAAAGGTATTTCAAAGGGCTTCCTCAGTTCATTGTTGTCAATCTTCAAGAAGAGGTGAGAACGATGTGGATAATCGATATATTTAAGAAGAAAAAGAAGAGTAAACACTTCAAAACTCCCAAGGAAGAAGCTGCCGAAAGGCTTGAGACGATGCTTTCAAGAAGAAGAGAAATTGTAAAGATGATCCCCCTTGAGGAGTTCGAGGCAAATAAGGAAGAAATAAAATACGCAGTGATAGAAACTATTTCCAAAAAATTCAACATCCCCCCGGAGCGTGTAAAAGTCGATTATCATGAGCAAAACGGCTACGTTGTTATCGTCACAAACGTGAATTTTAAATGACCGTTGAAGGTGGAATACGAGGTGATTCAGAACTTGAAGAAACTTAAGCTGGTAGTTTTATTTGCATTCATTTCCATCGCAGTTTTGCTTTCCAGTGGTTGTGGATTTCTATTAAGCAAACTTGTCCAAGGTTCCGGAAGTCGAGAATACGTCCTTCGAATTTACGTCCAAGGGTTACCAAAAACCTTGGTTGATCAAATCCGGAACGAGGAAGGTCGACTTGAGCTTTCAAAAGTTTCCATCTCCCAGCTCAACGCAACCATCCGTGTTTCAGCACCGGATGTCAGCGAACAACTATCCATCGTAGGGAAAGAAAATATATTCAACGAAGATACAACGCGCGAGATACGGATAATTTCCAAAAGCGATACGTTAAATCTTACTTTGAACGTTTCATTAGAAACCAAATTCGCAACCGACACTATAATCGGTGAGAAAGAGTTCAGAAAAGAGTTTACTGGAATTCTTAACAACGTCCGCCCGGAAATCAATTTCATTTTGATAAATTTTTACGAGAACACCGAGCAACCAAGTTTTATTTTGCTTCCAGAATCATCTGCTTTCAAATTTATCGTCCAGAGTAGCGTGGAAGAATTCGTGTTTGTCAAATCAGATTTCGAACAAATACTTTTTACTTCAGCAACAGGTACAGTGAAGCAGTTCGTTTACTTTACAGAGAGAAACAAAAGCATCAACTTTGTGAACGAGCGCGGAACACAAATTGTGAAGATTTCCCCTTCAGATTCGAACGTAAAAGAAGATAAAGTGAAATTCGATTAACAGAGGGTGACCATGAAGATACGTAAAAGACAAGAAAGACGTGTGCCAAATTTACTACTAGTATTCTATTTCACACTCTTGGTTGTTTTCCTCTCGTATTTCTTCACCTCCTACATGGCGTATAAAAGACTAAGTGAAGAGCACAGAGCTTTGGAAAAAGCTATAGAAGAAAAGAAGAAAGAAATCCAGGAAAAAGAGAGAGAGGTTGAAAGGTTACAGCGCATAATCAAAGCAATCGAGCAGGAAGAGCTATTAAAGAAATCATCACTTGAAGCCACTGATACTACTCAGGAGGCTAGTGAGTAGGCAATGCTTAAAAAGTACAGGTGCGTAATAACAACATCTAACAATCCATCGAGAGAAGCGGTTCTCCAGGCAAAGACGTTATCCCAATCGCTTGGTATTCCCTATTTAAACCGCAGACACGTAGGTGAAAAGCTCAGAAATGGACTTATTGAGTTTTTCTACGTAGTTGACAACAACCTTCAACTATCAATATTGGTAGGTGGCCAAAGATTATTCTTTCACCCCGGTATAGCCAAAATACGTATGGAGAATTTCAAACGTGACGGCCGCGATTACCTTCTCGAGGCTTTAAAACCTGAAAGTAACGATGTCGTTTACGATGCAACGTTTGGCCTAGGAATGGATGCAATCTTCATTGCTTATTTTGTTTCTAAAGTCGTGGGGACCGAGGTTTCGGAACACATCTACAACGTAGTTTCGTACGGATTGAAGCATTACGTCGCAAAAAAGGATTGGATAAACAGTGCTATACAAAAAATCGAACTTTACAACGACGATATGCGAACTTTCGTGAGTAGGCAAGGCAACAAATCGTTCGACATAGTTTATTGCGATCCCATGTTTGAAAATCCGAAGTACGAGAGTTCCGCACTCAATCCACTACGCCCCCTGGCAAGTTATGACACGGTCGATGATCAACTGATTTCCGAATTCGTTAGAATCGCAAGAAAGCGTGTGGTTATCAAAACACTGGAAAAAGATAGCTTACTTGATCGCCTAAAAACACCGTTTAACAGAATAATCAAGAGTCCAAAGAGTGGTTTAGTATTTGCTTGTATAGAACTGGCAGATAAAGGTTGTTAGTCTCAAGTCACTTCAATGGACCACCAATCACAAGAATGCTCAGATTAAGCTACAGACGGGAGGAGAGGGTCAAATGGGCTTTTTCGAAAAACTAAAAGAGGGACTTAGAAAAAGTCGAGAAACATTCTTTAACCATATCACGAAAATTCTTAAAAGCCGGAGGTTGGACGAAGATACCAAAGCTGAGATAGAGGAGTTACTCATTTCCGCCGACGTTGGAGTGGAAGCTACGGAGTATATCATCAAAAAACTCGAAGAGAAAAAATCAGAAGACGCATTTGGAACACTCAAGGAAGTACTCATCGAAATTCTAAGCAAACCAAACGGCTTGAACATTCCAGTTGAAAAACCGTTTGTGATCAGCATGGTTGGAGTAAACGGTTCCGGCAAGACTACTACATGTGGAAAGCTCGCGGCAATGTTCCGCGAGGAAGGAAAACAGGTGGTCATTGGTGCTTGCGATACTTTTCGTGCGGCGGCAATCGACCAACTTAAAGTCTGGGCCGAACGTGCTGGTGCAACGTTTATATCACACATGGAAGGGGCCGACGCTGCAGCTGTCGCGTTCGACGCTGTTAACCATGCAATATCGAAGTCCAAAGACGTTGTCATACTGGACACTGCTGGAAGATTGCACAACAAACGTCACTTAATGGAGGAGCTTGCAAAAATAAACAGAGTGATCAAAAAAGTCTTACCAAATGCCCCGCACGAAGTGCTGTTGGTTATAGATGCGGTGACTGGGCAAAACGGACTCCAGCAAGCGAAAACTTTTAGGGAGATTGTCGGTGTTACCGGGATTGTACTTACGAAACTCGACGGTACGGCAAAGGGTGGTATAGCGATAGCGATCGCTAAGGAACTTGGCATACCAATCAAATTCGTAGGTGTTGGAGAAGGGCTCGAAGACTTGAAACCATTCAATCCGCATGACTTTGTTGAAGCCCTTTTGGCAGGTGATGATAACGATAACACCTGAAACGTGGGATAAGAACTACACTTGCCCGTTGTGCGGAAGTCAAATAACGTCGAAAAAAGTTTTCACTGAAAAAATCGTAGTAAAGAGTTACGATGAAGATTTAAAACCAAATTATGAGGGTATAAATCCTCTACTTTATTCGATAGTAGTCTGCAACACGTGTTACTATGCAGCACTTGAAATCGATTTTGAAAAATACATATCCCCTATTTACCTTGACGAACTCAAAAACGTACTTTCAACCGTGAAAATTCCCGAAGCGATAGACTTTGGTAAAGAGAGAGACCACAAAACAGCCTTAATATCCTACGCACTTGCGGCGTTGTGTTATCGCGCGAAAAAACAGCTCTGCAAAGTCGCCGAAATGTACCTCAGGATGGGCTGGCTTCATAGAGACCTGAAAGACATTGAGGCCGAGAATAAAGCGTTAGCCAAGGCGTTGGTTAGCTTTGAAGAGTGCTATATGAGTACATACATAGAGGAAGAAAAAGAACCTATGATCCTTTTTTATCTTGCCGAACTTTCAAAACGCTTTGGAAAAAAGGAAGAGGCAAGAAAGTGGTTCTCCACGCTCGCTACAAAGTACAAGAATTCTAGCTCATTCTACGTGAAGGTGGGAAGGGAAAGATGGAAAGACCTAAAGTAAGCCTTCTGTCAATTACCAAAATACCTGCATTTTTGATTTTATCTACGTTCTTCCTTACCTCATGCGTGCCATTGGGTTACCTTTTGGAAAGCTATCAAAAGGTCGAAGACCTCCAGAGCAGAGTGGAAAAACTTGAGAAAGAATATCAGTCAAGGAAACCTGTCGAATCGAATGCAGGAGACATTTCAAAAAAACTTGCGGTCTTAGAGCAAAAAATCTCCGAACTTCAAAAAAAACTAGAAGAACTTGAACAAAAATCCTCGACTTTTTCATCTGCAACAGGCACGTTTAAACATATATCCGAGGAGATAGCAAAACTTAAAGCGGAAGTGAATAACCTTAGCACCGCGAATGATAGGCAATCATCTGACATATCCAGGCTTCGCTTGGACGCGGATAGACTCTTGAAAAAAATCACGGACCTGGAAGCCGAACTGTCCAAGCAACTCTTTGCTATCCGTGTGAAGTTGGCGATGCAGAATGACGGTGCAACCCTCGGCACGACAAGCTCAACTCAATCAAATGACCTGGTCAACCTGATGAACACAGTAAAAAACTTACAGGAAATTGTTGCGAACATCCAACAACGGCAATCCGCTTTTCAAACTGAACTGGAACGAATCAAAAAAGCCATTGAGACATCCAGCATCCAGAAACTTCTCCGCCTCGACGAGGGCTATATTTATTACATTGTAAAATCAGGAGACACGCTCGCCCAAATTGCACGTGCTTACAAAACAACCGTTGACAACCTCGCACGCATCAATGGAATCAACGATCCATCGAGGATAAGCGTTGGACAAGTGATTAAAATTCCCGTTGAGGATCCAAAGAACTACGTACGCACACCTCTGAAGATTCAACCTTCGGACATCGTTGCGTACCACGGCCAGGAAATTAACGGCGTGCGAAATTTTGGAATTAAATTTAAGGCCCAGGGAAAGGATATTTACCCAATACTTCCTGGCCGGATTGTTAGTATCGATGGTAACCGCATAACGATAGACCACGGTAACATGGTTACGGCTGTTTACGGAGGTATAAACGCAAACCTCAAAGTTGGAAGTTTTGTGTCTAACGATGTTCCCCTCGGAAAGTGTGATGATGTGTTCCATTTTGAGATATACATAGATGGTGAGCCGAGAGATCCTCTCAGACTCTTCACTGATTATGCTGGTATTTTTCTAATCACTTTCTACTCGGAGTGGGATGATGGAAAGGTACCTACGCACCCGACATTCCGAATTGCACGCAGTGGAGTAGTGCCGATTCCCTTTAAAACTATTGCTGTGGATCCAAACGTTATTCCTTTAGGGTCACTGGTTTACATACCGACACTTGGTAACACAATTTTCATCGCTCAAGATACCGGAAGCGCAATCAAAGGTAATAGAATCGACGTGTACGTCTCCGACGTACGTATCGCGCTGAACATGGGAATATCCGTACACCCGGTCTTCATCTTAAAACAGTCGGCAACGAACTAAAAAGTACTTCTGAAACTTATCTGACCAGGCTAAAGGCGGTGAACTGATGGCGATTACGATGAAAAGTGAGTATGCTATAAAGATAATGTTGCTAATAGGACTCCAGGAAAAACGTGTTACAGCTCGGGAAATCGTAAACAACTGTCGGGAGAAACTACCTTTGGAATTCACCGAAAAGATCCTTGCAGACCTCACAAGACACGGATTACTCAAAGCCTACAGGGGTAGGAGTGGAGGTTACGAATTATCTAAAAAGCTCTCTGAAATCACTATCTACGACATCGTTTCGAGTGTTGACAACCCACAGGAAACGGTGCGGTGCTTTGTAAAAATCAATGAGGAAACAAGCACGCCAGAAACTTGCGCCGTAAATAACATATGGGAAACCATAACCAAAAAGATTGAAGAAACATTAAAATCGGTGACTCTAGAAAAACTCGTGAATGACTACAAAGCAATGTGTAAGCAATTTGAAAGCGTGAAAACTCCTAAGAAGTACACACAGAAAGCGAGGTAATGAAACAGGTGAAAAAAGTCGGAGTCCTTCTGAGTGGTGGCGTTGACAGTGCAGTAGCACTCTACTTGCTCATTTCGCAGGGTTACGATGTCACCGCTTACCACATGAAAACCGTACCGGATAGAATTTACATAGCAAAGGAAATCAAACACAAAGTATGTTGCAGTCCATCGGACACGTACGACGCTCAACTAATCGCAAAGAAATTCAACGTGCCGTTCAAAATCTTGCATATTGAAGATATTTTTGAAGAGAAAATAGTAGATTACTTTATCCACGAAAATCTCAAAGGTCGAACTCCCAATCCATGTTTTTTCTGTAACGAACTTATTAAGTTCGGAGTTGTTATGGAAATCGCATTCAACGACGGGATGGATTACGTTGCATCTGGACACTATGCCCGAATTGTCGATGGAAAATTGTACAAAGCACTCGACAAAGAAAAAGACCAGTCTTATTTCCTTGCTTCGATTAAAAAAGAAAAACTAGCTCGACTCATCTTGCCAAACGGTCAGTACACAAAGGAAGAGGTCAGAAGAATCGCAGAAAAAGTTGGAATACATGTCTCACAAAAGATAGATTCCCAAGATCTATGTTTCTTACCGGACAATGACCTTCGGGCGTTTTTCGAAGAACGCGGCATTAAAATCGAAGGAGGGAACGTTATCACCGAAGATGGTAAAATAATCGGCAAGCATGACGGATTGCCGTTTTACACGATCGGCCAGCGTAAAATAGGTATCGCTGCCGGTCAGCGTTTGTACGTAAAGGCAAAAAACATTGACGGAAATTTCATTGTGGTCGCACCTTTGGATAGTGTGTACCAGAAAAACATGATAGTTAAGCTTTACAATAGCTATGAGGAACTTCCATCCCACTTCGTTGCAACCGTTAAGATACGTAAGAAATTCAAAGAGGTAGCCTGCAAAGTCAACGTACAAAATGATGGAACACTGAACGTGGAATTCTCAGAACCAACGTTCGGTGTCACACCCGGACAGATAGCAGTCTTTTACGACGGTGACAAAGTTGTATGCTCGGGAGTAATAGAAAAATAGTTCGGATAGGAGGTAAAGCATGATTGAAGTGCTAATTCCTGCTGAGCAAATTAAAGAACGTGTTAAACAAATGGGAAGAGAGATTACCGAGTACTACAGAGACAAAACTGACACAATCCACGCAGTGTGTGTGTTAAAAGGTTCTATCCACTTCTTCAGTGACTTGGTGCAAAACATCGATTTGAACGTTGAATATTCTTTCATCCAAGTTGCCAGCTATTCCGGAGTTTCTTCCACAGGTAGGATAAGGGTGAAAAGTTGGATCGACGAACCTATTGAGAACAAATACGTGATCATAGTCGAGGATATACTTGACACAGGTCTTACGCTTTCGTACATCCTCGATTACCTTCGAAGATACCGTCCAGCTGACCTCAAAGTAGTCACATTACTTAAGAAACTTGGACGCAATTCCCAGGTAACCCCTGACTTTGTCGGATTCGAAATCGAGGATAAGTTCGTCATTGGTTATGGTCTGGATTACAACGAAAAATACAGAAACTTACCGTACGTAGCCTGGGTCAAGGGGAACGGCTAGAGCATGAGAAACCTCGTCTTTCTGTTTGCAATTATCGTTGGAATTGCCCTAGCCCTCAGCATCACACTCCTTTGGATAGACTTTTTTGTGCGAATACTCATAGTACCGACGGAGGATCCCGTGAACATACTTGTGCTTGGACTCGACAAAGACATTGGTGGTACACGCCGTACCGATGTAATTCTCGTTGCGAGTGTTGATCTGACAAACAAAAAGCTTGTCATATCAAGTATCCCGAGAGATCTAATTATCGAAGGCCGAAAAATAAACGGTTTCTTCCAGGTCGAAGGACTAGAAGCCTTCAAGAAACGGATTGAAAACCTTACGGGCTTGGAAATACATAGACACGTCATTGTTGACTACGATATTTTCAGGTACCTTGGAGACGAGCTTGGGCCGGTTGAAATTTTCGTTGACCGACCGATGCATTACAAAGACGTTGCACAAGGTTTGGAAATTGATTTTTCCCCAGGGTTTTACAAGATGAAAGGTAAAGAGCTTCTTGCGTACTTGCGTTTTAGAAAAACCGCCGAGGGTGACATTGGAAGACTCGATAAAC
Source organism: Thermotogota bacterium (assembly GCA_030550315.1). GTDB lineage: Bacteria > Thermotogota > Thermotogae > Thermotogales > Fervidobacteriaceae > Fervidobacterium_A. The sequence goes on along the minus strand of JAUQPP010000023.1, from coordinate 212 downwards.
AAAGAGTTATCATCGAAAAACTGGCTCAGAATGCTGTAAGGAAGAACTTCATAACCCTTACGGGTATATACAAAGAAATCAAAAAAATGAGCGATTTTAACATCGAAATCGGTGAGCTCGTGTACATTTATTCCAAGCTTCGAAAAGGTTTCTCCATCCAAAGCGTACCATTTCCGTTTTACATTGGCCCCGATGGGAACTTGTATATAGAT
>JAUQPP010000091.1 GCA_030550315.1 Thermotogota bacterium | reverse complement strand
ATTCTGCACACCATTCCATATGGCCCAGGATTTATCTACCCATCCGCTCGGTGGCTCATCTTCAAGACTGACTAATTTAACGTTCTCAAAACACAACGAGTAATCTTTCACAATCTCGGTGGTTCTGTCAGTTGAGTTGTCATTAACAACCATAATTTCGTGTAGCTGTACATTTTGAACAACCAAACTTTCCAATATCTTTCCAATATTCCGCTCCTCATTCCGCGCCGGAATAATAACTGAAACCGTTTCAGGAAAGAAAGGTCCGATTTTATCAGCTGCAAAATTATCGCGTGTCAAGACCCGTTCTTTAATACTTATACGGTATAGAGCATCCACGATAATCGTTAAAATGAAAGTAAATAGTTTCACAGATAAATCCTCCGAGTCTTTATGTTTGTCTTTTATTATAACACAAAATAAACTAAATACAAACAAAAAATTGTACAAATCCACAAGGTTGTGTTATATAATGGAGAAAACCACCTTACGGAAAACACATATAAGGAAGGTGCAAGTTATGGAAAATTTCAAGCAACGAAGCCTACTTTCCTTGTTTTTTTATAGTCCTAGCTGACATGATTGGATTCGGACTCATCATACCTTATTACCATATTACGCCAAACAGATTGGGGCTTCTGATGTACTGATCGGCCTTCTTGGTGCAACTTATCCACTTGGCCAGATTTTCGCTGCACTGCTCATAGGTAGACTATCGAATAAGTTTGGAAGAAAAAGGGCACTCCTTTTGAGCGTTTGAGGGTCCCTCGCTTCCCTTGTGATGCTTGGATTCGCAAAAACATGGGCGTAATTTTTCTCTCAAGATTACTCGATGGATTAACTGGTGGGAACATCACGGTTGCCCAGTCGTACATTAGCGATTTTACGGATGAAAAAAGCAGGGCACGAAGCCTCGGTTTAATAGGTGCTGCTTTTGGGTTGGGATTTATCATTGGACCAGCTTTCGGAGGATACCTAAGTCGCTTCGGTTTCTCCATTCCAGCCTTTGTTGCTACCGGAATTGCAACTGCCAACTTGATAATGATTGCAACATTGCTGCCAGAATCCAAACCTGCTGATCCAAAAAGAGTACCTTTTACATTCAACGAGCTAAAAAGGACAATAAGTCAGACTTCGGTACGGACCCTACTCCTTTTTAAATTTTTCTACTCAGTAGCTTTCACCATGTTTGAGTCTGGATTCGCTCTTTTTTCCATGCGTAAACTAGACCTAGACGTAACAAGTACGAGCTTAATTCTTGCATATGTGGGCATTTTTGTTGCATTTACTCAAGGATCTCTAATTTGCATTGTAAGTAAGCGCTTTGATGAAACTGACTTATTGAAGCTTTCACTTCCATTGAATGTTGTATTTCTGTCTTTTTACTCTCTCTCGTGACGGTTGCCCGTACTTCTTCTAATAATAAGTCCTATCTCAGTAACCTCTGCACTTTCAAGTGTCTCAATAACATCAACGGTAACCAAAGTTGTTCCGAAAGAAAAGATAGGGGGAACGCTTGGAATATTTAACTCCGTAGATGGTTTAACACGGATCGTAAGTCCTATCTTGAGTGGTTTGGTGATTCAGAACTTTGGCCCATCGATAAAAGGTCCTATAGAGGGAATTTTCTTATTCATTAGCACACTTGCGTTTCTTTATTACCTATCAGGCTCTTCTACGAATTCAAGTCTGTAGCCGTCCGCGCTTACTTAGTTGTTTAAAGATACTCAATGCTTTATTTCGAGATTCCTCTATAGGCAACATCGGTAAGGGATAATCTTTACCAAGTTCAAAACCAACGCTTCGAAGCACAATTTTCGGAGCTTCCCATGGTGCATGAACGTATTCTGAAGGGAGACTTCGCAACTCTGGAACCCACTTTTTGACGTATTCACCGCTTGGATCAAACCTCTTTCCTTGCAAAACAGGATTGAATATCCTAAAGTAGGGCGCCGCATCCGCTCCACATCCAGCTGTCCACTGCCATCCCTGAACGTTGTTGGCAATATCCGCGTCCACTAAAGTATTCCAGAACCATTCTTCACCAAGTTTCCAATGCTTTAGCATATTTTTCGTCAGCCACGAGGCTACTATCATCCGAACCCTGTTGTGCATCCAACCTATCTTCCAAAGTTGTCGCATTCCAGCATCGATAATGGGAATTCCAGTTAAACCCTGGGTCCACTTCAAAAATAATTCGTCCGTTTCCCAGGACCAAGGAAACTCATCAAATTCTCTCCGGAGGTTCGTATTAACAAGCTCTGGTTTGTGGTAGAGAATGTGATACGAAAACTCCCTCCAGCCGAGTTCTCTTAGGAATGAATAAGCCCCTTCACTGAGCATACCACTGTACCTTTCAGTTACCGCATGCCAAATTTGCCTTGGAGAAATCATCCCAGTTGCAAGGTACGGTGAAAGCATCGATGTGTTGTCTAAATCTGGCCGATCTCTAAGGCATTTGTAAGTATCAAGCGCGTTATCAAGAAAATATTTCAATCTCTCAAAAGCCTGTGTTTCTGATACATTCCAAAACTTTTCCATTTCATCGTACCACTTAATTTTCGGCAAGAGTTTAAGTTCTTCCAACTTTCTTGAAGAAACGATAACATCTGGTTTTAAAATACTTTCAGGAATTCCTAGCGGTTTTGGAACGACACACTCTGCTTGAAACTTCTTCCAAAATGGAGTAAAGACGGTATAGGGTTTCCCTTCATCTGTTCTTAACTCTTCTGGCTCATGCAAAAGAAAGGATTTAAAGCTACGTACATCTAACCCACGTTTCTTAAAGTGTTCAATAATCCTTTCCTCAACATTTTTTGTCAGAGGATCGTAATTCTTGTTAAGAAATATGCCACTCGCTTTCGTTTCGAAAACGAGCTTTTCCAATTCATCCAAGGCACTCTCACCAGTTCGGAAAACTAGGTCTGCGTTGTACCTTCTCTTAAGCTCTCCTGCGAAACTCTCAAGTGCTCGATGAAGCCACCATTTCTTAGCTGCACCGATTGGACGTGGAAAAAGGTCTCTTGTATAAAGAAAAACAGGTAGGACCGCTCCTCTTTTCGACGCTTCAAAAAGCGCGGGATTGTCCGAAACTCTCAGGTCCATTCGCAGAAGCACGATAGTTGTTATCATCTGCTCACCCCATGAATTTCGTCTTCTTTGGACATGTTATATTTTAACATACATTCAAAGCACCGAAAAAGCTGTCTATTCGGTTTTAAGATAATTCGCAGTTTAAAGTATAGTTGAACAGCAGAAAGCTAAGCGTAAATCATTTATCTCCAATTTCCAAACTTTGTGACATAGCGTTTGTTCGCTACAAATCTTAATCATCAACTCTTTGCTGAATCTAATGAAGCACAAACAATATAGAGCATACAAATTTGCACCGCAGCCACTACATATGCAGCTTCTCACTGCCTTATCGCAGCCTCCTCAGTTTTGTCGTTAACTGTAAAGGGATTGCTTTGGTTTTCAGGAGAAGTGTCATATTCTAAAATCCTCGACTATACCTTAAAAGACACTTCTTGCTCTCAACAAGATTGCCAGGTTCAGCAATATACGCCGCACGTTCCGGGAAACATGAACTTTATCCCTTATCTGCAAGCAAACTCGCACTCAACTTTAAATTTGTCTTGAAACATGTTATCGTGAACTGGAATCTCTAAAAAGCAAAGTTGGTAAAATGTAGTGGTGGATTAAAGATTCGAGTGAATGTAGAAAACAGGGCCGGATTTTGCACGACCTTTGAACAAGTTGTTAGGCTTTGACATCCACTCAGAAGTTTATATAATCAAGACTCGTTTGCCAATTTTTTCAATCCAAATTATTAAAGGCTGCTCTGTTATTGTGCCTTGTTGTAATGGAACTTTGGAACTAAAGGGTTAACACATTAGTTTTTCAACGGATTGATGATATAATATTGCCGAGTTTTGGAAAATCTAGAAAGTAACTGAAAAAAGGGAGGTAACCATATGTTTGAGGAAGGCAGAAAGTTCTTGAAATCAAATTGGGAAGTACTTGAACATTTTGTCAGTGATCAAAAGAAAGGAGTTCCAAGACCAGATTTTGAAAAACCGGTACCTCCTGGAGCGTTTTTAATAGATCTCCCAATGGTTAAGGAACTTGGGACCAAAACCATAGCTCAAGCGATAAACGATAGAAAAAGCCACCGAAAGTATAGTAACGAACCTCTGAGTGTTGAAGAGCTTAGTTTTTTACTCTGGGCCACACAAGGTGTTAAAAATGTCACTGAACGTGCAACTTTCAGGACAGTCCCATCAGCTGGTGCGAGACATCCCTTCGAAACCTACGTCTACGTAAGAAATGTTGAAAACCTTGAAGAAGCCATCTACAGATACCTTCCCCTTGAGCACAAACTTATCCTCCACAGAAAGGATCGATATTTGCGCGAAGAAATAATTCGAGCAACGCTTGACCAAGAATTTGTTGGCAGCGCAGCCGCAGTTTTTATATGGACCACGATTCCGTATCGGACCGAATGGAGATACGGCCCAGCATCCCACAAAGCTATACTTCTGGACGCAGGGCATGTTTGTCAAAACCTTTACCTTGCTTGCGAAGCTATAGGCGCTGGAACATGCGCGATAGCTTCCTATTCGCAGGACTTGATGGACAAGTTTCTGCTTGTGGATGGGACCGATGAGTTTGTGGTTTACCTGGCACCAGTGGGGAAGATTTAATTTAGAAGTTGAAAATTTTCACAATGTCAAGGTTTTCA
>JAUQPP010000002.1 GCA_030550315.1 Thermotogota bacterium | reverse complement strand
AATTCCAGGTCGTGCCACGCTTCCATCAGCCGGACTGGGGTTGTACGGTGTTTTCGGAGGTGTGTTCACCTTCGTTGTAAAGTTCCATGTTTGACTGTAAGCATAGTTGTCGAAGGAATCTTTTACCTCGATTCTCCAATAGTACTTCGTCAATGGCTTAAGGTTGTTCACGACGTACTCGACCGCGTCGGTAGTTAAGCCGGTAACGGTTGCAACAGCGGTCATCGAATCAGCTTGACCCAACACAACAATATACTCTAACTTATCACGTGGAGTGTGGTCATCCTGGCTTGCTTTCCAGGAAAGTCTGAGGTTGTTAAATTGCAAACCCGTCGCACCGTTCACCGGTCCAATAAGTTCAGGAACAGAAGGAGGCCTATCTTCGGATGTAACTGTAAAACTCCAGACATCACCGTCAACCGGCGGATTGTAACCATCCTTCACCACGATTTTCCAGTAGTAAGTTTTTGAATATTCAAAAAGTGTCGGTCTTAGGTATTCTGGCACCTCGAGATTGGAAACCTCAAGCTTTAAGTTCGATGGACTATCCCCAATATAAATGTCATAATAAAGCTTGTCACCATCTTCGTCAGTCGCAATCCAACTCAATCTGATTCTGTTGGGAAGATTCTTAGCTCCATCACTCGGGTTCGGACTCATTGGCTTACTCGGCGGACTGTTAGCATAAAGTTCAAAGGTGTATTCGTCGCTTTTGCTCACACCACCCCATTTATCGTACGCCTCAACATACCACTCGTAGCGTTCGCCAATCTTGAACTTTCCTGAGGTAAGCGAAACGGAGTAACTATTTGTCGTTAAATTATTCCGTTCCTCGATGCTCAAATTACCTCTTTTAATGACTATTTTGTACATGACAACATCTTCGTCGCGGTCTCTTGCAATTTCCCATTGAAAATCTAAGTTGCTTTGTTTCTTAATGTTTATTCGATCGTTGTTTGCGGGTTGTCTGAGTACAGGTTTATCAGGTGGAGTGTTATCGTTCGTTGAGAAGTGAAACTGTTTTTTCAAGCTCTTTCCGTATTTGTCCGTGGCTTCGATTACCAAAGTGTAACCGGTCGACGGCCGCAAGTCAACAGTATACTCCGTGTCTTTTTGAAGTGTTATTAGTGCTCTGGTCTGATTCTCGCCAGTAATCGTTACGGTGTAAAGTAAGTCTTCACGATCCGGATCAATGCCTTCCCACTTTAGTTTTAAATTGTTGAACTTAACCTTCTGATTAGGTTTTATTTCCGGTTCAATCAAGCGAATGTCTTGTGGGGCCTCGTTTTCTTTTGTTTTGAAACTTGCACGAAGCTCATTGCTAACTGCACCCCATGGGTCCGTTGCAACAACCGTCCATTCGTACTCTGTGGTCTGTTCCAAATCTTTCACAACTCCTGCTGTATCGTTTAAGATTTTGCTGAACACTGGAGTGGTTTCACCCTTCTTGTAAACCTTTACCTTGTATTCCAAAGTATCACCATCTTGATCTTCAGCGTTCCAGGTCAGTGCCAGCGCACCAAAAGGTTCTCTGTCAAGCTTATCTGGCTTAGGGTTTGATAACACCGGGGCACTGTTTTCCTTCGTTTTAAACCGCCACATTTCGCTCGCAACGCTATCGGTACCTTTTCGCCTGACGTACCATCTATATAGTGTATTTGGTCGCAGCTTACCTGTCGGTACGGTATGAACAATCTTTCCTCCAACGCTAGCTAACGTTTCTTGGTACACCGTATTTCCCTTTTCGTCACTAACGAACAATTCATAATCGCCAGTTACTTTTACTGTGAACACGAAATTCAGATTGTTGAATGGTACGTTTGTTTCCCCATTCTTTGGTGCTTCAAGGATTATCGAGCTACCTGCGATGTTTCCTATACAGGAGGCAAGACTTACTAAGAGCATGAAAACCGTCACTTTAAATAGAGATGTCCTCTTCATAACTATCACCCCATTTTACTTACCTAAGTCCGAGGGCTACCGGAATGTTTCGTGGGGATTGGCTAGTTACATAACGCCCTTGGTAAACCATCGCCGTTGAGCCACCACCATCAAGCATCATCGCTGATTGGTAACCTTTATCAATCAAAAACTTCGCAACATCATCAAAGTTCATACCAATTCCACCCTCTATCGTGATTAGGTGAACTTTGCCGTTTTTTATAGCTATAATAGTTCTCGTAGTTCTCGATGTCGGAATACCACCACCGTAACGCAATTTTTCCTCACGTGAGTCCTCAATAATCTTACCATCTTGTATTATTAACGGCCCAGCTCCAATTGCATTCTTTATTCTATAACCCTCATCAGTGTAAACCTCTAAAGAAAAATTGTCCCCTGGCTTTAAAGCTTTCAAAAATCTGTTAAACAAATCCCTGCTAACCATTACGACGTAGGAATTTCTTCCGTCAGGTACGTTTTTAACGTAGCCAAAAGAATCTATTTTTCCGTTCCTTACTACTATGTATTCTCGCGTTGAATCTCGCGGAATTGTTAAACTGTATTCTTCGGTGTAAAGGTTCAGCTCTGAGAACGAAGGTGTGTTTACTCCCTTGACAAGCAGGAGAACACTCCCAAGCCGAACAGTCACATCGAAGTAGGCTTTGCGTATAAATACTTTGTCATCCCAAGTTTCAACAAAAACAGGTCTAAGACCGTACCGATGCGATAAAACTCTTCCGTTCGCTATAATAATATCGATAGGAAGTCCTGTGTTGGGATCAAAATAGTTTGCATTTATACCATGCAAGAGACCGTTGGCTTTGAGTATATTTGCCAGCGTTGCCGTCTTGCCGATACCACCGCTGGGAAGGAGTGGAACAAAGTCCACAAGTTTCGGGTCGGCAATAAGATAGCTAACCGTGTAATAGTGTCCCATGAATCTTTCTACTTTACGAACATATTCCAATCGTTGTTCCTTTGGAACTAAAAGTATAATGAATCGCTTTCCTTCAACCGTTAATTGGTAATCCTCGTATTCGTTCTCGCTGGTGAGCTGTACGACATCATTATTGGTGATAACTCCTACTTTGTCTGGAACTGCAGCTGCCTGAAAGGTTGCTGGCATGATTTGAATCTTCAGCTTTCCACCGGAAAGTGATACGTTGATAAACTCCCTGTCCACTTCAATATCGGTTTGAATGACCAATTCGTTTTGTTGCATGGTAACATAGGTGATTGCAATAGGTTTATCGTAGTATGTATTTTCCGAACGCTTCAAGTTAAGAAAAGTTGCGATAAAACTGTCCCTTACGTAAAGCGTTCCATTGAGAATCTGATAAGAATTTGGAACGTATTGCTCGAAATCCACAAGAAAGTCTCCATTACTCCCAATTATGAGCTTTCTGTTGAACACAAGATAAACTTTTGAATTCTTAAGCACGTTGAATCCCATACTTCGAAGTTGTTCTTCACTCAAGTATCCATTTGCAGCCTTGTACACTTTTCCGTTAAAAATAAGGAACTGGCCAAAAATTCTTCCGGAAGAAATGAGAATAAAAATTAGTATTAGAACAAATTTCAATGTTCTAATCTTTCTCACCATTTTTCCCCCTCAACATCTCGTTCACTGGACCACGCCAAAAATTAACGGCTCGGGCTCGGGACAGCTTTCGTGCAGCTTGTAACTTTCACGCAACAGTTTAATTGCTTCTGCTACGTCACTTCTCGGTGAAACGTACAACAACGCTATCGTTTCACCCTCGCTGACTTTATCACCAACCTTCTTAAGTATCTCAATTCCAACACTGTGGTCAATAATATCTTCTTTTGTTCTGCGTCCCGCTCCCAAGTAGTTTGAAGCTATGCCAACCTTTTCCGCGTCAATCGCATAGACATATCCGGATTTCCATGCCCTGAATTCCACGATTTCGCGAGCTATGGGCAAAATGATTTCAGGTTCATCGACAACTCTTGGATCGCCACCTTGCCATTCCACCATCTGCCTGAATTTCTCAAGTCCTGCGCCAGATTTCAACGAATCTTCCACCAACTTTAAGCAATCATCAAATGTTCCACGCCCAGCGAGATGACACATCCACGCAGCCAAGTTCAAGCAAAGCTCTGTGAAGTCCTTGGGGCCTTTTCCTTTAAGTGTTTTTATCGCCTCAAGAACTTCCAGAGAGTTTCCTACCATTCTTCCAAGAGGAAAGTTCATATTTGTCAACACTGCTACCGCTTTTTTACCGTGAGCTTTAGCAATACCAACCATTGCATGCGCAAGTTCTCTAGCTTCCTCAAGTGTTTTCATAAACGCGCCACTTCCAACTTTGACGTCCAAAACGTAACCGTCGGCACCACCAGCAAGTTTTTTACTCATAATGCTTGCAGCAATAAGTGAAACCTCATCAACCGTGGCAGTAGCATCCCTAAGTGCGTAAATCTTCTTGTCAGCCGGTACCAAATTTGCCGTCTGACCAGCAATAGCAATTCCTATCTCTTTAACGTTTCTGAAAAACTCTTCCTCGGAAAGTGCCGTTCTAAATCCCGGGATTGATTCTAACTTATCTATCGTACCACCAGTGTGGCCAAGAGCTCTCCCCGACATCTTTGCAACTGGGATACCCAACGAAGCCACAAGTGGACCAACCACCAGTGTTGTCTTATCACCCACACCACCCGTGGAATGCTTGTCAATTTTCACCCCTGGAATGCTTGAAAGATCGATTTTGTCACCAGAATTTGCCATAGTTTCGGTCAGCCACGCGCGTTCTTCTTCATCCATGTGTCGAAAATAAATGGCCATTAGAAAGGCCGCCATTTGATAATCTGGAACTTCTCCTTTTACATATCCATCCACCATGAATTTTATTTCATCGTAACTCAATTTTTCACCGTTTCTTTTCTTTAGTATGATATCATATGCTCGCATCATCACGCTCCTCCTTTACCAACTTCGGCTTATTAAAAATTACCCTAAAGGTTGTTCCCTCACCAACCTTACTTTCAAATTCAATTTTTGCGTCGTGTTTTTCGGCAATTGTTTTGACGATGGAAAGTCCAAGCCCAGTTCCCCCTACCTTTCTGCTTCTTGCCTTGTCAACACGGTAAAATCTCTCAAATAACCTCCGCTGTGCTTCTTCTGGAATCCCTGGACCAGTGTCGCTCACTTGAAAAACAACTTTTTCCTCCGTTTCATAGCAACTCACGATAACCTTTTTTTCACCTGATTCTTTTATTGATGTGTATTTAACTGCGTTGTCCACAAGATTTAATACTAATTGGACAAGTCTGTCAAAATCTCCGTGTACGAGCTTTTCACCCTCGCAAGCCCAAGTTAATTGAACCCCATAATCATCAGCAATTGGCTTAACAATACTAAGCACGCGCTCAACAACTTGGTACATATCAACTATGGTGAAGTTAAATTTAGCCTCACCAGATTCAAGCTTTTCAAGGTCAAGCAAATCGTTTATTAAACGAGTCATCCTTGCAGATTCACTCTCTATTATTCCGAGAAATCTTCTAACTAAATCTTTGTTTGAGAGATCGTCATCGAGCAGAGCTTCTGCATAACCGTGAATAGATGTTAGGGGGGTCCTCAATTCATGGGAAACGTTGGAGATGAATTCTCTTCGCAGTTTGTCAAGTTGTTTTTCTTTCGTTGTGTCGTGCAAGACTATAATGTACCGTTCGCTTTCTTGATCAAGTTTGATGGGCACAATTTTCGCATCGTAATAGCGAGTTTCACCATTGACCGCAAGCGAAATATCCCCACTTTGAAGTTCTCCAGTTTGTAAAGCCTTCTCAAACATCTCAAGTAAGTGATAATTTTCAACGACCTCGTAAACTTTTCTACCTTCTACCCCTGGTCTTGTCACGTCCCGTCCTGCAATGTTCGAGAACGTCACAACTCCGTCACCTCGAACTATTATTATTGGATCAGTTATATTATTCAAAATCGTGAATACGTTTCGCCTTTCCCGCTCCGTTTCTATTACTCGTTGTTCCAACTCGTTAAGTTTTTTTCTTAGTCTTTCGTAAATGTAAAGTGGAGGAGCACCGGTCTCCTCCCCTATGCTTATCGCGATTTTGTCCATGTACTTTGAATAAACCCTTCTTTTTTTCCATTCAACAAAGAGAAAGCCAACGAAGACCAATGCAGCAACGGTTGCACCGACTAACGCTACCACCATCTATACTTATTCTTCCTTTCCTGGATCTCTGAACTTGTAACCCTTTCCGCGTACGGTAACGACGTACCTTGGATTCGATGGATCCTCTTCGATCTTTGTTCTCAACCTTCTAATGTGCACATCGACGGTCCTCGTATCACCAAAGTAATCGTATCCCCAGAGTTTATCAAGTAAAACGTCTCTTGAGAACACTTTTCCTTCATTTTCGGCAAGGAACCTCAAAAGATCAAACTCGAGTGGTGTCAGATTCACTTTTTTACCTTTGACACGTACTTCGTATTTATCGATATCGATTTCTAAGTCTTTGGCAACGATCTTCTTTGGTTTTTCCTCCTTTTGGATCACACCAGCTTGCATCCTCCTGAACACTGCACGGATTCTTGCAAGGAGCTCTCTGATACTGAACGGCTTTACGATGTAATCATCTGCACCAAGCTCAAGTCCAAGTACTTTGTCGAACTCTTCACCTTTAGCGCTGAGAAAAATAACCGGAGTTGTCTTGTGTTTTTCCATAGACCTAATCGTTCTAACAAATTCAAAGCCGTCCATATTTGGTAACATAATATCAACGATGAACATATCGACATCTTTTTCTTTCAGTTCTTGAAGCGCAGTTTCTGCATCCTCAACTGGAACCACGTCATAACCTTCTTTTTGTAACGTAAAACTTACCAACTCGAGAATCTCAGGTTGGTCATCGATAATCATAATAGTTTTTTTCGCCATAACCTTACCTCCTCTTTTTTCGTAAGTTAACTCTTTTACGATTATATCACTTTCGTTACCTTTTGTCAAAGAGTTTTTTGGTTCGGTTTAGCCGTCGTTAAATGTTACAAGTTTACAATTAAAAGGGCCGAGGAACACCTCAGCCCTTACAGGAATTGGCGGTCTTGCAATAAGAATCACATTCGTCGGAATGCGTCGAGGACCGCTTCAGCTATTGACCTTTCTAAGTTACCATCAAAGGCCGCAGTTCCGATAACGCTTTCCTCCGCCCCATTGTACTGCTTAGTAACGTGAACAACGATGTACTTTTTGCCAACAAGGAAAACCTCCGCATAATCATCAAACGAAAGAGCAAAATCATGAACATCAGACAGCGCATTCAAAACAGCAGTACCAACCACCTTCGGAATGTTTCTGCTCGTTTTCGGACCAGTGTATTCACCGTAGAACTCCTCTTCCCCGTGTTCAATGGTTACCCTAACACGCACAGTTCTTTCATCAACGCTTTCGATTTTCACACTCGTCAATTGAAACGGAACGACCTTCTGTAACTTGACATCGGATTCCACCTGTGCGATGGAGATTATTTTCCGATCCAATCTAAAACCCGTGCTCGCCAGTACAACCGTTTCTATATCCCGAACAAGCTGCTTCGGGCTTTTATCACTCGTTGTAATTACGTGAATTTCCTGCAGTTCTCCACCACTTCCCACGACTTTTACCGCCTTAACGCCGGGAACCCTCGATATTAGCTCCTCTATTTTCGATACATCGGCAGACGCCACAGGAGCTCCCTCCCAATTTCAGCTTGCCTTACGTTCGCCTTTCACAGTTTATTTTACCACCCACACTTTGAATTAGAGAAACAGAGAGAAATGTAGATTTTGAAATCTTTTGTAGTATAATCTCAATTAGCCAGATGAAAACGAATCAGGTTAAAGATTTCTCACGGTGCAATTACTAAACCTCTGTAAGGAGTGATGGTATGGGAAAAATCGTTTATGGCACTGCTTACGCCGGAAAGTTAAGGTTTTCTTTGCTTGATGGTACCGATTTTGTGGATTTTGCAAGAAAACAGCATGGCCTCTCTTACCTGCCAACAGTGGTGCTCGGAAGGTTACTGGTGGCGGCGGGGCTTGTGTGTCCCTGGTTGTCGGAAAGAGAAATGATCACGTTCGTTCTGAGTGGGGACGGGCCTGCCGGTAGTGTCAGTGCGCAGGCAAATTCAAAATTTACCGTTAGGGGATACATAACAAACAAACAGTTCGAGCTCGAACGAAACGAACTCGGAAAATTTGACGTCAGGAGCGCTGTAGGAAAGGGGACGTTGACGGTGGTCAGAGATGTTGGATTACGCAATCCGATGATTTCCAAGGTTCCTATAGTTTCGGGTGAAATAGCCGAGGATGTAGCGTATTATTTTACCGTTTCCGAACAGATTCCATCAGCTTTTGCGTTAGGAGTGCTGATGAATAAAGATGGAGTTATTAGAGCTGGAGGAGTTGCGATCCAAGTGCTTGATAGGTCAATTGATGAAGGTATTCTCAAGAAAATTGAAAACAAGATGCAAGATTTCTCCATTACTTCCTCTTTGGGCTCGAGTACTCTAGAGGAACTAGCTGCTTGGTTACTTGAAACAAACGAACTCATCATCGAAAATTCTAACGTCATGTTCCACTGTGGCTGTTCGAAAGATAAGGCCAGGGACGCATTGCTGGTCCTCAGCAAAGATGACATGCTCGGTCTGATTGCAGAGGGTAAAGCGGAGGTTACTTGTAAGTGGTGCAGTAGTGTGTATGTTTTTGAAAAAGATGAATTGATTGATTTGTTACGCAATTTTGACCGAGATTAGAAGCGATGTAGAAACGCTTTAAACTGCGATAACTCTTCTCAACATTTCCCAAGCTTTCTTCTCTTCTCCATTCAACGAAAGACGAAGAATATCCTCTACAACGGTTTCTATCTCCTGATCCGAGATTTTCAAGCTTTCGTAACATACTTTCATTATCTTTGGATGTTCCGTTGGCCGCGGTTGTTCAAAATTGTAGAGTAACTCTTCCTCGAACTTTTCACCGGGCATCGGTCCGGTGTATTTAATTTCAACATCAGGCCTTCCCATCAACCTTGCCAGTGTCTTAGCTATTTTTTCCACAGGAATCTGTTCACCCATATCGAGTACATAAAGATCCCGGCCGCTTGAAAAGGCACCGGCTTGGATCACCAATGCGACTGCTTCCGGAATACTCATCCAATATCGTTTCATACGCGGATCCGTGACGGTTATCGGACCACCATTTTCGATCTGCTTTTTGAATTTCCAAAAAACACTTCCACGACTTCCAATAACATTTCCAAAACGAACTATTGCAAATTTTGTTTCGCACGAGTTCGGGATCGAGAGGATGTATAACTCTGCCAAACGTTTACTTGCTCCCATATAGGATACAGGATTCACCGCTTTATCCGTGGAGATGAAGACAAACCTTTCTACGTCGTACTTACAAGAAAGTTTTGCAAGATTTATCGTTCCGACAACGTTAACTCTGATAGCCTCGTAAAGATTTGTCTGCATCAGAAAAACATGCTTATGAGCAGCTGCATGGAAAACAATATCAGGTCTGAAATTCCGAAAAACCAGTTCCATCAGGTGTTCATCAGCAATGTCACCAATAAACGGTTCAAAATGAACGTTCGGAAACCCTTCCTTGAGTTCGTTGAATATCTCGTAGATACTGTTCTCCCCACGACCAAGTAACACAACCCGCGAAGGCGAAAACCTGGATATTTGCCTTGCAATCTCACTCCCTATACTGCCACCTGCACCTGTGATGAGAACGCATTTATCTAAAACATACCCACTGATTTCCTTAAGGTTGACCTTGACGGGTTCGCGACCGAGGATATCTTGAAGAGAGATATCCTTAATGTCCTTAATTGAAATACCCTTGTCCAAAACTTTGTCAATAGGAGGAATTGTCTTAACCCGTACCTTCGTTGTATCGATGTTTGACAGTATTCTTTGCATTTGCTCGGATGATGCCGAAGGAAGTGCTATGATCAATTCTTGGATATCGAGGTTGTCAACGACATCCATGATGATTTCAATAGGACCGTAAATCCTTATGCCCGCAATGGTTCTTCCGATTTTAGAAGGATCATCGTCTATAAACGCAAGAACCTTCCCGTATCCATTTCTCCTAAGTTGCCCACTTAGCGAAACGCCAGTCTCACCGGCACCTACAATTGCCACCCTCTTGGAACCGGCATTTTTGTTAAGCAGAAGGAATTGGTAGAACAACCGGGCTGTGATCAGGAGAAATGCGGAACCAAGGAAGGTTAGCATCCCTACAGACCTGGGTAAGCGCACAAAATGAAAGTAATGCAAACTAATCAATGTAGTGGCATATCCGAGAAAAAGTCCTCTGAGAAGGACGATAAGATCTCTTGATGTAGCGTGTCGCCACACAATCTTGTAGCTTCCATTGAGTACGTTTGCTACGGCTATGAATACGATGAGAGTAACTACCCCACTGTAAAATTTTTTTATTTCCGTGGTATTCGTTCCAAATCTGACTAACAAGGCCATTATTCCGGCCAAAATTAATAAAAGGGTATCAATTAGGAACAATACCATCTTTCTCCTCAATCTTAAGAGAAAGGGCCGAGAACTCATGTGTGATAGATTTTTCAAATCTCCGGTACACCTCCAGCCTTGTATTCAAGAACACCCCCAAGCCTCCTGAATTTCTCAATAACGTTCTCATACCCACGGAAAATGTGTTCTACCTGCGTGACTTCTGTTGTATCTTCGGCAACCAGACCAGCTACGACGAGAGCGGCCGTCGCCCTTAAATCTGTGCCCATCACCGTCGCTCCTTGTAGCTTTTCAACTCCTTCGATGATAAGTGTATTGTCTTTGAGTTTCATGTTGGCACCCATCCTGACCAATTCAGCTACGTGTGCAAATCTTGTTTTGAAAACGTTTTCCGTAACAGTACTCGTACCTTGCGCTATAGAAAGATAAACGACTATTTGCGGTTGCAAGTCGGTCGGAAAACCGGGGTAGGGAAGGACGTTTACATCGCAAGCACGCCACTTTCCCGGAGACTTTACATCCACGTAGTTACTTCCCTTTTTGATAGACGCGCCGGTGTATTCAAGCACCGACCAGAGAGCATCCAAGTGTTCGGGAATGACGTTTTTTATCCTGCCTTCACCACCCGTTGAAAGTATTGCGATAGCATATGTCCCTGCCTCTATTCTATCCGGGATAATCGTATGCTCGCAACCATGAAGTTTGTTGACGCCTTCAACGATTATTTTACTGGTCCCCGCGCCTTGTACACGCGCTCCCATTTTGTTAAGGAGGTCCTGCAAATCGACAATTTCCGGTTCCATGGCTGCATTTTCAATCACGGTCGTTCCCGGAAGCATCGTGGCCACACTCATGATATGTTCTGTAGCTCCAACACTTGGAAAAGGTAAGTGTACAACTACAAGCTCATCCTTTTTGCCAACACGCGCTCGGATTTCACCATGCTCAAATGAGATTTCAAACCCCAGCTTTTTGAGCCCTTCAATATGGTAATCCACAGGCCTAACACCTATTGCACAACCACCGGGAAGCGGTGTACTTGCTTCACCCATCATCACGGTCAACGGTCCCATAACATTAAACGATGCACGCATTTTTCGTACCAGATCGTATGGAACGTGGGCATTATTAACGGCCCCCGAGACTCTCACAGTACCAGTAGCTGTGTCGTACTGAACTTTCTTACCGAGTGTTCTGAGGATATCAAACATTGTCTCTACATCTGCCAAGTGTGGCACCTTGTTGAGGATTACTTCTTCGTCCGTTAGTATGGTAGCAGCCAAAAGCGGGAGTGCGGAGTTCTTTGCCCCGGAAATTTCAACCTCACCGTGTAAGACACTCTTCGACACAAGGATAACGCCCATATATCTATCCTCGCTTCCATCAACGTGGTCGTAGTAACCTCTAATTTCACACTTTAAGTAACTCGCTTGACAAGCTCTTCAAGGTTTGTAGAATCCTCTGGATAACTAGAGAACTTTATACTACAATCGATGTTCCTTATAAGAAGTGCATTGTCTATGCGTTCTTTGACCTTGAGCGCGTTTTCCCTCGTTATTTCAGTAAGAAGCACAATGAACGTATCATCACTGAGCCTGCCAACACTATCGAGAGGGACTCGAACAAGTTCTTTTAAAAGTTTTCCCACAGATAAGAGTGCTTGTTCTTTTTCAATTTGCTCCATTTTCTCAAAATTATTTATTCGTACCGTGACTAGCGCGTATTGGAAATTTTCTTCAAAAGCCTTCTGATGGTAGTATGAAATGAGCTTCATGATATGCTCGTGAGAGTACACCCTCGTTAATGGGTCAATCATTCGCTTTGTTCCAACGTCCCTGATAAAGTCATCAAAAACCTCGAACTGTTTCTTCATGATTGTTGAGTATTCGCTTAGTAGCATTTCAAGTTCATTCTCGCGCATCTTAAGTCTTGCAATTTCGTCTTCCAATTCGTGAATTTTTTGAATGAGCTGTTCTTTAGAAAGTTCCTCGTACATCATTTCCCCCCCTCTTCTTGTTTGCGGGAACCGTTGTGATACGACGGTAGAATAACGACGTATTTTGGAATCGTTGGAATCTTCGGCAAAAAGTAGCCATTTTTAAAGACGCCTATTGAAATGTTATACAACCTCATCAGCCTGCCATACTCTTCGCTATCGGCTAAATAAACCTTCCCGCCAATATCCACATAGGGATCTGGTACCTCAATTCTAAATTTTCTGTAGAATCCTACCGCTCTCGTTTCCGTACCCTCTATCGTCACCGGAAACTCCGAAACCCACCATTTTCTCACGTAACCGATTTTTCCTGTTCGTTCAACGAAGCCTATCAGCTGTTTCGACAGAGGATCAATCACCAAACCTTTCTCGTGTAGGTTTCTCACGTACAGGCCTTTTATGTCCTCACTCAACACAGTAAGTGCTTTGGCATTTTCGCTAAATAGTGTAACATGCAGGATGCTGGGATATTTTTCAAAAAAATTTTCCAATTTCTCCCTATAACCGTAGAACGGAAACGAGACCTTGGTTAATACTTCAGCAACAAACTTCGAAAGCGAGTTAT
Organism: Thermotogota bacterium; assembly: GCA_030550315.1. Lineage (GTDB taxonomy): Bacteria > Thermotogota > Thermotogae > Thermotogales > Fervidobacteriaceae > Fervidobacterium_A. The sequence goes on along the minus strand of JAUQPP010000002.1, from coordinate 57,944 downwards.
TGCTAAATACGTCAAGCGACAAAATCAGCAGTAAAATTATCGCAACTGTTGCCAAAATGTTCGTTCTCATTCTACACTCTTCAACCTCGCAAGAATATCCATCTTATCCAAGACCATGCCAGCGCCACGTGCCACACAACTCATAGGATCTTCTGCCCGGTAAACGTCTATACCTGTCTCTTTCGAAATGAGTTCGCAAATTCCCCTGAGTAACGAGCCACCGCCTGACACGATAATACCACGTTCTGTGATGTCTGCAACGAGTTCAGGAGGCGTTTTTTCAAGTGTGGCTTTCGCAGTTTCAACAATCTGCATTGCAGTTGATTTTATAGCTTCCCGGATTTCACCACCAGTGAGCGTCAATCTTTTTGGTAATCCGGAGGAGAGTTCTATTCCGACGATCTCCGTTTGAAGTTCATCGTACTCTTTTAACGGAAATACATTACCGATCTCTATCTTCACTCGCTCTGCCGTCCGAACACCAATCGTGACCCGATATACTTCACGAACGTACTGAATAATCGCCTCGTCAAATTCGTCGCCTGCAACGCGAGTAGACGACCAAGTTACGATTGAACCAAGAGAGATAACAGCAGCCTCCGTAGTACCACCACCGATGTCAATCACCATGTTTCCCTGCGGCTCTTCAACGGGTAACCCCGCCCCCAGCGCCGTTGCCATTGGCTCCTCGATCAAAAAAACCTTCTTCGCACCCGCTTCCTTTCCCGCCGTGAGAAGTGCGCGACTCTCAACTTCCGTAACCCCCACAGGAACCCCGATTACCACGCGCGGTCTGAAGAATGAAAATCTGTCCTGTGCCTTGCTTATGAAATACGTTAGCATGGCTAGCGCTACATCGTAATCGGCGATGACTCCGTCTTTTAACGGACGAATCGCTTGAATGAACGAAGGTGTTTTACCAATCATCTTTTTAGCTTCTTCACCGACTTTAACAATTTCGTTTGTTTCGACGTTTATTGCTATCACAGATGGTTCGTTGACGACAATTCCCTTACCTCTCACGTAGACAAGTGTGTTTGCAGTTCCGAGATCAATGCCAAGATCCAGTCTTCCAAACATTAGGGCACTTCCCTTCTCACTAATTTCTCAAAGACTTCGACAGCCTTAGGAACCATGTCAATTAATTTTCCTCCCGCCTGCGCAAAAGTCGGGCTACCGCCACCACCACCACCCAAGGTCTGCGCAACAACCTTTGCAATGTTTCCGGCGTGATACGTGGATGCTAACCCTTTAGGTACCTTGATGACGAAAACTACCTTTCCATCGAGCTTTGTGATCAAAAGTACTGGCCCCTGTATTCTATCGGATAGTTCGTCAACCAACTCTTTTAGAACCTCGGGTTCGATACCTTCGAAAACGTGCGCAACATATTTGACACCTTCATACTCCCTTGCCAACTCGATCAGTTCTTCAACGTTGATTGCTTTCTTCTTAAGCTCGGCAACTTCCTTCTCGAGTTTCTTCCTTTCATCGATTAACTTCTGAACCTTTTCCGGTAGCTGGTCGTCCGAAACTTCCAAAATATCCCTAAGTGATTTCACTTTTGCTTCAAGTGCGCGGAGGAACCTTAAGGAGTTCAATCCTGTGATGGCTTCAATCCTACGTACACCAGCACTTACGGCACCTTCGGAAGTTATTTTGAAGAGACCTATCTCTCCTGTATTCTTCACGTGCGTACCCCCACAAAGCTCTTCACTGAAGTCTCCAACCTTCACAACCCTGACAAAATCTCCATACTTTTCATCAAACAGGGCAATAGCTCCCTGTTTCACGGCTTCGTCGTAAGACTTCACACTCACTTCAACAGGGATTGCTGAAAGTATTATCTCATTAACTAGATCCTCAATGACTGCAATTTCTTGGTCCGAAAGTGCTTGATAATGCGTGAAGTCAAACCTTAAGCGCGCGGGTTCGACAAGCGAACCTGCTTGTCGCACATGTGTTCCTAAGACCTTTCTCAGTGCCGCGTGAAGTAAGTGCGTAGCCGTATGGTTACGCATTGTAGCCCTTCGTTTTTCCTCATCTACAACAGCTTGGACTTCTGCACCAGTGGAGAGCTTACCCTTCAAACAACCCTTGTGAACTATCACACCCTCCACAGGTGTGTAGACGTAGTTAACCTCAAACTTCCCCTCACTACCTACGATTAAACCCGTGTCCGCCACTTGACCACCTTTTTCCGCGTAGAACGGCGTAACGTCGAGAACAACCTCACATTCGCAGTCCTGTGCAGATTCAACAAACTCTTCATTCACCTTGATTTTCAGTACCTTTGCGGTGGTTTTTAGAGTGTCGTACCCAACAAAGACTGTCTCCAGTTCGAGACCTTCGTATCCCGTTCTTGTGGCAAACTCAACCTCTCCTTGTGCTCTTCTTGAACGTTCCCTCTGCTCCTCAAGGTACTTTTCAAAACCTTCTTCATCCAGCGAATAATTATTTTCACGTGCAATGTCTCTGAGAATGTCTATCGGGAATCCATAAGTATCGTAAAGCTTAAAGGCATCCTCACCGGAGATCCTCCCTCCCGAAACGGAAGCCACTCTGTGCACCATCTCCGTGCCTTTAGACAGATTCGAGATGAATCTCAACTCTTCGTTACGCACAACATTTTCAACAAAAGATTGTTTTTCAACGAGTTCTGGGTAAATGGCTTTCATCTTCGAAACTACACTCTCGACGATCTTGTACAGGAACGGTTCCTTCGCTCCCAAAAGCGTTCCGTGTCTCAAAGCTCTTCGAAGTATCCTTCTTAGAACGTAACCTCGACCTTCGTTTGAGGGCAACACTCCGTCAGTAATAATAAACGTAACTGCTCTAACGTGGTCAGCGATCACCCGTATCGAAACATCCTTTACAGGATCTTCCTTATATCTCACATTCAGAACTTCCTGTATCTTATCGATAATAGGTTTGAAAAGGTCAGTATCGAAGTTCCAGTAAACTCCTTGCATCATAGCCGCGATGCGTTCCAAACCAGCACCGGTGTCGATATTCTTCTTCGGCAATGGGTGGAGTTTGCCTTCCTCGTCCTGATAGAATTCGGTAAAAACCAAATTCCAAATTTCAATAAACCTACCATCTGTGTTGGCCGGTGTCGGTTCCTGACCTTCTGGAACGGGTACCTCCACGCCCGTGTCGTAAAAAATCTCAGAGCACGGTCCGCAAGGCCCCGTTGGACCAGCCGGCCCCCAGAAGTTGTCTTCTTTTCCCATCCTAACAATCTTTCGCTCAGGAACACCGATACTTTTCCAAATCTCGAACGCTTCATCATCCTCTTCGTAAACAGATACCCATAACTTCTCCTCAGGCATTCGAAGGACTTGGGTTACAAACTCCCATGCCCATTCGATCGCTTCCCTTTTGAAGTAATCACCAAAAGAGAAGTTGCCAAGCATTTCAAAGAAAGTATGATGGCGAGGAGTTCTACCAACGTTCTCTATATCATTAGTCCTAACGCATTTCTGACAAGTTGTTACCCTTGTGTAGACCGGTTCCACCTTGCCCCAGAAAATGGGCTTGAAAGGAACCATACCGGCAACAGTGAACATGAGTTGTGGATCGTCAGGAATCAACGAAGCGCTTGGTAATCTCTTGTGTCCTTTCGATTCGAAAAATGAAAGGAAAGCCTCACGTATCTCTTCACTGGTCATGTATTTCATCATCGCACCTCCGGGTAATCATTCTCAGCCGAAAATCGTGAATAACGCGTACACCACAGGAGTAATGAACAACAGCCCATCTATTCGATCCAACATACCACCGTGTCCTGGTAACAAATTGCCCATGTGTTTCACGTTGTAATGTCTTTTTATCGAGGACTCAAAGATGTCACCAAAAGTATCAAAAATCGCCGTTACCGTTGCTATCAAAAGGATTACAGGAAGCGATAGTCTCAAGTCTGATTTGAAAAATAGTCTTGCAACGTTCTGGTAAAGTATTATGTACAAAGTCGTCCCAAATATTCCACCGAACAACCCTTCCCAGGACTTGTTCGGACTGTAATAGCTCCCAAGTTTGTGCTTACCACCAGTTGACATACCAAACGCAAACGCAAAGCTATCGTACGACCAACTCAACGTTAGCGTCAAGAGTGCGGCATCGGCTCCGAATTTTGCGTAAAGTGGGATAAAGAATGAGAGCAAAAAAGCAATGTAAATGAGAGCTGTAGTAAACGCAAAATAGATTTCTGTAATGATTTCCTTATTTTTCACTCGGGATAGTGTGAAAACGATTCCCGCAATGTAAATGTAAGCAAGGAGCTCCATTGGTTTCTCCTGGAAAAACGTTCCGTACAGAATCGGAAAGGCCGAAACTATACCCGTGTAGACAACCATCAACCAAGCTCCATGTTTTCGTAACGTTGTGTAGAAGAATTCCCCGCTCGAGACCATGACAATTGCAGCGACCAATCCCACCAAGCTATTGTAGGAAACAAAGCATAGCACAACGAAAGGAGCAACGACAAATGCACTAATGACACGTTGAATAGTTTCAGCCTTCAGATTACTCATCCGTCCCCAATCCCCCCAAACCTTCTGTCTCGGCTCATGTAAAAGTTTATGGCCTTGTCCAATTCCTCTTCGTTGAAATCGGGCCAATAAACGGGACTAAAGTAAAGCTCGCTGTAGGCCAGCTGCCATAGCAGAAAATTGCTGATGCGTTGTTCGCCTGAAGTTCGGATGATCAAATCTGGATCTGGAACATCCGGTGCGTAAAGAAAATTTCGAAAATTCTCTTCGTTGAGAAAATCCAAACTAGTAGAACAGCTTTGGACAATCTTTTTTACCGCATCCACGATTTCCGATCGACCACCGTAATTTAAGGCTATTATGACCTGTATCCTGTTGTTATTCTTGGTTTTCTCTTCGTATTCGAGGCACTTACTTTTCACAGCCTCCGGCAAGTCATTTATTCTCCCAATGAATCTCAATCTTACGTTTTCCTTATTCATTCGCTCATAAAATTCTCCTATTTTCTCAACCAAAAGGTTAAACAAGAAACTTACCTCATCTGGTGGACGTTTCCAATTTTCCGTCGAAAAGGCATAAAACGTGGTGAATTCGATTCCTCGCTGGGCACACCACTTGACGACATCCTCTATTTTGTAAGCCCCAACATAATGTCCATAAGTTCTTGGTTTTCCCTTTTCCTTAGCCCACCGACCGTTTCCATCCATTATGAACGCAATGTGCTTTGGAGGTTCTTTCTTATTAAGAGCCATCAGAATTCCATTATCTCCTTTTCTTTCTTTTCGAAAAGTTTATCCAGCTCAGCAATATATTTGTCAGTCAGATTCTGAATTTCCTTTTCGAGTCTCTTTTCATCATCTTCGGAAATTTCTCCTTCTTTTTTCTTGTCTTTAACGTCTTTCAAAACATCACGCCTGATGTTTCTTACCGCTATCTTTCCTTCTTCAACAATTTCTTTCGCCTTTTTGACCCATTTCTGCCGCTGTTCGGTTGTCGGAGTTGGGAAGACTATTCTAACCACGTTTCCATCGTTAACGGGAGTTAATCCTAGATCGCTTGCAAGGATAGCCTTTTCAATGGCGTTTAACAGTGTGCGTTCCCAAGGCTTTATGATGAGTTGCCGCTCTTCTGTAGTAACTTGCGCAACCTGTAATATCGGGGTTGGCACGCCGTAATAGTCAACTTTAATTTCTTCCAGCACTGCTGGTGAAGCGCGCCCTGTTCTAAGATGCTTAAGTTCTTCCGCAATTTTTTCAACAGATTTTTTCATCTTCTCTTCCGCAGTTTTAAGGAACGAGTTTACCATAACTCCACCTCCATATCCCGTTCAATGTGTCTGTATTTGAATTTTAAATTCATATTTTTTCCACGTTACTCACGCAAATAGCAGTAATCCCCTTGAACTCCGATTCCGGGTATACACCATTCCCGGACTTGAACTTGATCGAAACAGGACAGTTTGTAACACTCTCAACACTTTCAATCATCATTTGTCGGTAGGAACTCAACTTCACCTGTGAGATTATAACACAGTCTATCGATGAGGGAAAGTACCCCTGGAAATTCAAGTTTTGAACAACTTTCCTAAGCATTTCCAAACTCTTACGATTCTTGTTTTCAGCAGTTTCAGGAAAGAGCATTCCTATGTCCGTTTTCAGGGCTACCCCAAGTAAGCTGTCGATTATTGCATGGCAAAGAACATCCGCGTCAGAATGGCCATCTAATCCAAATTGATTCTCTATCTTTACTCCTCCAAGAATGAGTTCACGACCATTTATCAGTGGGTGCGTATCCCACCCGATACCGGATAACGTTTCGTAGTCGCAAAGCTTCTCATAACGCCTCAGTTTGTTGTGGACGGGAGTACCCTCGTGGAAACCAAACTTCGTGTAAAATTTATCATCCGCAGTGTCCACTATGACTTTCCTATACCTATTTTGCTTGATGAACGTGTATAAGAGATATTCCTTGACATTCCCAGCCAACGCTACGATGTATAGGTCGTTAACTCCGAACTCGATAAGTAATCTTTGAATTATGTAAATCATCTTGCTTCCCACTGGAAATATCTTCAGTCCCAGGATTTTCAACCACTTCTGATAACCGTGTCTAAATGAAGCCTTGTCCGCAAAAAGAAGCGTACCAAGTACCTTCCCGTCTTCGACAGCAACTAATCCATAGTCCTTTTGAAACGGCGGGATATCGTTAGTCAAGGCTTTTTCTATGTACTTTAAGGCATCACTGCCAAAGAGCTCATCGTAGAAATTTTGCTTCTCCAGATAAATCAGCTTGGCAACTTCTTCAACGAACTCGCCACTTATTTTTTGAATCTTCAACTTTGCCGATAACCTCCCTCACTTGGTAAATATATAAACCAATATGAGCAAAGCACCTGTGACAAGCAACGTTGTCATGAAGGCAATCAACAATTCGTTACCAGTGGTCGGTGGCACATGCAATTTAATTTCCTTCACACCTGGTTGACGTTCAGATTGTTCCCACACTGCACTTGAACGCTTCCTCATAAAATAAGTCTCGTCCGTTAGGATCTTTAAAGCTGGGCTAATTAGCCCTTTCCCAACAATCCCTTCGGCAATCTCAACCTTGATAAGATAAACGGTACCACCTTTGACCCTCAACAATTCCTTACTGACCAAAGTTCCTTCGATAGCCCTCTTAGTTGTGTCTACATCAGGAATCTTGCTCTTAATAGCTGATTCGTACTTACCGTAGTTCAACACAACTACAGGGATCTTATCACCAACGTCAAACTGGACAATACTGACACCGTTTATCGGATCTATAACCGGGAAGACCTCGGGTAAATCCACAATATCTGGTCTTGAATAAATCTGCGCAATTCCTGGATCTGAGAAGTCCTCCTGTACGTCGAAAAAGGTTAAAGCAGAATATTCCTCTAACGTCAAGGCTTCTGCCTTGACCAGTACTTCCATTTTTGGGCTCCATTCTTCGAGCAAATCAGATATAATGAGCTTTAAGACTTCTTCATCATCTTCCTTTATAGCGGTTGTGAATTCGATTCCCAGCGGGATCTTACCACGACGATTCATAACGTTGTTCAAATAAGTTAAAAAAGCCAGCGTTACATCGCTCACATTCGATTGGGTTTTGAGGTTTTCTTTGACTTTTGTAAGTTTTTCCTTAAATTCTGAGAGATTTTCTTCCAAAGTAAACTGATCAATTAAAATTAAGCTCGAGTACCTAATAGGAACAACCAGAAAATCAAAATCTGGTGCACTGTTCGTCTTTCCAAAGAAATAACCTATTATCTCTTCCGCTGTTCCTTTACTCCTCGCCCGAACCTTGATGAAATACAGGTCCACAAACGATCACTCCTAACCTCTTAGTTCTTCGACTCCTTTATTTCTCATTCACCCCCGAGAAAAAGAATCCTCCACTCTCAATTTTTGTACCAGCTGGCACAACAACATCGTTACCAACAACGACATTTTTTCCAAATTCGCAGTTTTCACCGATCTTGCTGTCCATACCTATAACGGTTATGTGTGAATCGTATACCTTTTTATCGTACTTGCTTTCCGCAAATTTACCGATGCCAATTTTACAATTGTCACCTATTACAGAGTTATCAGCTATAATCGCATCCTCGATGACGACATTGCTTCCTACACAAACCTTTGTCATTAGCACACTGTTGCGTATCACGGAACCTTCACCAATAATAACCCCCTGGGATATGACACTGTTATCAACGTAGCCGTGAATTTCACATCCCTCGCTTATAATCGAGTTCCTAACTTCACCGGTCTCAGAAATGTAAGCCGGTTGCATTTCTTCTGATTTCGTGTAAATTCGCCAGTTTGGATCGTACAAATTAAACGGAGGAATTGGTCTTGTCAGCTCTAAGTTTGCTTCCCAGTATGATAATATTGTTCCAACATCTCTCCAGTATCCTTCAAACGGGAATGCGTAAACCTTTCCTGTTGACAATATTTTGGGAATAATATTCTTTCCAAAGTCGTGATCACTGGATTCATCTTTGGCATCTTCGATTAATACTTCTTTTATGAAGTTCCAGTTGAAGACGTAGATTCCCAAAGATGCAAGATTTGACCTCGGCTTTTTTGGCTTTTCTTCGAATTCGATGATTTTGTTGTCGATATCCGTTATCATTATGCCAAACCTGTGCGCCTCAGTAATTGGTACTTCCATGCACGCGATCGTTGCCAGGGCACCTTTCGAGATGTGGTAATAAACAAATTCACTGTAGTCCATCGAATATATGTGATCTCCTGAGAGGACGACTATATATTCTGGTTTGTACTCATCGATGAATTCGATGTTTTGATAAACAGCATCAGCCGTTCCCTTGTACCAAACACTTTCTTTGAGTGTTGAATAAGGTTGTAGTATCGTAACCCCTCCACCTTTTCTGTCCAGGTCCCAGGGCTTACCAATCCCGATATGCTTGTTCAACAAGTGTGGACGATACTGTGCAAGTACACCGACTTGGTATATTCCGGAGTTCACACAGTTACTCAAAGTGAAATCTATAATCCTGTACTTTCCCCCGAATTGAACGGCCGGTTTCGGAATCTTCTCAGTAAGTACACCAAGCCTCGTTCCTTGCCCTCCGGCAAGAATTAGTGCAACAACATTTTTCATACGCAACGCCCCCTAAACTACCATCCATTTTTCCAAAACGACCGGTTCGAAGTCTCCTATGAGCGACTGTTCCGCGCGGATAACACAGTTCTTGTCTATTATTGCATTCCTCACGTAGGCACCTTCTTCGATTACCGTATCCTGCATCACTATAGAATTCTCCACCAGTGCCCCGGCTCTGACAACGACTCCTCTAAAAAGCACCGAGTTCTTTACGATACCGGAGACTATACAACCATCCGATACAAGCGAGTTGGAAACCTTTGCCGTTCCTGTAAATTTTGCTGGAGGATAATCCTTCAGTTTGGTGTATACTTTACCGTTCTTAAGAAATAACTCCTCCCGTACTTCGCGTTTCAGCACGTCCATGTTGATTCTGTAATACTCTAAGATTCCCTTTTTCACGTTCCGCCAATAACCGTTGAACTCGTATGCATACACGCGGAGCCTGCTTAGGTTCGGAACGATGACATCTAAAAGCAAATCGTATTTCCCGGATGGAACCGTGTCGTATAAGAGGTCCAGAAGCAGATATTTATTTATAAAGTAAACTCCAAGGAACGCTTTGCGAGTCGGTGGATTTTCAACTTTTTCGTGGAATTCCAAAATCCTTCCATCCACATCTGTAACAACTACACCGTACTGTTTGATATCGTACGTATCATCGAGCTCCTTTACGACTAAAGTCACATCAGCTCCCTTTTCGAAATGATAGCTGAACAGCTCGTTGTATATCATCTTGTAAATGTGGTCGCCTGAGCCTATCAAAACATAGTCCTCGTCCCCGCGTCTAAGCATTGTGGTATTTTGAAAAATTGCATCCGCCGTTCCACGGTACCAATATTCGCCAGTCATCCCAAGATAAGGTTGAAGTATGTAAAGGCCACCATGTTTACGGTCCAGATCCCATTCCTTACCTGAACCAAGGTGGTCCATCAAGCTACGGGGATTGTACTGCGTAAGTACACCAACTTTATAAATACCCGAATTAACCATGTTGCTAAGTGTGAAATCTATTGCACGATATTTTCCAAACACTGGCAATGCTGCGCTTGCACGTTTGTGAACCAATTTTCCCAAAGCTTCACTGCGCCCCCCCGCTAAAATCAGCCCCAGAACTTTCATACTGTCAACCCCCTCGGGACTTCAATTTCACGCTCAACCGTTCAACGGTGTTGAGCAAATGGCAACTCCAGAGCTCGTTCCAATACGTGTTGCTCCGGCTTTGAGCATTTTGATGGCATCTTCGTATGTACGAATACCTCCAGAAGCCTTTACCTCGATCTCACCATCGACTGCCCACCTCATAAGCTGAACATCTTCAAACTTCGCACCACCCGTTCCAAAACCAGTTGATGTCTTTACAAATTTTGCTCCCGCAAGTTTTGAGATTACACAAGCGGCAACTTTTTCCTCGTTAGTTAAATAGCATGTTTCTATAATCACCTTCACAGGAACCTTGGATGCTTCTACAACGGCCCGAATATCATCATAAACGTATTGGTAATCACCCTCTTTAAGCTTACCAATGTTAATAACCATATCTACTTCCTGTGCCCCATTTTGAACAACCCAATTTGCTTCGAACGCTTTAACCGGTGTTCCAGTTGCTCCAAGTGGAAAACCAATAACGGTGACAACGAGGATTCCTGTGTTCCTAAGTTTTTCCGCGACCAATGGTACAAAGGTAGGATTGACACACACACCCCTGAAACCAAATAGTTTTGCTTCTTCGCAAAGTTTTTCTATCTCTTCAGTTGTTGCCGTTGGCTTTAGATTCGTGTGTTCGATAAAGGTATTCAAGCTCAACTGTTCAGTATTGATTTCGACCTCTTGAGGTTTGTAATTACTCTTAAGTTGCTTTAGTTTTTCTTCGATTGCTTCCCTCAGATTCATATTCAAACCTCCATTCACACTCCGATACAGTTTTTATCTGTATTTCAAATGTTCCCTAATTTTCCTTTCAACCTCACGTTTTCTTATCTCCTCGCGTTTATCGTAAGCTTTTTTACCACGTGCTACTGCTATCTCGACTTTGACTATTCCTCTATCGTTAAAGTAGATTTTCGTGGGGATGATAGTATACCCCTCCTGCCTGACCTTACCCCACAACCTGTCAATCTCCTTTCGATGAAGCAGTAACTTTCGAGGTCTTTCTGGGTCGTGATTGTAGATATTGCCGAACTTGTACGGAGGAATGTGGAGATTAAGAAGAAATATCTCACCATCCTTGATACGACAAAAAGAATCCTTGAAACTGGCACCATGCTCTCTTAAGGATTTCACTTCCGTACCAACAAGTACGATACCAGCTTCGTACGTCTCAACTATAGTGTAATCCGTGTAAGCTTTCTTGTTGGTCGCTATCAACTTCATGAATACTCCCACCCAACGTTTTCGTAGTGTCTAATACCGTCTTTTGTTATTTCTATGACGTCTATTCTTACTGAACGGAATTTCTTTTTCGAAAGGTAGTACTCAACAGCATTAAGCATCTTCTCGTACTTCTTACGGTCCACACGTTCAGAAGGTTTTACGCGATTTGAGTAACCAGATTTTACTTCGGCAAAGATATAATGTCCTCTCTTAACAGCCACAATGTCAATTTCCCCAAACGGTGTTTTCACGTTCCTATCAACGACTTTGTACCCTCGCGATTCTAAGTACTCCGCTGCTAAGTTTTCAGCTTCTTTCCAACTGAGCTTTTGCAAGCTCCGATCGAATTTGGGAACCGTGTAGGCTCTGATCAAGAATTCTAAATTTAAATCAAAATCAACCGTAGATTCCTGGGATTTTGATAAGTCGTCCCTGTTTTTCGGGAAAATTCTGAACAATATCATCCACCTCTTCACCAGGTTCAGGAACACGTGCATCCCTTAAACAAACTGCATCTTCAACCGGAGTGTACATTGGTTCAAAGCTTGATGTATCAATCTCGTTGAGTATATCAAAATAATCAATTATCTTTTGCAGATCAGCTTTTAGTCTATCCCTGTCAGAGATACTCAATTTTGAAAGCCTACATAGATGTTCTACAAGCTTATCGTCTATCTTTATCAAGCTCGCTCACCTCCGAATCTCATTTTACATGCCTCAAGATTTCCGAAACCTGGCCTGTGTCAACCAACGCAGAACTTTTATTTTGTTCGGCTACTTTTTTGTAAACTTCTTCGCGGTAAATCTTCACTTCGGCAGGAGCAACAATACCGATCTTCACGGAAGCACCTTCAATTTTCAGTATTTTGATCTCGATGTTATCGCCGATTATGATTCTCTCCCCTATTTTCCTTGACAAAACAAGCATTTTATCACCACTTTCCGAGATTGAAAATTCACGAATAATTACGAACGCTTTATCGGATATCTAAGCTCGTACTTGTCCAATATTACTTGCAGTCCGGTACCGTTCCTTAGGTTCACCACCACCGGTGCTTTAAGGTTCACTGTTGCTTGCTCTGGTGAACCTGGCGGAATCGTTACCACAGCCCAGACGACCAGATCTGAAGGGTCCTCCACACCCAGAACTTCAACATCTTCTTCTGAAAGATTGACTTCGTAGTCCTCAACTACCAACCACGGGTCTATTATGGGAAGTGCCACAGAGTCATCTTCTAAACTCACAAGCCAGCATATCGGATTTGTCTCAGTAAGGGAAATCACAGAAAATCTTTTGAGATGCTCGAAACCAGGAATTCCGTTTGGAAACGTTATTATCTCGTTCTCCTGAAGTTCAAGCTCACCCAATTTTGTGGAGAATAACATGGAAACACCTCTCCTTTGTACCTTCAACTACGAGATGGGCATCTCTACTCTTCTAAATCTCAAGAAGTTCCTTTGTAAGAGCAACCCTGAACGAAGATGCGTGCTGAGGATCTTCGAAAAGTTCGTGGTACCCATCTGGAAACTCCAGTATCTTTTTTCTCGGGTTCTTCAACCGCTCGTAAAACGTCCTTGCCCCTTCAGGGGGTGTAATCGAGTCAGCGGTACCAACAAAAAGACTTATAGGACAGACGATTTTGTCAGTTTCTTCATGTGCCTTTTTAATGTTTCGCAGCAAGCTTTCACCGAGTCTTACTGAAATTCTATCGTGCACAAGAGGATCAGAAAGATACCTTTCAACAGCTTCTCTACTCCTCGAAAGCTTACTTGGGTCTATACCATTATCGACAGTTACAAACGGTGCGATTTTCGACAGTAAAGCAAGTAATACGCGCTGGGAAGTGGTTGGTCTAACAAGTAAAGCTGGAGATGAAACTACGAGCTTCTCCACGCGTTGAGGTCTTTCTTCTGTGTACCTTATTGCAATCAATCCTCCAAGGCTGTGTCCGAAAAGGCGAAATTTCTCGATGTTTTTTGTCAGTTCGTCGATGATATTTATCGCCTCTTCAATCGAAGTATCCCCGCGCCTGCCGCCACTTTGACCGTGACCGGGAAGGTCAAAACCTATCACAGCCAATCCTTTCGAAATTATTTCTTCAATAAGTGCCTCGTAACGTCCTGTATGTTCACCCAATCCGTGAACGAGCACAACATATCCGTAGGTTGGCTCACCACGTTTGAAAGAGTATAACATTTCCTCAACTCCTCACATGTAAGCCAAGATTAAATATCCTTTATCCTTATGGAAGGTTCGTGTTGTAATGTACGGCGTGCGGCAACTTTTCGATTATTTTTATTTCGTACCTTTTGTCAATTACCTTTGTTTCAAGGAATCCAATAACCAATCCTCCAACTCCCAGCAAAAGCGAAATTGGGTCGCTGAAACCTAATATGTATCCCAACAAAATACCCATCACAAAACCGCAGAGTGGTAAACCGTAAACAATGAAAGATATTATGGCTTGATTGTATCTAAGATCCACTAAAACACTGTCACCAGGTACAAGAGAAACTTCAACTGCGGATTTTCGAATTTTAAGTTCACCTTTTGTCGTTTTCAGCGAACAACTACCTGATATTGCACAAGTTCCACACGTGCTTTCATTAAATGCCGGCTTCAGATAAACGTAATTTTCGTCGATTTTAGCTACAGTCATTATTTCTCGCATCTTTTTCAGCCCCGCAACAGAATCATTCAACCAACATAAGAAAAGGATAGTGAGGTTGCCCACCATCGATGAACTCCAGCTGAATGCTAGGATACTTCTTTTTCGTGTACTTTTCCACAATCGCCTGTTCTATTGGCGTTGCTTCCGAGCCAACGAAAATTGTGAGAATTTCCTTTTCACCTAGATTACATTTTTCGTAAAGCTTATCAAGCACGTTCGCAAGATTCCGATGGTGAGCCACCAGATCTCTACCGATGAATCCGAGATATTCGTCTTTTTTTATACGTTCTCCAGCATACTTTGAATCGCGCACCGCAATCGTTATGGACAAAGAAATCACGTTGGGTATTACTTGCTTAATACTTTCGAGAATTTCTTCAACCTCTTCTCCCGACTTGTAGATCATCGCGGCAATACTTTCCTGAACGTTCGTTGTTTTGACTACATGAACGTTTATCCCCTCGCTCTCGGCTACTTTCGCAGCTTGTTCGGCAGTGAGGATTATGTTCGGGTTGTTTGGGAATATGATCACATGTTCAGCATTCGCCCGTCTAATAGCATCCAAGATGTCAGCCATGCTGGGGTTCATCGATTGACCACCGGAAACGATTTCGTCTATCCCAAGATCGAGCAACACCCTTGAGATACCCTCGCCTGGTGAAACGGCAACGTAAGCCACTTTTTTCCTTTCACGTTTCTTTTCGTACCGTTCACTCACAACATGTTCGTGTTGTTCTTTCATATTGTCGATCTTAACCTTCAAGAGCTCACCGTACTCCAGGAACTTCTCAATAACATTCCCAGGATTATTCGTGTGCACATGTAACTTAACAACATCATCCTGAATGAAGAATACTACAGAGTCACCAATTTCGTTCAGAAACGCTTCCAGTTTTATTTTGTCATTTTCAGGTATTCTTCTCTTAGCGCGTACAATTAGCTCTGTACAATACTGGAACTTCAGTTCCTCTGGTGCGATTGTTATTTCCTCGGCTGGTTTCGTCTCAACCCCTTCGAGGTTTATGTTCGTATCACCTTGGACGTATAACCTGAAACCTTGGATTATGTAATACAATCCTTTTGCACCCGCATCCACAACGTTGGCTTCACGCAACTTTGGGAGGAGCATCGGAGTGATCTTCACCGCTTCATACGAGATTTCTTCCATGCGCTGGAAGAGCTCCTCAAAGCTTTCCAGACTTGAAAGTTCCTTTGAACGTTCCTCTAGGACCCGAACAACCGTCAGGATTGTTCCCTCAACAGGTCTCAGAACCGCTTTATAAGCCACTTCTTTTGCGTTTTTGATGGCTCTCACAAAATCCGGAACAGTAAGTTTGTTCTTCTTCTCGAGTGCCTCGCAAAAGCCACGGAATATCTGTGATAGAATTACACCTGAATTCCCACGCGCTCCCATCAAAGTTCCTTTCTTTATGGCATCTAAAACACTTTTCAATTTGGTGTCAGTTAAATTCTCAAGGTACTTACATGCTTCGAGCATGGTCGAACTCATGTTGGAACCAGTGTCGCCATCGGGTACAGGAAAAACATTCAAAGCGTTTATTTCATCTCTGTGCATAAGCAAATTTTCGGTACCTTTCATGAAGATACCTCTGAGTTCTTTGCCATTTATTGCGGTGAGCAAAGTATCACCTCATTTCATTTAACACCGATTATGTGGACATTCACATCTACGTTCTCAATGTTAGCGTAGGTACGAAGTTTGTGTAGCACGTTTTCCTCAATATTTCTTGCAACTTCCGTAACCTTTGTTCCGTACTCAACTTCTACGAAAATATCTACTGTGATGTGTCCGTAATCATCCTCCTCAACTTTGATCTTTCCCTCCTCGGAGGAAAACCAGCGTGTAAACCAACTATCGGTACCGATACTTATCGGTCCGTAAGTTTCAAGAACGGCAAGGTAGACAAGCTTCCTGATAGCGTTTACTGTAATTTCGATTTCACCGTACTCCGTCTGGAATTTCACGATTTCACCCCTTTCTTGCAACTATGCCATTTACTTGGAAAAACTCCGTCACTCGTTTCTCGACGGTGGCCGGGTCTAAACCTGTGTATCTTAAGAGTTCTTCTCGCGAACCGTGAGGTACAAATTGATCTTTTATGCCTATGTTAATTATCTTGACTTTGTCTGCGAATAAATTGCTCATAATGAAAGAATTCACTGCTTCCGCAAACCCTCCATTTAGTGTTCCTTCTTCAATAGTTACAACAACATCATGATTTTCAATAACGTCTTTCAGCATCACGATATCCAAAGGCTTTACGCTCCTCACTCCAACTAGGGTCCAGTCATTTCTTTGACACACTTCTTCATATAGCCGTGTTAACGTGCCTACACTTAGCAAAGCTACATTCTTACCCGAAATCTTCAATTTCCAGCTGTACGGTTCAACTGGTTCTATTTTACCACATATCTCTTCAAGTTTGGCAAACTCAACATCCCTTGGATACCTTATGGCAACCGGTCCGTTTAGTTTTTCAAAGTTTTCTAATATGAAAGCAAGCATATTCACTAAATCTTTAGCATCAAGTGGAGTTAAGATTTGTATATTCGGAACAGGTCTTAAGAATGCAATATCGAAAACACCGTGGTGTGTTGGTCCATCGGCTCCCACAAGCCCGGCACGATCAATTGCAAATACTACTTTCAAGCGCTGAAGTGCTACATCGTGTATGATTTGGTCGTACGCCCTTTGCAGAAACGTGGAATAGATGGCCACCACAGGCTTCATGCCATATAACGCAAGTGCACCGGCATACGTGACTACGGACTGTTCCGTGATACCTAAATCAACAAACCTTTCTGGAAAGGCACTCGCAAACGCGCTAAGTCCTGTACCATCCGGCATAGCAGCCGTCAGAGCCACGACTCGTGAATCCCTTCTTGCAATATGAACAAGCGCGTTACCAAATACCTCGCTATAAGATACCGCTCCGTCAGGTTTTTCGAAAGTCCCAGAATCTGGATCGAACTTGTCAACTCCGTGAAACTTGGTCGGATTGCCTTCTGAGAATTGGTAACCTTTTCCTTTGACTGTGAAAACTGTGAGTACTGTGGGATACGGATAGTCCTTTATGCCCTTCAATGCTTGTTCTAAGTCGTGTATGTCATGTCCATCTATGGGTCCAAAGTGCTTCAGACCAAGTGACTCGAAAAAGTCTTCACCCACAAGCGCTACTTTAAGTGCCTCGCGTATCTTCTTAAGCTCAAGTTCGGCTGCGTCGTTGAGACCTTTTTTGACGAGCTCTTTTAATTTGTTGTAAACACGACTTGTTCGGAGGTTTTCAAGTAAAAGTGCTAACCCTCCAACATTTTTGGAGATGCTCATCCCGTTGCTGTTGACAATAATCTTTATCTTAGAGTTCTGTGATTTTATCTGATTCAGTGCTTCGAGTGCTTCACCACTCGTGAGTGCTCCGTCGCCAATAACAACCACAATGTTTTTCTTTACGCCCTGTAAATTCAAAGCTTTTTCCACACCAAGCGCCGCTGCTATAGAGGTCCCCACATGACCAGCACCAAACCTGTCTGTTGGAGATTCGAATATATTAGTGAAGCCAGATATTCCGCCAAATGTGCGCAGCGTTGGAAATGTGTCCCATCGTCCAGTGAGCAACTTGTGAGTGTAAGTCTGGTGCCCCGTATCCCAAATGATGATATCCTCAAAAGGGTCGAATACCCTGTACAATGCGAGCGTAAGTTCAACTGTTCCAAGGTTGGATGCAAGGTGTCCGCCATTCTTCGAAACAACGGAAATTATGTAACGCCTAACCTCTCTGGCAAACTCCTCAAGTTGAGCGTAGTTCATTTTTCTTATCTTTTCAATTAACTCTTGCTCTCTCATCGGATTTCGAACCTCGCAAAATTTATCTGAACGAAATCATTTGATAACGTCTACACCCATATATGGACGCAAAACTTCTGGAATCGTAATCGAACCATCCGGGTTTTGGTAGTTCTCCATGATTGCAACGAGTGTTCTGCCTATGGCAAGTCCTGAACCGTTAAGTGTATGTACGTAATTCACCTTTCCATCCTTAGTTCTGTAACGGATGTTCCCACGTCTTGCTTGAAAGTCAGTCACGTTACTACATGAAGAAATCTCCTTGTAGCCGTTGTAGGATGGCAACCAAACTTCGATATCGTAAGTTTTCGCCGATGCAAATCCAAGGTCCCCCGTACAGAGTGCAACAACTCTGTAAGGCAATCCTAGCAGCTGTAAAATTCTTTCCGCATCACGTGTGAGTTCTTCGAGAGCTTCGAAAGATTTTTCCGGTGTTGTGTACCATACCAGTTCAACCTTTTCGAACTGGTGTTGCCTGATCAACCCACGAACATCCTTACCGTAGCTACCGGCCTCTCGCCTGTAGCACGGTGTAAAGGCCGTATATTTCAAAGGTAATTGAGATTCGTCGAGAATCTCATCCATGTGAAGTGCTGCTAGGGGTACCTCCGCAGTCGGTATCAGGAACAAATCGTCTCTCTCACAAAGATAGACTTCTTCCTCAAATTTGGGTAACTGACCAGTGGCCGTTATCGTTTCGCGTCGCACAAGATGTGGTACGTTTACTTCTACATATCCGTTTCGCGTGTGAGTATCGAGCATAAACTGTGCAAGTGCACGCTCAAGTTTCGCTATGGCGCCAAGCATAACGGTGAATCTGGAGCCACTGAGTTTCGCACCCCTGTCAAAATCCAAAAGCCCAAGCGCAGTTCCCAAGTCCCAGTGTGCTTTCGGCTCGAAATCAAACTTTCGAGGTTCACCCCAGCGTCTGATTTCGACGTTTTCCGTTTCATCGTACCCGATGGGAACAGTTTCATGCGGAATGTTCGGTATGTACAGGGCAAGTTCGTACATTTCCTCCTCAAGTTTCTTCTCTTTCTCTTCGTAACTCGCTATCTCTTCACCAATTTTCTTACTCTCCTCTATGAATTGCTGAGCTTCTTCGTGACGTCCTTCAGCTTTCAGCCTTGCAACTGCCTTGGTGAGATCATTCCTCTTGGCTTTTAAGTTGTTTACGATCGTTACATACTCGCGCCACTCTTTATCTAAAGAGACAATTCTATCTATCAGTGAAGTGTCGTAATTTCTCTTGCGCAAGGCCTGGTAAAAAATTTCGGGATTTTTTCTTAAAAGCTTTAAGTCTATCATAAAAATTCACTCTCCTTGTTCCACGATTTTTCTGAGGTTCTCCTCGTATGGAGGATAGACAATCCCCTTCTCCGTAATAATTGCTGTTACAAGCTCGTGATCTGTTACGTCGAACGCAGGATTATATACATTCACTCCGTTTGGTGCAACACGCTTACCACCGCAATTTGTAACCTCCTCGTGGGAACGTTCTTCGATGGGAATATCCGCACCGCTTTTAACACTTAGGTCCAGTGTACTCGTGGGAGCTGCAACGTAAAACGGTATTCCGTGTCTGTTAGCAAGAACCGCAACCATGTAGGTACCGATCTTGTTTGCAACGTCACCATTAGCGGCTATACGATCCGCACCAACAATGACCGCGTTGATCTTACCTTGCTTCATCACCCAACCAGCCATGTTATCGGTTATGAGTGTGACATCAAAACCATCCTTCATTAACTCCCACGCTGTTAATCTCGCACCTTGCAGGTATGGGCGTGTCTCATCAACGTAAACTTTTATCCTTTTGCCCTGTTCTTTTGCCGCCCTGAGCACGCCCAGCGCAGTACCGTAGTCAACAGTAGCAAGTGCACCAGCATTACAATGCGTGAGCACCGCAAAACCATCTTGTAAAAGTTCCGCACCGTACCTACCTATAGCCTTGTTCACTTCAATATCCTCGCGCGCGATATTTATCGCTTCTTCTTCAAGTGCGCGCAGTAATCCCTCGTATCTACCATGCTCCACAAGTCTTTTTTCCATCCTGTTGAGTGCCCAGAAAAGATTTACTGCAGTGGGTCTGGTTCGTGCAAGCACTTCCTTTACGTTCTTCATGTGATTCACCACTTGTTCGTAGTTGTAATTCTTCTTCATCAACTCCCGTGCCCCAAGCACATAACCAAAAGCTGCGGTAGCACCTATGGCAGGGGCACCACGCACCACCATTTCCTTAATTGCCAGTGCTACAGACCGGTAGTCTGCACAGGTTACGTAAACCTCTTCGAATGGTAACCTCCTTTGATCAACAAGAATCAACGAGTCACCTGTCCACTCCATGGTCATCGTTTTGAGCTTCACTTTTGAACCCCTCCTACAACAGATATTTTCTGAACTTTTCCACACCAGATTCCTCACCGAAGATGACAAGAACATCGTTTTGTCCGATTCTATAGTCCTTTGATGGCCCCAAAAGCAACTCCTCATCCCTTAAGATGGCAACAATGAAAATGCCGTACTTTTCTTTTAATCTTAGCTCTTCAATCCTTTTACCAACCAAGATTGTATTTTCCACTTTCACAGTCTCAACCTTGAAGGTTTTGTTCCTAATGTTCAAAACGTCAATCAAACTCTCCTTAGCCTTTTTTCCGCGCAGACTTTCAACAATTCGTAGTCCAGCAATCTCAGCTGTTGCTATGGGTTGGTCAACACCAGCGTATATCAGTTTCGTTAGATTGTTGAGATTAGTGATGTTAGATATAACGAAGATATTAGGATTCAAATTTTTTGCAGTGAGTGTCACAAAAACGTTTTGTGAGTCGTCCGGTAAAGTGGTTATTAGTGCGCGAGCTCGTTGAATCCCAGCTTTTATTAGAACATCCTCCTTCGTCGCATCTCCGTTAATTAGGATAAACTTGCCGGGAGAGGTTACCCTCACCCGTTCGCTCAGATTCTCCTCACTGAGTTCTTTGTCAATTCCAACAACTTCCTCACCATATCTTAGTAGTTGGCTAACCACCTGAGAACCTATGTTACCTATTCCGACAACTATCACATGTGCATCCATTTTCCCAATCCTTCTTTCTTTCCGTCGTTCCCGAATGGCTTTGTTAACTTCACCTTCAACAAGCAAGGCTGTAACAGACGAGATTCCGTACAACACGAATGATAGTCCCGCAAAGATAAGCAGCATGGTAAAAACTTTTCCATGCACCGATAAATCTTTCATCAACCCATAACCTACTGTTGAGATGGTTATTGCAGTGAAGAACATTGCATCGAGAACTGGCAACTTTTCGACAAAGTAGTAATAAAAAGTACCTGCAAAGAATATCGCTGCAATGCCAAGAATTGAAATTTTTATCTTTCGAAATATCGTTTCCTCAAGTTCGCGATTTCTAATCATCTTTTATTTCCTAATCCTCAACTCAATTTTGGATTTAGAAACAAACTCATCAAATGCTTTTTTCACCGCTTCATTTGCTGATTGCTGCCTTTGGGTAGTCAGTTCCTTTATTATCTCGTCACGTGCTTGTTCGAGCGCTTTTGTTCCGCCAAGCTTCACATTTTTGACCTTCAACACGTATCGGTCAGTACCAACCGTAAAGGTAATCGGTACTCCCCTAACCGCATTCTTTATATATGCCCAAACTCCCTGAGGTATTTTGGAAGTATCGTCTTGGACCACCGTATCATCTATGAATTCCGTAATCCCGTATTTTTGCGCAACTTCTGAACCAACGTTCGTTTTTAACAAATCTTGTCTTATACTTTCAGCAGTTGTCTGGTCCTTAACCCGAAACAGTATTAGTTCGTATGTTGTGGGTGTTGTAAATCGAGCTCTGTTTTGTTCGTAGTACCTTTTAATTTCATCTTCGCTGGGACGCAAGAAGTACAGGTAAACGTTTGCCAACGAAAGTGAATAAGCTCTCTGAATGTACAACTTTTGTTTATAATCTTCTAACTTGCCCATTCCCAGTTGAATCAAGTATTCGTCAAGCTGCTGCTCTGTCATTTTTAAATCCGCCAGCATTTTGGCTATTTCACCATCCACGTCTTGTTTAACATCCTCGTCCCTAGGTCCTACGTTCAAACTTTGCGCGAGCTGTATAAACAGTATTTTCCTGATGTAAACGTCCAAAACTTTTAGCTTGTACAAATCAAGTACCCTTTGTCCTTCCTGGGTGTTTACCAATATGTCATAGAAGACCTCGTTGGTTGCCTTGATTTCCATCAGTAATTTTTGAACATTCGCTTCCCTATTCCACTCGTCGATCGTTATCATCCTGCCGTTCACAACGGCAACAATATCAGATTGAGCAAGGCTTTGTCCCCCCAACACTAAAAAAAGTGCTAGAAAAAGCGGAACGAAAAATCTTTTCATACTCGCCACTCCCTTTGCTTGAGTTTCTTAAGCTAACAATCTACTTGACAACTATGTTGACCAACTTCCGTGGAACGTACACCACTTTTTCAATGTTCTTACCGGCAATCAATTTTTCTACATTCTTTAAGGCTTCGTTTCTGATTTCCTCTTCGGCAGCTTCAGCTGGTACCACTATCCTCCCTCTCACCTTTCCATTAATTTGCACAACTACAGTTATTTCCTCCTCGACAAGTGCACTTGGATCGTAATCAGGCCACTTTTCCTCAACTATCAACGTTTCCTTGCCAAGGTCATGCCACATTTCCTCGGCCATGTGTGGTGCGAACGGCGAGAGTATAAGAGCAACCTTCTCCGCGATTTCGTTGAGCAGACCTTCATGGAAGGAATTAGACGATTCAAGGTAATCGCTAAGCTGGTTATTGAATTCCATGAGGCCTGCAATGGCAGTGTTGAACTTAAAACCACCTTCGATGTCCTCTCTAATTTTCTTTATCATCGCATGGAGCTTTCTACGTAGCTGTCGTTCTTCCTTGGTCAGTTCTCTGTTTTCGACTTGGCTAGATTTTAACAGTTCAAGAATCCTGTAATAGTTGTTCCACAACCTTCTGAGGAATCTGTGCACACCCTCAATACCTGCATCATTCCACTCCGCGTCTTTCTCCGGCGGTGCCATGAAGAGTATGTACATCCTCAGCGTGTCCGCACCAAATTTTTCCACCATGTCGTCCGGGGATACGACATTACCTTTTGACTTACTCATCTTCCATCCGTCTTTATAAATCATACCTTGCGTAAACAGGTTTTCAAAAGGCTCATCAAAGTTGATGTATCCAAGATCGTGTAAAACCTTTGTTATGAACCGCGAATAGAGCAAATGCAAAACTGCGTGTTCCACACCGCCAATGTATTGATCCACTGGTAGCCAGTAATTTACATCGTTAGTGTCGAACGGCTTATCGTCAAGTTTCGGATTAACGTACCTCAAGAAGTACCATGAACTATCAACAAAAGTGTCCATTGTCTCAACTTCGCGCTGAGCTGGCCTTCCACACTTTGGACACTTGGTAGCCTTGAACTCCTCACTCAGCATCAAGGGCGATTGACCAGTTGGAAGAAATTCGACATTCTCCGGCAGTTTGACAGGAAGCTCGTTTTCCGGAACAGGGACAATACCACATTCCGAACAATAAATTACCGGAATCGGCGCACCCCAATATCTCTGACGAGAAATTAACCAGTCCCTCAGCTTATACTGAACGCTACGTTTTCCGATACCTCTCTCTTCCAAGAACTTTATCACCGCTTCAATGCCATCCTTGCTACTCAATCCATCAAAAGGCCCACTGTTTACCATAATACCTTCATCTTCGTAAGCTCTTTCCTCAACGTTCCAATCACCATTGTGGGGTTTGATAACCTGCCTGATTGGAAGATTGTAAGTTTTTGCAAAGTCATGGTCACGCTGATCGTGCGCTGGAACAGCCATTATGGCACCGGTACCGTATTCGTAGAGAATGTAATTCGCAACGTATATTGGTATCCGCTCTCCGGTAACAGGATTAATTGCATACCGGCCAAGGAAAACTCCTTCCTTTTTTGCCTCTAAACTGGTTCTCCTAAAACGGTCCTCGAGGGCTACTTTTGCCAAGAATTCCTCAACTTCCGCCTTCTTATCCTCCGTAACCAACTCCAGCACAAGTGGTGATTCTGGTGCAATTGCCATGAAAGTGACACCGTAAATTGTGTCTGGCCTTGTGGTGAATATTCTTATTTTCTTGTCCGTTCCCTCAACTGGAAAATCAATTTCCGCACCGATGCTCTTGCCTATCCAATTTCGTTGCATTGTCTTAACGTGTTCTGGCCAACCTTCGAGTCTGTCAAGTCCCTCGAGAAGTTTTTCAGCGTAGTCCGTGATCTTAAAGTACCATTGTTCCAAATATTTCATCGTCACTGGCGTTCCACACCGCTCACACTTGCCATCCTTCACTTGTTCATTCGCCAAAACGGTTTGACAGCTTGGACACCAGTTGACAGCTCCAGGTTTCTTGTAAGCCAAGCCAGCCTCATAAAGTTTCAAGAAGATCCACTGAGTCCATTTGTAATACTCCTCCGTACAAGTGATAACTTCTCTTGACCAATCATAACTAATCCCAAGCTTTTTTATCTGCCCTCTTATTGTGTTTATGTTGTCAAACGTCCATTTTTTCGGATGTATTTTATTCGCAATTGCAGCATTCTCGGCGGGTAGTCCAAATGCATCATAGCCAAATGGGTGTAACACATTGTAACCCTGCATCCTCTTGTACCTTGCGACAATATCACCTATTACGTAGTTCTTTACGTGACCAACATGTAGCGTTCCCGAAGGATACGGGAACATCACAAGTGCGTAGTACTTCGGCTTTTCCGAATACTGCGGGGTGTTGAAAACACTCTTTTCTTCCCAAACCCTTTGCCACTTTGGTTCGATCTCATGCGGTCTATACTCCTTCATCCGTCTCCCTCCCATATGCACTCCTATATAAACTCTATAAGCGACAAATAGCGAGCTTTCCGCTCGCCCTTCTGAAATCTTTAGCTCTTTAATTCAAATTATACCACGACTCACAAATGGAGTGAACATTCAAATTGACACAGTATGCGCCTGAGCCAGTGATATGTTAACACAAAATTCAAGAATAATCAAATAAAGCTTCTAAGAAGAAAGTCAAACCCTTTGGTATAATTAAATAGTCATGTGAACGAGCTACATTTGTGTGTGTCCCACCTGATAGATGCGTTCCCGCCGAATTCAAACACATCCGTGAAAATTTGTCAGGGAGGTGAAGATCTGTGGATTATCCGAGTTGTTGTAATCCTCTAAACAAACCACCATAGCAAAAAAGCAAAGGGGAGGTCTGTCATGGATGAAGGTCAAACTACAGGTGGATTTGCATAAGTTAATTGAACGCGGAGATTTTAGAACTCTGAAATTGCTACTCGAAGACCAAGAGCCAAACCTAATTTTTGAAATGATCGAAGAACTGGAAACATCGGAAAAGGCCATCGTGTTCCGTCTTCTCCGCAAAGATGTTGCTGCGGAAGTCTTTTCCAAACTTGAGCCAGACGAACAGCTCGAGCTCGTCAGATTACTGACCGATGATGAAATAAAGTCCATTTTTCGTAATATGGATCCTTCCGACCGTGCCGAGCTTCTTGATGAGTTGCCTCCCGACGTTGTTACCAAGCTCCTATCGTTTCTTCCAAAGACGGAACGAGATAGAACTATAGAAGTACTGAACTACCCAGAGAACTCTGCTGGTCGATTGATGTCACCCTATTTCGTCTACGTCACACGGAGCATGACGGTTAAAGAGGCGCTGGATAAAGTGCGCAAGTTTGGAAAAGACGCCGAGACTATTTACACGATTTTCGTTGTTGAGGAAGATAGAACTCTGGTTGGAACTGTGAAACTTGAGGAGTTGCTCTTTTCAGAACCGGAAACCACAATCGAGGAGATTTTTGATCCAAACCCAATTTACGTTAAGACAACAACCGATCAGGAAGAAGTTGCAGAATTGATGAAACGGTATGACCTCAACGCCATAGCCGTCGTAGATAATGATTTAAGATTGGTTGGAATAATCGTTATTGACGATATTGTCGACATTATTGAAGAAGAAGCCACAGAAGACATCCACAAGATGGCTGGTATGACCGCAACGTCGACCAGCTATTTCCATACCTCACCATGGGTGTACATCAAGAACAGGCTTCCGTGGCTCGTTGGTTTACTTCTCTTTCAAAGTTTAAGTGCTTTACTTGTTAGCAGGTACGAAAAGGTTTTGTCACTTTATCCCATACTTGCGGCTTTCATGGCCACAATGATAGACGCCGGTGGAAATGCAGGGGGTCAGAGTAGCACACTGATTATCAGGGGAATGGCTCTCGGAGAAATCGAACTAAAGGATTGGTGGAAGGTTCTTTTGAGGGAAACGTACATAGGTATTATAATGGGAGTAGTCTTAGGTGTTACTCTTTTCCTTAGAGGTTTTATGATCACAACGAATGTTCAGATAAATTTCTCCGCAGGGCTTGCAATACTTACCATCATTGTCTTCGCAAATGCAATAGGTGCAATGCTACCATTCGTCGGTAAAGTCTTCCGCATAGACCCTGCGGTGATGTCTGGTCCACTGATCACCACCATTGCTGATCTTGCCGGAATTGCGATTTATTTCTACATCGCAACGACAATTTTGAGGATAAGATAGCAATGATTTCATGGGGGATGAAGTATGCTTGAAGACGATCTTCAGTCCCGTGTAGAGGAGTTGGAACATTCCGTTGAAGCTTTAAAAAAGGAAAACGAAGAACTCAGGATGAAAATCGAACTTTTGGAAAATGACCTGGATGACACATGGTCGATACTTCGTACTGCGTTTGTTACGTTAGTCTTAGCTTTCGTAATTGTTGCAATTACGTGGTTTTTCCCATTTCAAGCACGTGCTTATGGATACCTTTCGATGGACGATGTACGTAGGAAATCGATTGCGGTAAGTGTAGAGATACTCATTTTTGGTTTCTTGCTTCTTTTCTCCATCGCGCCAGCGTTTTGGAGGAGGTTTAGACGCTAAGAGATGGACAAAATCATCGTAAAGGGTGCAAAGGTTCACAACTTAAAGGGTATCGATGTGGAGATACCTAAGTTTAGTTTTACGGTTATCACCGGGTTATCCGGATCCGGTAAGAGTTCACTTGCTATGGACACGATCTTCACAGAAGGTCAGCGACGTTATTTGGAAAGCCTTTCAGCTTACGTCAGACAGTTTATAGGTGAGCTGAAACGGCCTGAGGTTGAATCTATCGAAGGGTTGTCACCAGCAATAGCAATCGACCAGAAGAGCGTTTCGCACAACCCAAGATCTACTGTAGGAACTGTCACGGAAATTTACGATTATCTACGAGTCCTCTACGCCCAAATAGGAGTCCCACACTGTCCACATTGCGGAAGAGAACTTCAAAAAATGTCTGTCGATGAGATAATGTCGCATATATTCAAGTACTTCCCCGGAAGGAGGGTTACGATAACCGCACCTGTTGCAAGACAGAAAAAAGGCACCTTCAAGGAGGAATTTCAAGAGTACCTCGAAAAAGGTTACACTCGAGTTGAGGTGGACGGAACGATCTACCGTTTGGAAGAAGTTCCAGAGTTGAACAAAAATGTGAGACACGATATAAACTTGGTAATCGATCGCATCAGTGTAACGGAAGAAAATACCCACAGGCTCTTTCAGTCTCTTGAACTTGCTCTTAAAGAAGGCAATGGCTTTGTTTTATTGAAAACTGACGACGGCAGTGAACATATGTATTCCGAAAAGCTTTCGTGTTTGAACTGTGGTTTTTCAATGCCGGAGATCAACGCCAAACTCTTTTCCTTCAACAGTCCTTACGGTGCGTGTCCGGACTGCCATGGTTTGGGCTTTAAGTTAGAGGTAGACGAAGATTCTATATTTGAGGAAGACAAACCCGTTACCGAAGGCCTACGGATCGGTCACAAAGCGGATGGATGGCTACCGAAAAGGATAGAGAGAATCGTTAGGGAATACCACGGTGATCCACGATTACCTTTTAAAGCTCAACCCGAAGAAGTAAAAGAGGCTTTACTCTACGGTACCGAATACTTCGAAGGACTGGTGAAACTCATCAAGGAGCGCTACGAAGAATATACTTCTGAGGAGATGCGCGAATGGTTAGTTGAAAATTTCTTCGTTGAACGAACCTGCCAAACCTGTGGTGGAAAAAGGCTCCGAACAGAAGCTTTATCGGTTTTCGTGGGAGGTTTGAACATAATAGAGTTCACGGAATTACCAATCACCAAAGAACTTGAAGTAATTAGGAATTTAAGAACAATTCTCGGAGAACGTAAACTTGAGGCTGTTGGTGAACTTATCAACGAGATAGAAAAACGTCTTGACTTTCTCAATCAGGTAGGACTTGGGTACCTAACACTGGCAAGAAACGTCCGAACACTTTCCGGTGGTGAAGCTCAGAGAATACGCTTAGCAACGCAAATTGGTTCAAAACTTACAGGCGTCATCTATGTTCTCGATGAGCCGACGATAGGACTACATCAAAGAGACAACGATCGACTGATAAACATGTTAAAGCAATTAAGAGATTTGGGAAATACTGTTATTGTTGTCGAGCACGATGAAGACGTTATTCGAAGCGCGGATTACGTTATTGACATTGGCCCTGGAGCAGGTGTAAATGGTGGTTGGGTGGTCTTCTCTGGAACCGTAACGGAACTCATGAAGTGCGAACAATCGTTGACCGGGAAATACCTCAGTGGAAAATTGAAGATAGAGGTTCCCAAGGTGAGAAGAAAAGGCAATGGTAAGTACTTGCGGATAGTTGGTGCGAGGCACAACAACCTGAAAAACATTACCGTAGAATTTCCTCTTGGGACGTTTATTTGCGTTACTGGCGTAAGCGGTTCGGGCAAGAGTTCGCTCATCTTGGATACACTCTATCCTGCGCTTTCCAACAAACTCTACAGAACCAAACTACCCGTTGGAGAACATGACCGAATCGAAGGAATAGAAGAGATAGATAAAGTCATCGCAATTGACCAATCACCTATTGGTCGGACACCGCGTAGCAACCCCGCAACTTATACAAAAGTTTTTGACGCGATCAGAGAACTTTACGCTATGACTCCCGAGGCTAAGGCAAGAGGCTACGATAAAGGCCGGTTCAGTTTCAACGTTAAAGGTGGCAGATGTGAAGCTTGCGCTGGTCAGGGTGTCATCAGAATTGAAATGATGTTTCTTCCAGAGGTTTACGTAGAATGCGATGTGTGTAGAGGTACACGCTACAACTCTGAAACTTTAGAAGTCACCTACAAAGGCAAGAATATAGCCGACGTGCTCAATATGACTGTTGACGAAGCTCTCGAATTTTTCAAAAACATTCCAACGATACGCGAAACATTGCAAGTACTATCCGATGTGGGACTCGGTTACATCAAATTAGGCCAACCTGCAACCACACTTTCTGGAGGAGAAGCTCAGCGTGTTAAACTTGCAGCAGAACTTAGGAAAAAGGCAACCGGAAGGACTCTTTATATCCTTGACGAACCTACAGTAGGATTGCATTTTGACGACGTGAAAAAATTAATCAATGTGCTGAACAAACTTGTTGAAAAAGGCAACACCGTTATCGTCATCGAGCACAATCTTGACGTGATCAAATCTGCCGACTACATCGTAGACTTGGGACCTGAGGGTGGTGACGAAGGAGGGTACGTTGTTGCCACAGGAACACCCGAAGAATTGGCCCAAATGCCTAATTCTTGGACAGGGGTCTATTTGAAAAAAGTGCTTGAAAGATGTTGCGAAACGGAGGTTTTATGAATGGTCATATTTGTGGCTTCAAAAAATCCCCACAAAATACAAGAGATCAAATTGGTCACACCGGATCACGTAATCTTAAGGCCAATTGAAAGCGATTGGACGGTTGAGGAAAATGGCGAAACCTTTTTGGAGAACTCCGTTTTGAAGGCAATTGAGTATGGCAAATGTGTTGGCGGCCCCGTTTTAGCCGATGATTCGGGACTTTCCGTAGACGCACTTGACGGATTTCCAGGAGTGATGAGTGCACGCTATCTTGAAGGTGCGAGTTACCGCGAAAAGATGGAAAGTATACTCGAATTGATGAAAAATGTGAAAAATCGAAGTGCCAAGTTTGTTTGTTGTGCCACCTATTATGACCCCAACAAGCCTTTCCTTATTTCAGTACAGGGAGAAGTACGAGGGTACATTTCTGAGGAGATACGTGGTGAAAAAGGTTTCGGCTATGATCCAATATTCATACCCGAAGGTTACAACAAGACTTTTGGAGAGCTTGGTGAAGATATTAAAAAGCACATAAGTCACCGGGCTGTGGCGTTTAAGAAGCTTTTTGAGATACTGAGCTCCTTGGGACTTATCTGACACTTTGAGTGAGACTGGGGTGAAATGGTGTGGTCATCCACGCTGAGCGCGTGCTTACGCCCGTAGCCGAGGTACCTGGAAAACCGTTAAGAGGACGTGAAATGAGAAAGATAGTGGAATATGTGGATGTTGATATAGTTGTAGACGAGTATGGTAAAGTCTTTGAAATAAGAAAGCACAAGAACGCGGATATCAGAGCAAAACTTGTCACTCCAGCGTTTTTCGACGCACATACTCACGTTCCATTCGTCGGGTCACGTGCTTTCGAGTTCTTCATGAGAGCACGTGGTAAGAGTTACATCGAAATCCTCGCCGCAGGTGGCGGAATACACTACACCGCGAAACTTGTAAACGATGCTTCCTTTGATGAATTAGTCTCAGCTGGTGAGAAACAAGTGAAGAAATTTCTTGAGCACGGTGTTGTTGGCGTTGAGTGCAAGAGCGGGTATGGCTTGTCTGTTGAAGGGGAGCTAAAACAGCTGGAAGTTATCGAACGTCTGAAAATCATTGTTCCAGCAAAAATTGTTTCCACGTTTTTGGGACTCCATGCAAAACCACTCAATGAAGATGTTGAGACGTATATCGAGACGATGAAGGAACTACTTAAAAAGATTAAAGAAAAAGACCTTGCAAGATTTGTAGACGCATTCTGCGATAAAGGTGTTTACGAACCATCTATTATAGAGCGCTTCCTTCGAGAAGCAAAGTCGTTAGGATTTGAGCTTCGGCTTCACGCTGATGAAATTGCCAACGTTGGTGCAACAAGGTTTGGAGTGATGTTGGGTGCCAAAAGCGTTGACCATGTGCTGAAGATTACAGATGAGGACATCGGTTATCTTTTAAATTCGGATACCATGGTCGTTTTAATGCCGTCGACGAGTTTCTACTTGGGCGAATCCTACGCTCCAGCAAGATCCATAATCGACAAAGGAATCGCAGTTGCTCTAGGTTCAGATTTTAACCCCGGCTCATCGCCCATTTTCCAACCTGGATTCGTCATGCATCTTGCGATAAGATTCCTCCAAATGGAACCAGAAGAAGTACTCACCGCGTATACTTACAACAGTGCAACACTTTTGGGATTTAACTCCGGTGCGATCATACCCGGCTTTTGTGCGGATCTTGTTCTCTGGAAAACAGCTGAGATTATGGACATTCCCTACATGTTCCAGGAGAACTTTGTTGAACACGTTCTGATTGACGGGAGGTTAGTTATCTGATTGGAAAAAAACGGAAACTTCTTCGTTTTCCGAAGGCGGATTTAGTGCTGCTGTTGGTAATCATTATCTTTTCCGGTTTATTACTAAACATACAAAATAACAGGCACACTCCCAGTAGCGAATTAATGGTTGAGGTAAGGATTTCGGGAAAGATTGTGGAGAGAATAACAAAAAATGGTGTATATCCAATATTTCCAATATTTAGCAACACTGGGCAGCGCATAACAACACTGCATTTCGAAGGTAGGTACGTTTGGGTAGAAGGCAGCACATGTCCAGATAAGATTTGCGAAAAGACGGGCAAAGTTTCCGAGGGAGGAAGCATCATTTGCGTACCAAACAAAATGATAATCGAGGTAAAGGGAAGAAAAGATACGTTGAGGTACGACGTGCAAACGTGGTAAAGCTCACAAAATTCGCGCTCATGGTCTCTATCAGTTCCGTGTTGTACGTGCTCGAAGGACTTATACCGTTTCCAGTTCCGGGAGGTAAGTGGGGGCTTTCGAATTTTTTGGTCTTGCAGCTCTCTTACTATAATAACGTTAAAAGTGCTCTATTATTGGCATCGATGAAATCGATAGTAGGTGGCCTTATTTCAGGCTCTTTTTTTACTCCTGGCTTTTTTATGGGATTCTTCGGAGCCTTGACGGCAGCCGTTGCTCAGAGGATCGTATCTCTTACGAGAATTTTTGGTATACTCGGAGTGAGCTTGGTGGGTATGATATCAAATAACCTTGTCCAATTTCTGGTCGGAAGTTTATTAATCAAATCTCGAGCAATTTTTTCGTTGCTCCCAATTGTGATGCTGTTGGGTTCAATGTCAGCGATTGTTAACGCGTACCTTGCTCAGCGTACTGTTAGCTTTTTTGGAGAGGGGGAATATTATGATGCCGAAACGAAGTGATTTTCCAAAAAGTTTTTTCTTTGGTACCGCTACGGCTGCTTACCAGATAGAGGGAGCTGTTGCGGAAGATGGCAGAGGACCTTCAATCTGGGATGTCTTTTCCCACACTCCTGGAAAGACTTACAACGGCGATAACGGTGATGTTGCTTGTGATCACTACCACCGGTACAAGGAAGACGTACAAATCATGAAAGAGATTGGACTAAACGCGTACCGTTTCTCGATATCCTGGCCTCGTGTTATGCCTGATGGTAAAAAAGTCAATCAAAAAGGCGTTGATTTCTATAACAGACTTGTTGATGAACTCCTCAAAAACGACATTACCCCATTCATTACTCTTTATCATTGGGACCTGCCCCAAGCTCTCTACGAAAAAGGTGGCTGGTTGAATCCTGATATAGCGATGTATTTCAGAGCTTACGCAACGTTTATGTTCACCGAACTTGGCGACCGTGTGAAACATTGGATAACCTTGAACGAACCATGGTGTTCTGCCTTTCTTGGCTATTTCACAGGAGAACACGCACCTGGTCACAAAAACTTGCAAGAAGCGCTAACAGCTGCTCACAATTTACTTAGGGCTCACGGTCACGCAGTCCAGGCATTCAGGGAAGAGATAAAAGACGGTAAAATCGGCCTGACAAACGTTGTAATGAAGGTTGAACCCGGCGACGCCCGACCAGAAAGCTTCTTGGCTGCTGGCATGGTAGATAAATTGGTCAACGCGTGGTTTCACGATCCGGTCATCTATGGCCGATACCCGGAAGAAGCTGTGAGGTTATACCGTGAAAGAGGATTAAACGTCCCAGATGAAGACTTTGATATTATCTCCGCACCCGTCGATTTCTTAGGAGTCAACTACTACACCAGAACGCTCGTTATATACGATCCGAATAACCCTATGGGGTTTTCGTACGTTCAAGGCGACTTACCGAAAACTGAAATGGGATGGGAAATTTACCCGCAGGGACTTCTCGACATGCTTGTGTATTTGAAAGAAAGATACCGGTTACCAGTTTATATTACCGAAAACGGTATGGCCGGACCGGATAGGCTCGTCAACGGAACTGTAGAGGATGACTATAGGATAGATTATTTGGTCAGGCATCTTGAGAAGGTACTTGAAGCCATTAATGCTGGAGTGGATGTGCGCGGGTACTTCATTTGGTCTCTTATGGACAATTTCGAATGGGCTTATGGTTATTCCAAACGCTTTGGGATTGTGTACGTAGATTACTCAACGCAAAAGCGTATTTGGAAAAAGAGCGCTTATTGGTTAAGGGAATTTCTTAAAAGTTAACATTTAACCTGATAAAGAAAACCACCGACCATTTTTCGGTCGGTGGTTTTGTTTTGTTGTCATTACGAAAATTACTTAATTGAGTAGAACCTTTCTTTTGGACTCACTATTTCCGTTATCCTGACCCCGAAGTTCTCATCTATAACGACTACTTCCCCACGCGCTATCAATTTATTATTCACGTAAATATCAACAGGTTCACCGGTGAGTTTATCAAGCTCTATAAGCGAGCCCACACCAAGTTCCATAACTTCTTTTAAAGTAAGCTTTGTGCGTCCCAGCTCCACCGTTACATTCAAAGGTACGTCGAAAAGGAGTTGTAATCGTTCATCAATCACAAGTTCCTGAGTTGTTGGCACCGGCTGAGTTTTCCCAAAGTCCTCAAATTGAACAGGTCTTGCCGTTACAGCACTTTTTTCTTCTCTTTTCGGTACCTGAGTAATTCCTGTGGGTTGCGTCGATTTTGCACTCGGAGCCGATGCGGTGGTTGGTTTTTCTTCTTTAACGGGTGTAAATATCATATCGTAGAGTCTCTTAACAAAAGGTATCGGCATTGCCAAAAAGAATTTAGCTGGTTCCAGTCCCTCTATCTCCATTGTGAAATTCACTTTTGCAACTTTTTCGTCAAGTGCACCAACTGGTGGAAACTGGACGTCCGGTTTGGAGAAATCGAGAACCTCCACTTGGGGTGGTGTAATACTGACCGGTCGTTTCACCATATCAGAAAGAGATGTTGCCGCTGAGCCCATCATCTGGTTCATAGCCTCACCAAGCGCGCTAAGCTTAAGCTCGTCCAGTTCCGCTGATTGTACCGAACCCATCCCTCCCATCATGATGTCCGCTATCTCTGCAGCTACGATTTTTTCCAACACCAACGCGTTAATTCCAGATACTACCCCTTCAAAGTGAATAACAACACACACTTTCTCACCACTCAATTCATTTCTTAACTCGTCCAGCGGCTTAACTTCAACCGTAGGGGTCGAAATGTCAACCTTCCTTCCGAGAATGCTCGATAGAGCCGTAGCACCGGCGCCCAGTATTATATTGCCGACCTCACCAATCATGTCTTTTTCTATATCTGTTAACGTGTCTATCTGTCTCAGCAACGCGTCGAGTTCTTCTTGTGAGAGAAAATCATTGTTCATCATATGATTCACCTTCCTCGATGACTTGAAGGATTTTCACCGCATAATTACCTTTGTACTGGCCGGGTTTTCCCAAGAACTTGACTTTACCATTTACTTCCACTTTTATCGGTTCATCATAGTGTTCTTTTAATCTAATTACATCTCCAGATTCAAGGAATAATATTTCCCCTAAAGTCAAAACAGTTGTTCCAAGCTTTGCCACGACATCAACTTTAGTCTTTGAAAGATTTTCCCTTAAACTTTCGACTATCTCCTCCGTTACCTCTTTTTGCTTTACCTTGAACCAGCTCTGCGTCGTCAATTTCTCACCGAGTGGTTCAATAACTGACGAAGGCCAACAAAGACTCAAATACCCTTCGACTTTACCAAATGTAACAAAAAATGTTATTGCAAGCACCATTTCACTGCTTGGCACTATTTGCACAAATTGCGGATTCGTCTCGACTGATTCAACCACTGGAATGAATGGGTGAATAGAACCCCAGGCCTGCGAGAGTGCTGTTAATATATTGACAACCTCTTTCCTAATAATGCCCATCTCAATCTCAGTTGGTACCCTTTTAACGTCCAGTATCTCCCCGGGCCCTCCGAGCAGTACGTCAAGAACACCGTAAAATATTTCAAGTGCCATGTTTAAAATTGCGCTACCCACAAGCTCACGTGCGGTAAATATTGTGATAAATGAAGGATTATTGATCGATTTCATGTATTCGTCGTACGTCAGTTGATCAATACCCACAACGTTCACAGACGTGAAAGACCTAAGCTTACCCGAAAAGTAAGTTGACACACCCCTTGCAAAGTTTTCGTGTATCATTTGTATTGTTCTTATTTGCTCCTTTGAAAACTTTTGTGGTCGCAGGAAGTCGTAGATCCTTACTTTCTTCTCTTCTCCTTCTTTTTTTACTTCCTCTATACTGACTTCTCCCTGCGACAACGCAGCCAATAACCTATCTATTTCCTCTTGGCTGAGAACATCGGACAAGCTTACTCACCCCTTTGTAACAGGATGGGGTCAACCGTGAGCTTTACTGAACAGAACTGATAGCTTTGATGTAGATGTACACGTTCAATACACCAAATTTTTCGCGCTCACCGGTAAAACCGGTAATCTCGTTGACTGCCTCACGAATCTGTTTTTTGAGGAGGTCCAAACCTGCTGGAGTAACCAGGTCGAACTTTTCCTTACTCAAAAATATCGTTGCCAGAGCATCCATAATCTCATCATTTTTCTCTGCCACCGCTGCACGACACGGTTCACTACCAACCAGCAAAGTTAACGAATCGACCACGGCAACGTCCCTTCCACCCTTAAGCATGAAAGTCTGGTATTTCCCGGCTGCTATCACAACAGCTTTGATTTGAACGGGTGCGGTAACTTTCTGTTCTTTTTGCTTGTCCTGAGGTTGTTTGTTGGTTCCCAGTGCAAAGAGAACGAGCATGCTCGCAATTACAGAAACTACAAGCGGTATCAGAACGAGTTTAACGATCTCGGGCAAACCTTTCTTTTTTTGTTCCTGTTGGATTTCAGCTTCCTCTGGCACGCTGATCAACCCCTTGTTTCACGCTTTATCAAAATTTCGATCTTTCTCCACTTATTTCTTGTTTGGTCGATAACTTGGCTGTATTTAGCTGTTAGCTCGCTTTGCCTTCTTCTATACTCTTCCAAAGATATTTTACCATTT
This sequence comes from Thermotogota bacterium, assembly GCA_030550315.1. GTDB lineage: Bacteria > Thermotogota > Thermotogae > Thermotogales > Fervidobacteriaceae > Fervidobacterium_A. The sequence goes on along the minus strand of JAUQPP010000002.1, from coordinate 21,265 downwards.
TCATAATCACTTCTCAACGTATTCATATCGTACTCGTAATTCGTACGCAGTGCCTTTAGCTCCTTATTGACATCGACATCGCCTTTCCCGATGGGAACGAACCTGTCTGGTGCGTAGAAATAATCGATATCGAACAGCCCAGATCTTATTTCGGAGAGACGAATAATCATTCGACGTTGCTTGAACTCCGTGAGAAGGAAATTAACCACCGTGGAGGCCCTTGCGCTACTTAGGTGCCAGTTTGATGGGTATATCGAATCGGGAGTTAACGGTCTATCATCCGCGTAACCACGCACCTCGAGGATGTTCGACGTATGTTCGATAATTATTGCACCAAGTTTTTCAATTATCTCCTTAGCTTCCGCAGTCAGTCTTGCACTTCCGGGTTCGAAGATCTTGAAATTACTCAGCGTTATTAGAGTGCCCTCATCTTTTTCCTCAATAGTTATTTTGCCTTTGTATTCCTCAGAAATTCTCAAAAGCTCTTGATAAATGCCCGGTTTTTGGGAAATCAACGCCTCTTCACTCATCGTTTGGCCACCAGTTAAAATACTCGGCGGATTCCCGCGTAAAGCCAGGGTTATACCTACCACCACTTGCTGGAATTTTCCCGGTGTGATAGTAGACATTGAAAAAAGCAAAACGAAGAACGTTAACAACAAAGTAACCATGTCTCCATACGTGTTTAGCCATTCCGGAACTGACTTACAAATACACCTTTCTTTTTTTGCCATCAAGCACTCGCTCCTTGGACCTGCGCTTCGTACTTGGCCCGTTCACCGGAGGGTAAGTAAGACTTCAACTTTTCCTCCAATACCCTGGGGTTCTCACCTGCCTGAATTGAGAGTACCCCCTCAAGAATCATTCGTTTACTCAGCTCCAGCTCCGCAGCTCTTTTCGCAATCTTTTCAGCAACTGGAATCCCTACGATGTTTGCAAGTATTGAACCATAAAGTGTGGTTATAAGAGCCACAGCCATCGATGGGCCAAGGGTTTCTGGGTTGTTCAAACTCTTTAGCATCTGAATTAAACCAACGAGTGTACCAATCATCCCAAATGCAGGCCCAAACGTTCCGAGTGAATCGAAGAACCCCTTTTGGTCAAGTAGTTCGTTGGTTGCCATCTCAATTTCTATTTCCATCATGCTTTTTAAGACCTCAGGCTCTGTACCGTCGACAACAAGTTGCACAGCTTTTTTAAAGAATGGATCCTGCAATTCCTCTATATTGGCCTCAAGCGAGAGTAATCCTTCACGTCGTGCCTTCTCGGCAAAACTCACCAATGTACGCAGGTTTCCCACATAATCAATTTTTGGTTCCTTTAAGGCCGTCATTATTGTTTTTGCAATACCGAAAGTAACAACTTTTTTATTCGCTGTTATAGCGGATGATACTGCACCACCAACAGTGATGATGAGCGACGGGATGTTTATAAATGTCGCGAAGTCTCCTGAACCACTGACGATACCGAACACCATCATACCAAACCCCAAAATAACACCAATCAGAACGGTTATGTCCATCGCTCATCACCTTCCAACCCGTGGAGTGGAGGTAAAAACACCTTTCTCTTGTATTCGTAGATTCTTTTAACAACCTCCTCTACCGGCTCGGCGACTATGTATTTTTTTCCATTATACAGTGTAATCGTTGTATCGGGGTTAGCCTCAATCTTTTCTATGAACTCCGCGTTGAGGTAAAATTCTTTACCATTAAGCCCCGTAACCTTAATCACAAAATTCACTCCTTAAGAGCTTTAAAGATTAGATAATCATTCAAATTAACGTCTGAGGTTTACTACCTCCTGAAGTATCTGATCAGCTGTTGTTATAGTACGTGCATTTGCTTGAAATCCTCTTTGCGCTATTATAAGTTTGGTGAACTCTTCAGATAAATCAACGTTTGACATCTCGAGTGCACCAGCTAACAACTGACCGAACCCACCTTCGCCAGGTTTACCGATCCTCGCTTGTCCACTGTTAGAACTCTCGCCGTACAAAGAGTTACCAAGCTCGAGTAATCCAGCTGGATTGTTGAAAGTTGCGAGTGCTACTTTTCCAAGTACATCTACCAAACCATTCGTGAAAGATCCGATGATGTCACCGTTGTTGGAAATCGAGAATGACTCAAGAACACCTTGTGCGTTACCATCCTGATACTTGACAAATGCATCCATTATTGCCGCAAACTGAGTCAAACTATTAAGATCAAGTTTTATCTTGACAATCCCATCACCATTCTCTCCCGCGTTGAACATTATTCCATCTATGATTTCTCCTTCACTTATTTGACCTGTTGATGGATTAAATGAATTAACCGCTTTCAGCCTTCCTGACTTGTCAAACCTCAACACTCCGAAAGCTCCACCCGTAATTTCTGTGGCTGTGTCATAATTTGAGAGATACTTTATGTTCTCTCCACTTGCGCTTCTAACCCTAAATGCCCATACATTTTCTTTATCCCCGTAGACAGACGCAAGTTTTACGAAATCAACATACAAAGTATAGGCGTTACCCAAAGAATCGTACACTTGAGTCGATGTTGTGTAGAATGGCGATTTGAACGAAACTACAGCAAAGTTCGTTGGATTGTCGGCTTCGTAGAACCTTGGTTCTCCGGCGCCCGGCACGGTCAACAAATCCACCTTCGAAGGCTGATAAAGTTCGACAACATACGACTGGCCGTTTTTGAAATTTGCATCGAAAATGTTATTCGAACCCTCAAGAACTAAAGTGTTGTATATTCCTACAACGTTCCCTGTTACACCATCTCTAACAACGTTTATAAGACCATATTTTCCTCTTGTATATTCAAACGAAATCTTTCCTTGACCCGTACCATCGTCAACAGCAGTTACGACTTCCGAACCTATTACTTTACCATTCACCAAAACCTCAATGCGGTACTGTTTTCCGATTTCCAAAGAAGCATCCGTCACACTCTGAATTCCGGCATTCGTTATGGTTTGCTCAGGAACAGCAGTTGGCGTTCCATCAAGTTTTTTCACCACGTACTTAACAGTATTTGAAGTTGCAATCTGACCATCTGTAGAAGTTGTCACTACGTTTGTGTGAAGAATGACTTCTGGGGCCATAATCTCTTGAGTGGAAGCTGCAACTTCAACTATATAGTTCCCATCTGGGGTGATTTTTTCTGAAACCAGAGGCTCGGTAACGCTACCGTTTGAAACATTCCTTGAAACTACATCGATTATCCTGTTAGTGGCTGCCTCCCTAATGATGAAAGTATAGTTACCATCTTGCAACTGAATGAAATTGGACAAGCTCAATGTGTTTCCACTTGCACTTGCGTTCAATGTCTGTTTTATCGCTCCAGCATTGACTACGTTCCCAAATTTGTCAAATTTTATATAAACTCTCCCATCAATCTTATCGTCGAGGTTGGCATCGACTTTGGCAACGTAAATTTGGTAGTCACCAAACGTATCCTCAAGTCCTCCAAAGTCTCTTTCAAACGATACCTTGGTGTTAATTGTGCGCCCAGCGTATCCATTTATAGCAATCACAAACTTCTCCGGTCCAACCCGAGCATCAAGATTTCCAGCAAGTTGCATCCTTGTCGTTTGCTTCGCTGGCATGCTGAGTCCTGCTGAAATTTGGATGTTACCAATAGGTTTATTTGTATCCACAACTCTTCGTCCACTGGTAGGATCTATTTCGGCCACCCATCCCTGGAGTTTTAGCCCTGTGGTTGGTTGTACGACAGTCCCGTACAGGTCAAGGTCGAAGTTTCCAGCTCTGGTGTAATAGTATCTCTGCCCGTCTGATAGGATGAAGAAACCTTCACCTTGAATGGCTAAATCTGTTTTCTTTCCAGTGTTTTGGAAGCTTCCTTGATTCATTATCTTATCAATAGAGGCAACACGAATACCGTATCCGATTTGTTTTGGGTTAGTTCCACCACGTGTTTCTGTTGCGCGCTTAGACAGTTCAAGCACCTGTGAAAAGTTCGTAGCATACGTTACGCGTGAAGCTTTAAAACCGATCGTGTTAACGTTTGCTATGTTGTTGCTGACAACGTCAATCTCTTGCTGAAATCCTTGCAATCCAGAGACGCCACTGTAAAAAGAACGCATCATATCTCTTCACCCCTACGCGTAAATTTCTGATATCTCTGAAATATCATAACTTTTGCTATTTATTACAACGTTGATTCTTGAGCCCTCGAACTGCACTCCATTAACAATTCCACTTTCAATACTTGGAATCTCTTCGGAAGTTCCGTCTTCTTTCAACCTAAGTATTTTGAACACGTATTTTCCGTCTTTTACCTTAATACCGTTTTCGTCTTTTCCATCCCAAGCTAAAAGCTGCATTCCAGCATCAACTTGACCGATTTTTTGCTCCTTAACTAATTTTCCGTTTTGATCGTAAATCCTAATGATGATATTTGAAGGTTGGTCAATTTTAAAAACTTTAGTTTCGGGTATCCCGTTTTGAACAGTTATGGTATTCGTTTTCACAACAGCTGTCTTTCCAATCATTGAGACAGCCTGAGTTCTGTATAAATGCGAAGCTGTGTCTACGAATGCTTGAACAGATCTGCTCATGTTCATAATTTGTTCCAGTGAAGATAATTGGGACAACTGAGCAATAAAATCTCTATCTTTCATAGGTTCCAGAGGATCCTGATTTTTTAGTTGAGTTATTAAAAGCCTTAGGAAAGCTTCCTTATCCATATCCTTCTTCGTCATTCGCTCGATAGCGTTGCCAAAAACGTTAGATATCTTGTTCACGTTCATCATCATTTCCAACCACCCACCTCTTCTTACCTTGATTGGCAAATTGTTCTTCTTGTTGCCCACTGTGCTGTTTTCTATCGTCTCTTTCCTGCATATGTTGGTCCTCTTCATGAACCTTGACTTCAACACTTCTTACCTCAAAGTCAAGTTCAGCCAACTTCTCTCGTAAGACAAACATACCCTTTTCCAACATCTCTTTGCCAGTTTTTGACTCAGTAACAAACGTCACGTACAAAGCCGAACCTTCTTTACGCAACTGTATCTCGAGATTTCCAAGAAAATCCGGTCGGAGTTTTATATCAATTCGTTCTTCAGTACGTGCTGACAATGTAAAATCTCTAATTCTTTCGTAAATTTCTCTCAGATTCAGCGAATGATGGAGCAATTCAAAAAGTTCTATCTTATTCGTTTTTGAGTTTGAAACATTTAGACTCTCCGAATTACTGAGAACACTGTACTCGGTACTTATTATGTTTTTTTCCTTACCTTCGAAACCTTCAGTCTGTTTGTCTGAATTTTCGTTCATCGCTTGTGTTTTCTGGGCTAAGTCCTTCTCGAGCTGCATTAATTCTTTCAAACTAAGTGAACGTTCAAACTCAACGCTCATTTCACGTCTTAACTCCACATGCTTGAAATCTTTTATCTCCAACATATTTTTCGATTCATCCAGTCCATTATTCCTAACCTCAAAAAGTTTTCCTTCACTTTGGGATTCTACGTTTTTTTCGTGTGAACTGCTGTCCATTACATAAGATCTGGATTCTGTGTTCCGCGCGCTCTCCAAAGCAGTTTTGAAATTTGCAAAATATTTTCCCAAGCCCAATAAAGGTTTAGAATCAACATGACCTTTTAATTTATTTTCATCCTCAGCAATAGCTTTTGTAACAGTTCCAGAAGCTTTAACTTTTTCGTTCTGTACGGGTGATGAGTATTGAAAATGCAAGTGAAAGGCTTTCACAAGTTCTAAAATTTTGTTGACTTGTATGGATAAGTCCTGAATAGCATTCTTTTCAAAAGAAAATGTTTTAAAGCGTTCTGGCACCAAATCAACTTTATCGAATTGTGCCAAATAATTCACTCTGACTTGATTCGAATCACTCTCATTCACGTTTCGTTCCTCAGATTTGCTAACAACCCGGGAAAAATCATAATCTTTTACGAAAGATCGTTGAATGGCCATTTTTGTATCAGATACTAAATTATTACTTGAGTGAGCATTTGGCAGAGACGCATTATTTCCTTTTTGAATTGTAATTTGCGAATCAGCCTTCATATCGTGCCGAAATACTGATTTCGTTTCATCAAACCCTTTCACAACACGCGGTTCTTTTTCTAATAGTTCCACCTTCATTTTCTTGCCATCTATGATGCTACTTTCTTTAGCTAATAGCTCCACTTTGGATTTCTGACCTATCTCACTACCCTCTAATTTCTGAGTTATCACCGTTTCGTTACTGACTATCGACCAAATTGACTGTTGGTCTTTCATTTTCTCGAGCCGAGCGTTCTGGGCATCAACTATTACCTTACTATCTTTTTCCTGCTCCATTAACTTGAAGTTTCGGCCATCAAAATACACGCGTTCGCTAAGTCCTTCAGTTCGCTCTAAATCTGCGTTGTGATGCACAACTGTCTCACTCTCAACCGTCACCCTGTTGTATTGCTTGCTATTCGCAATCCGACCGCTTTCTAGCTTAATGGACGTTTCCATACTTCCAGGCTGCCTACCCTCGCTCCTCGCGGCTGTTTCTGTGTGCCATTTTCCCGTTTTTTGCTCTTCCACAGTTCTAATACCCGTTGACGGTTGCAAGTTTTTTATTCCTATAGTTCTCTCATAGTTTTTGGAATTCTCTGCTGAACGAAAAATCCTAGTATTAACGTTTTCAACTTGGTTATTTGTTCTCGGTTCCTCTTGATGAATTTCCGAACCTGTCTTATATCCGCCATGAGCAACCACTCGCTTAACCTCGGAAATGTGCGTCGATGAATTGTTTTTTATTTCGTTCTGATCCATTCTAATTACAAGCTCTGGGCGCGTGTCTTCTTCTAACAATTCTTGGTGATTTACTTTTTCCCCGCCAGAAACAAGAACATCAATATCAATGTCCCTGAATCTTCTATCTTGAATACCAATATTTACGGTTCTGAGAATATTAATCTCATGCGCTTTTCTGTTTGCTAATTCGTTGGCTAGGATAGGGTTATCAAGTCTTTGTGAGACGAAGTAACCGTTCCTGTTCCTCACGTCTTCTTTTTCTCTCTGCGTTCGCTCCAACTCGTCAGGACCTTTTAGGCATAATGATTTTGAGTTCGGAGTACTAATCGGAGTACTAAGAGTTTCTTGGTTTTCTTCTGCCAAGTCTTCAAGCCCCAACTTGTTCTCTATCACGTCTTGGGAAGCATCCTTTCCTAAGGCCAGACTTCTTAACATTTCCTCAGGTTGATCAAATATTTGAGAATCAACAAGCTGAGAGAGCAGTTCAGATAGCAACAAAACTTCCTTTCCGTTTTCAAACACTTTAGCTTCGTCGTTACTTAAAAGTACTGCCGTTTTTGGCAATGGTTTCTGCCCTTTCGAACTTTCGTCAGAACCTTCAAAACGTTCCAACTTCGGTGAAAGCTCGTCCTTTGGAGGTTTCGAATCGAAAACTCTCTGTGAAAAATTTAGATTTTCCTCTTTTTTGCTGTATTGAAGCTTGTGTTCCAATTCGCCAGAATTTGCAGTACTCAGTTCAGTAGAGAGTTTAGACAAAACCGCTTGAAAAATGCTGTTGAAACTTTTATCCCCCGTCTCCTGCATTTGTCCTGATGCAGCTATTTCGTTTTCAAGTTGGTGTTTTACAATCTCCAAAAAATTGATCACCTTTATCAAAATCTTGCCCCCCTGCTGAGGATTTCGATAAAAAGTTTTTCGTCTTTGTCCTTGATATCCTTAAGTAGTCTGACCATTGTGTTGTTATCCAGTTGCGAGAGGATGTAAAATACTAAATCTGGATTACCCTTAAATTTGTCGACCAAGTTCCAGAGTTCCTCGTACGATAATTCTGAGAGTAGGGTTGAAACTCCCTTACTTATTCCCGTCATCGTCACTAAAGTAGCTTGGGCATCCAAAACTTCTCTAAGTTTTTCTTTTAACTCCTCAATCCTCAGATCGAGGTCACTTATAATTTGGTCAACTCCAGCCATTTTTTCAACTACTTGGGCAGCTTTTCTAGGGTTGACAGCTGTTAAAGACTGTAAAAGTTCCGCCCTCGTGTCAGCCGGCAACTTTGAAAAAATTACCGCAAGTGTTTCAACAGTCATGTTCTCAGCATTCAAGAGTCTCCTTAATTGGGATGGGTCTGAATTCAAGAAAGTATCAACAATTTCATCAATCCGTTTTTTTGTTAACGTAGGTTCCAGCTTTGAAATTTCCTCCTTGAGGCGCTCCTCCTTCCAAGTTTCTTCAACTGCCTTCAAAGCCCTTATGATATCGTCTATGCTTTTTTCTTTTTGGCTGACAGCCTGCTCCCGACTTTCGATCTCGGCCATCAGCTTTTCAAGTTCCTCTTTGTATTCGTCCAACACCTTCTCAAAATAAGCGTACGGAGTAACGGCTTCCAACGGCTGATATTCAACAAAATTTTTTAACAGTGGAACTTTCGAAAACAAGTAGCTAACGTAATTTCTCCATCCGCCAAAAATCGAAGCTGATGGACCATATAGCTGTCTTGCAAGAAAATTAGCGTATCCGTAGAAGAAAAGAAGTGACATGACCACAACAGCAAATACTACCCCAACCAGTACGAGAAACAGTTTTCTTTTATCAAATTTCGCCATTGATTCACTCCTCGCTTAGGTTGTAAAACTACCACAGTTAATAATTCTCTTTACATCCCTAGTCTTCCTTGAAAAAAAATAGCGGTGACGTTTGAATCGTCACCGCTGCACTTTCAAAAAGTAAGCAAACTTCAGATTTACTCTTCAGCTTGTTCTTCGAGGTATTTCTTCCTTTCAGCGATAATCTTTTCCTGAATGTTTGGTGGAACTATATCGTAACGCGCAAATTTCATTGTGAAGTATCCCCTACCGCTTGTGATGGACGACAACCTTCCCTGGAAATCAAGCATTTCTGCCAGCGGAACTTCCGCTTTAACAACCGTCATTCCTTTACCCGCCGGTTCCATCCCCATTGGTCTTCCCCTTCTTGAGCTAATGTCACCCATAACGTCTCCTGCGTTTTCGTCGGGAGTGTAAACTTCCACGTACATGACGGGTTCCAAGAGTACTGGGCGAGCCTGCTGCATCCCTTTCTTAAATGCCTGGATTGCGGCGATTTGGAAAGATATATCAGACGAGTCAACTTCGTGGTACGAACCATCGAACAATGTCACGCGAACGTCCACAACCGGGTACGCTGCGAGAACTCCTTTCTTCATCGCTTCCCTGACACCTTTTTCAACCGACGGTATGAAGTTTCTCGGAATAACGCCACCAACGATTTTATCAACGAATTCAAACCCTTTGCCTCTCTCGAGTGGCTCAATTTCGATCTTTACGTGTCCGTATTGACCGTGGCCACCGGTTTGTTTCTTGTGCTTGTGCTCTGCAACTGCTTTGGCAGTAATCGTTTCTCTGTACGCGATCTTCGGTTTTCCAACTTCGACATCTACTCCAAATACGTTCTTGAGTCTTTCAACCATTACGTCAAGGTGCATACCGCCAATTCCTGAAATGACCGTTTCAGATGTTTCAGGATCAAATTCCCAACCAAATGTTGGATCAGAATCAGCAAGCCTGCTCAAACCGTTGCTGATTTTGTCAATATCTGATTTCGATTTTGGCGTGACGCTCTTTGAAATCATTGGTTCAGGATATTCCGGAGGAAGAATATTTAATTTTCTGTCCCTGTGCGTAACTGTATCTTTGACAGCACTTTCTTTTAGCTTTGGCAAAACAATAACGTCTCCACAGCTTACTTCTTGTACTTCATAGGTTTCCTTACCCTTTGCAAAATACAAGTGACCAATTTTTTCTTGTGTTGATTTGTTCACATTCACGAAAGAATCTCCTGGTTTGAGAGAACCTGCTATGACTTTAATGTAACTGAGTTTTCCAACGAATGGGTCAACTACCGCTTTGAAGGTATAACCAACGAATGGGTCAGTTTCTGAATACTGGACCTCGACCTCATCACCACTTTCCAGCCGAGCTTTAAGTGGTTTTGCATCAAATGGGGATGCACCGACACGCTCAACAACTTTAAGCAAGAAATCGACACCTATGTTCTTTTCAGCCGAGCCAACAACAACGGGAACAACTTGCCTCCCAACAACCCCTTTCCTAAGGGCTCCCCACAGTTCTTCAGCTGAAATCGGCTCTTCGGCAAAGTACTTTTCCATAAGATTATCGTCAAGGGAAACAATGTCTTCAATGATTGACATCTTTAACTCTTCAACTTTATCTTTCACTTCTGCTGGGACGTCTACTTCTTTGGCTTTTCCGTTTTCGTAAATGTAGGCTTTCCCGGACAGTAAATCAACGATTCCCTTGAAGCTGCTTTCCTGACCGATTGGGTAGGCTACAGGGACTATCTTTTGCTCGAATCTTTCCTTCAGAGAACTCAAACTATTTTCAAAATTTGCCCTTTCTTTATCCATCTGGTTTATAAAAACGATTATGGGTTTTTCCATCTCGGTCGCGATTGCCCATGTCCTTTCGGTTTGAATCTCGACACCAGCAGTTGCGTTAACAACAACGAGAGCATTTTCTGAGACAAAAATCGCACTGATGACTTCTCCAATGAAATCGCTGAATCCAGGGGTGTCGATTAGCGTAAACTGTTTTCCATCGAATTTGAAGGTTCCCACATGCGAGCTGATGCTGGCTCCTCTTTGTGCCTCGATAGGGTCTGAATCAATATCTTTCTTCGTAACGTTCATCCCTCCAAGGTTAAGCGCAGCCAGCATCAATGTCGACTTTCCGGAGCCGTTGTGCCCTACAAGAGCTACTGTTCTCTTTTCCTTCGCAGACATTTCCCCACCTCCAACTGTATTTAGTAGTGATTAAACAATCTCCGTCCATTTTAGCAAAGAGGCTCAGCAACCTCAAACTCGTACAACTATCTCTCAAATCGGTAATGTAAGTTTAACGTGCCGATTTCGTTTAATTTCATCACTTTTTCCAATCGTAAACGGAGCTTTTCACTTATTGATTTCAATCTATCAAAGAGGTTTACGTTTCCAGGCAATACAATCGGTTCAATAGTAAGGTGAAGATCCGTCACCAATCCCGACTCCAAGAACTGTGTGAATACGCTCTGACCACCAATGACACAGATATCATTATATCCGATTTTCTTAACTTTTTCAACAACTTCCTTAACATTTCCAGAAAGTACCAGATCCGGTATTGAAACACCGTGGAATTTGTCCATACTTCGACTCAGAACCACATTCAACCGGCCAGGTAAGGGTCTTCCTATCGCTTCGTAAGTTTTGCGCCCCATGATCACCAAACCTGAGCGCAGAGTAATTGCTTTGAAAAGTTCTTTGTCTTCTCGACTCGACCAAGCAATTTGATCGTTTTCGCTCGTCGCTATAACTCCCCTGACGTCCGTCACAGCAACCAACCTGATACGCAGACCTATCACCTCGTAAAGCAAAAAATCAAGGGAGCGGTTTCCCGCTCCCTTGAATTATATCACGCGTTTTGATTAGTATTCCGGCATTTCGGGCGTCGAACCTTTCTTTTCTTCCGGTTTTTCCACAACGAGTACTTCGGTCGTCAGGAGCATTCCAGCAATTGAAGCGGCGTTCTGGAGCGCGCTCCTTGTAACCTTCGCTGGGTCGATGATTCCACGTTCGTACATGTTGCAGTATTCGCCTCTAAGCGCATCGAACCCGTACGCTACATCATCCTTCGCCAGAACGTTATGGACAATGATTGCACCATCGTAACCAGCGTTAGTGGCAATCTGTTTGATAGGAGCTTCGAGCGCATTGTAAACAATCTGAGCACCAAGCTTTTCGTCGCCGGTGAGTTCGTTGAGAAGTGGTTCGATAGCTTTTCTTGCCCTCAACAGCGTAACACCGCCACCAGGGACGATACCTTCTTCAACAGCTGCCCTTGTAGCGCTGAGAGCGTCTTCGATTCTGTGTTTCTTTTCTTTCAATTCGGTTTCAGTGGCAGCACCGACTTTAATCACTGCAACGCCACCTGCAAGTTTTGCCATCCTTTCCTGGAGTGTTTCTTTTTCGTATTCACTTGTCGTTTGCTCGATCTGTGCTTTTATTTGAGCTATCCTCTTCTTGATCTCTTCTGGTTTACCTTTACCGCCAACGATGATTGTTTCATCTTTCTTGACCCTAACAACGTCTGCTCTTCCAAGATCTTGAAGTGTAAGGTCTTCAAGGTTTATACCTACCTCTTCACTCGCAACAATACCACCAGTCAAGATAGCGATGTCTTGGAGCATTGCCTTCCTTCTGTCACCAAAACCAGGAGCTTTGACAGCAACCGTGTTGAGCGTACCCTTAAGCTTGTTGAGCACCAGTGTTGTGAGAACCTCACCTTCAACATCTTCAGCAATAATGACAAGCGGTTTTCCAGTTTGGGCGACTTTTTCAAGAATTGGAATCAATGGTTTAACGTTTGAAAGTTTTCTATCCGTAATGAGTATGAAAGGTTCGTTGTAAACAACTTCCATCTTTTCAGGGTCGGTCACAAAGTATGGTGAAATATAACCCCTATCAAACTGCATACCTTCGGTGAATTCAACGTACGTGTCAATGGTTTTGCTGTCTTCAACAGTTATAACTCCGTCCTCTCCAACTTTATCCATAGCTTCTGCAATCAGTTTACCGATTTCTTCGCTGTTTGCACTGATTGCTGCAACATGTGCAATATCCTCGGTGCTGGAGAGTTTCTTAGAAATCTTTTTAATTTCCTCGACAACTTTTGCGGTAGCCTTGTCGATACCCCTCTTGATGAGAATCGGATTCGCACCAGCAGCAACCATTTTGAGACCTTCTTTAATCATTGCTTGAGCAAGAACTGTCGCAGTTGTTGTTCCGTCACCAGCTACATCGTTCGTCTTGCTGGCGACTTCCTTAACAAGTTGGGCACCAAGGTTCGCAAACTTATCCTCAAGTTCAATTTCCTTAGCTATGGAAACTCCGTCGTTTGTTATCGTTGGACTACCCCAAGATTTCTCAATGACAACGTTTCTTCCCTTCGGACCAAGTGTGATTTTAACAGCATTAGCAACAGCATCAACACCAGCTTCCAAAGCCCTTCTTGCTTCTTCACTGTACCTAAGCAACTTTGCCATATCTCACACCTCCTTCTTACTCTTCAATTTTTGCTAAAATGTCGTTTAAATCGATAATGATGTAGTCTTCCTCGTCGATCTTAATCTCCGTCCCGCTGTACTTGTTGAAGATAACCTTGTCTCCGACCTTCAATGTACAGTCCTCGGGAAGTTTACCAACTTCAACAATCTGAGCTTTCATCGGTTTTTCCTTCGCCGCGTCGGGCAACACAATTCCGCCAGCCGTCTTCTTCTCTTCCACGATGGGCTTTATCAAGAGCCTTTCGCCAAGCGGTTTTACTTTCATGACTCCAACCCCCTCCTCTCACAGCAAATCTTTGCATTTTCCCGGTTTTGGCACTCTATTATTTTGTTTGCTAATTTAAGTATAACAAAAAAAGGCGACTTGTTAAGCACCAATTTTGACGATTTCACGTTGATTTTTATGTTTAAAGGCAAATAATTGTACTTTTTGAGTTCTTGCACAAGCGTACTAAAAGTGCCAACTTTCGAAACCCCATTTGTAAATAAAAAAGCCGTGGTACTTGGAGTTACCACGGCTTTTTAGCATTTGGTGGAGCCGATGGGACTTGAACCCACGACCTCTACCGTGCCATGGTAGCGCTCTCCCACCTGAGCTACGGCCCCACACGTTGCGAAATTTCGAAATATCAGCGGTTATAATTTTATCACAGTTTGGAGAAAAATCAAGTACCTGAAATTTTCATTAGTCGTAGTGTGGATACCTGCAATCTTTGATTTAATCCGAGAGGAACAATTTACAAGCCAGGTCTTTATCAACTTCGGAAAGGGTGGTATAATTGGTTAGAAAAGCAAATTTTTGAAAGAATTTCCATTCAGTTCTAGACTTAGGAGGTGAGCTTATGAAAAATTTTGTCTTTCACAACCCGACAAAGCTCGTTTTCGGGGCTGGAACCGTCGAGCAAATCGGCCAGTACATTAAGAGAGATGGAATCAAAAAAGTACTACTTTTGTACGGCACTGGTTCTATAAAGAAAAATGGAGTTTACGAAAAAGTTGTTCGCTCGCTTTACGAGAACGGCATCGATAAGGTTGAGGTTTCCGGTGTCAAGCCAAACCCTGTACTCTCCAAAGTGTACGAGGCAATAGAAACGGCGCGCAGAGAGAACGTGGAAGCAATTTTGGCCGTCGGTGGGGGTAGCGTCGTTGATAGCGCAAAAACAGTAGCCGCTGGATTCTATTACGAGGGTGACATTTGGGATGCGTTTATCGGAAAATACAATGTCAAAAAAGCTTTGCCTCTCTATGTTGTACTAACAATGTCTGCAACGGGAACTGAAATGAACGGTAACGCAGTTGTGACAAACGAGAAAACGAAAGAAAAGTTCTACTTCAGCTCGAAGCACGTCTTCCCGGTTGTTTCGATTGTCGATCCAACGAGTCAGTACTCACTACCGAAAGAACAGGTTGTCTACGGTGCCATAGACGCAATAAGTCATGTTATGGAGTACTATTTTGATGTTAGTGGCAGTGTTCTTATCGATCGTATCGACGAATCTATTCTGGTGACAATTATAGAAACAACAGAGACTATTTTGAAAAATCCAACAGACTATGAAGCCAGGGCTAACTTCTGCTTAGCGACGACATTAGCGCTTAACGGTTTAACTGGGCTTGGAACAGATGGCGGTGATTGGTCTTCGCACGAACTTGAGCACGCTGTTAGCGCGCTTAATCCTCATGTGGCTCACGGAGCAGGTTTAGCGGTGGTCTTTCCCGCTTGGCTTGAGTACGTATCTGAACTCGTTAGTGAGAAATTGGTAAGATTTGGTAAGAATGTTCTGAAGTTGCGTGGTAAAATTACCCCACAACGCACAATAAGAGCGTTGAAGGATTGGTATAAATCGATAGGAGCTCCGACGACCTTGAAGGAACTTGGTTTCAGCAAATCTGACATCGAAGAATTGACGTTAATCGCTGCCAAGCACGCACCGTTTGGAACCGTTAGAGAACTGAAAACTGAGGATATCCGAAAGATATACGAGATAGCTTATGAATAGTAACTCGCCAATGGGAGGTTGTTTATGAAGATGAGGCAGATTGACACCGAAACACTAAAAGAGATTTCAAAACGTTGCCGCGGTGATATTTTGAAGATGACAACGCTTGCGAACTCAGGGCATCCGGGAGGTTCGATGTCTTCAATTGACCTGCTAGTTACGCTGTACGCGTTTGCTAACGTCTTCCCGGAAGTTCCTTGGAACGAGGACAGAGATAGAATTGTCATAAGTCATGGTCACATATCCCCCGCAGTGTACGCAACGTTAGCTGCTTATGGATTTGTCAACAGAGAAGACGTCATTGTTGGTTTTCGTCATCCGGCTTCTATTTTTGAAGGTCACATTACGAGGGGAATCCCAGGTGTCGAATGGACAACGGGAAACCTAGGCCAAGGACTTTCCGCCGGTGTTGGTTTCGCGCTTGCAGCGAAGTTCAAAAAGAAGAACTATCATGTTTACGTAATCATGAGCGATGGAGAAAGTGCAAAAGGACAAGTGCAGGAAGCAAAACGTACAGCACGTAAATACAACCTTGACAACATTACCGTACTTGTTGATTACAACGATATTCAGATAAGCGGACACGCCCATGAGGTTATGTATGTCGATATAAAAGCTGAATTCGAAGCAGCGGGTTGGAAAACAATAGAAATTGACGGACATGACCACGAACAAATACTTGCTGCTCTCAAAATTGCGAAGAACGATGGTGCGCCAACAGCTATCATTGCACGAACTATAATCGGTAAAGGTGTGAACTTCATGGAAGATAAACCGGACTACCATGGAAAACCGTTGACCCGAGAGGAACTCGACAAAGCGTTGAAGATACTTGGTATTGAAAATGATATTGCCCTGTACGAAGAAAAACGTAAAAAGCTTCCCATCAAAGCTCATGAGAAAGTAAAGCTCCAATACCAAGTAAACCTTAACACAGGCACGCCGCGTGTTTACGAGAAAGAGACGGACAACCGCAGCGCTCTGGGTCGTGCGATTGCAGATTTGGCTCTTTTAAACGACAACGTCGTTGCCGTAGACTGTGATCTCAAAGGTTCGGTCAAGCTCGATTATCTTGATAAGGAGCGGCCGGATAGACTAATTGAAGTTGGCGTACAGGAACATAATGCGGCGGCGCTGGCCGGTGCACTTTCAGCTGATGGTCTGGTAACCTTCTTTGCTGATTTCGGTGTGTTTGGTATCGATGAGACGTTCAATCAACATAGACTCAACGCGATAAACAACACAAATTTAAAGGTCGTCGTAACTCATTGTGGAATAGATGTTGGTGAGGATGGAAAGACACACCACGGACTCAATTACGTTGGAGCACCTCTTGCCTGGTATGGTTTTAAAGTAATTGTACCAGCGGACCCAAACCAAACTGACCGAGTCGTGAGATACGTTGCTTCCCGCTATGGAAATTATGTAATCGCCGTTGGGAGAAGTAAACTTGAACCGATTCGAAAAGTTGATGGAACGCTTTATTTTGATGAAAATTACGTTTTCGAATATGGAAAAATGGACATTCTTCGCGAAGGTGAAGATGGGGCTATTTACACGATGGGCTCAGCAGTTCCCGAGGCTCTGCGTGCTTGGGAATTGTTAAAAGAGAAAGGTTTTAAATTCGCAGTAATAAATGTCCCTTGTCCGTACGATCTGGATGAGCAGGTGCTGAAAACGTTTTCGAATTTCGTTGTTGTTGTTGAGGACCATAACGTTTACAATGGATTGGGTAGCTTAATAGCCCAGAAGCTTTTCGAAATGGGGATATTACCGAGGAAATTCATCAAAATAGGGCTTGAAGAGTTTCCTGTTTCGGGAGATGCAAAATTGTTGTTCGAGATTTATGGGTTAAAAGCCGAGAGAATCGTCGAGAAAGTTCTGAAAGAGTACTGAAAGTTTTATAAAATTACGAAACTTAGAAATTCGAAATTTTTTGTGTAAACGCTTTGATTTTTTCAGTTCAGCGTGTATAATATAAGTGTGTGGCTATCTACAAGAATTTATTACCAAAGAGTAGTCAGATCTTTCCATTTGCTTGTTCTTGCAATCATTTTCAAATTCATGTGAGGTGCTTCCTTGGTGCCTAAAAGCATGACAGGATATGCCAAATTGCAAACGCTGCTTGACGAATACAAGATCTCTTGTGAGATAAAGACATTAAATTCCAAGGGGTTTTCCGTTGATGTTTCGTTGCCTTACTTTCTGAACTCTAAGGAACTGGATGTGATTGCCTTAGTAAAAAAATACATCTCACGGGGTAAAGTCAATGTTAGACTCTACGTTAAATTTCTCCGACCGGTTCAAATTTCCTTTGATTTCTCAATGGTTCGCACGTACTTTGAAATACTTAACGAAGTACGGGAAAATCTTAGCATTCCATCGACTGTTGATTTATCCCACTTGCTAAATTTCAGGGACGCTTTCCAGTTTGAATTCTCTAGCGAAGACATAGAACATGCGTGGGCTTCCGCAAAGCAGGTACTAGAAGAAACTTTGAAACAGGTTGTAGAGGAACGTGCAAAGGAAGGCAAGAAACTGACAGAAGATCTGAAAGCGATGACAAATAGAATGAAACAAATTGTGAGTCTCATCTCAGAAAAAGCAGACGAAGTTCCAAGATACATCGCTGACAGGCTTAGGAAAAACGTGAGAGAAATCTTACCTGACGACGTAGAACTGAACAGAGAGCTTTTTGAAAACGCTGTTGCCATGATAGCTGATAGGGCCGATATAAGAGAAGAACTTGTTCGGCTCCAAAGTCACCTTAGTAGGACAGATGAACTTCTGGAGTCCGACCAACCAATCGGTGATTTGTTGAACTTTATATCTCAGGAGATTTCCCGTGAATTTAACACGATACTTTCAAAAAGTCGCCTGCTCGAAATAAGTAATCTTGCCCTAGAAGGGAAGTACATCGCATCACAGTTTAAAGAACAAATTGCCAACATTGAGTAGAATGTTAAGGTAGCTCAAAAAACATCAGGAGGTGCAAAGTATGTTCGGTTTGATCAACATAGGTTTTGGCAATGTTATTGCTGGTGACAGGGTCATCGCAATAGTAAATCCCGAGAGCGCTCCTCTCAAGAGATTAAAAGAAGATGCAAAAACCGAAGGAAAACTTATCGATGCTACGTACGGTCGAAAGACCAGATCCATATTGATAACTGATTCGAACCACATAATTCTGAGTGCCATTCAACCTGAGACGATTGCGCAAAGGTTCATCGAGTCCATGATTGAGATCGAAAAGCAGCTTGAAAAAATAAGGAAGGGTTAATGATACATGAGTTTACCAAGGTCAAAAGGTATACTCTTTGTCATCAGCGGCCCAAGTGGAGTGGGGAAGACGAGTATTATACGTGCAGTGCTTGAAAGAGTCGAGCATTTAGTGTTTTCCGTTTCGTGTACTACACGTCCGCAGAGACCGGGAGAGGTAGATGGAATTGACTACTTCTTTGTGTCAACCGAGAAATTTCAGCAGATGATATCGGAAAATGCTTTCCTAGAATGGGCTGTTGTTCATGATAATTATTACGGGACACCAGCTTCTTTCGTCTTAGAGAACCTGGAAAAGGGGTTAGATGTTATCCTTGACATCGATGTACAAGGGGCTTTGAGGGTGAAAGCATCGTATCCTGGAGCAAAGTTTGTGTTCATTGCCCCCCCAAGTTTCGAAACACTGCGCGAAAGACTTAGGCGTAGAGGAACGGAGAGCGATGAACGAATTGCAAGAAGGTTGGAGAATGCCAAGCGGGAGTTGAAGCACATACCAGAATTCGAATACCTACTGATAAATGAAGATCTAGAAACATCTATATCAAACTTGATCTCAATAATCCATGCTGAAAGGTTGAAATTCGAACGCTTAAAAGACTTGGAAATTGTTAGAAACCTTTACGGAGGTGACCATGATGGCTAAGAATATCATAAATTACGACAAACTTCTCGAAAAAATCCCGTACAAGTACGCAATACCAGTTGTAATCGCCAAACGAGCCGAAGCACTGAATGACTTTGCTAAACCTTTTGTTCAATCCCATGACGACTACACCGTCACCATTGCATTCAAAGAATTGCAGCAAGGATATATAAGAATCAAAAATGAAGACATCTTGAAAGTGCTACTACCATCGGTAAAATGAATGAGGAGCCTTGGCTCCTCTTTCTTTTTCTTTTTCTTTTTCTTTATTCCCACTTTCCCGCGAAGTCCTTTTTCTGAAATTATCATTAAATCTTAAGTTCACCACTGACTATGACTTTTCCATATCCTCCCACAAATACGCTCACACCAGTTTCGTCAGTATAAACCTGTGCAAAAATCTCCGAAGGACGATTCATTGACTCACCTTGTCTTATCTTGTGCAACTTGTTCGCGTCTACCAACCCAAGGTGGTACAAGTAATAGACCAGCGCGCCGTTGGCTGTTCCTGTTGCAGCTTCTTCCGGAATTCCGTAAAGTGGTGCAAAGTCTCGTGCATGGCACAAGACACCTTCACGCTCGCCAAATGTAAATACGTGAACACTTACCAACCCCTTTTCCCTTGTGTAATACTCGATAGCATTCAAATCTGGTACCATGTGCAGAAGCGTATCAATGTCTTTTACAGGTACAAGTAGATCCCAAAGACCTGTGCTGACAATTGCCGGGGATAGTCTGCCACCATCGCTAATGATATCCTCAAATTTTAATTGGAGCATTGATGCTATCTTTTCGATTTCTTCAGGCGAAGAAATCACCTCGCGAATTTTTGGAATATCTTGTTTCATCATAATTAACCCACTGTCGACACGGACATTCAACTTTCCTAACTTCGTATCGAACTTGTATTCCCCGTACCGTTCAACCCAACCAGCTTCAATCATCGCCTGAAAAGCACCGATCGTCGCGTGACCGCACAGTTCAATCTCGGAAACCGGGGTAAAGTAACGAAGTTGCAGATCCTCGTCCCTTTTTTTGACGAAAACCGTCTCGGAAAATCTCAACTCTGAAGCAAGTTTTTGCATTGCCTCGTCCTGCAGGTCTTCGTCTTCTTGCAAAAGAAGCACACCTGCTGGATTCCCATGAAAAGGCTTATCAGTGAATGCGTCAACAATAAAGAACTTCATTGCTATTACCCCCTTTCTCAGTTCAAACCAACCAAGTTAATTATACACAAGCGTTCGCAACTTTGATATAATTATTTAGAAGATTCTAATAAGGAGGCAAATCATTTTGTCCAGCGCTAATTTTCCACGCAGGAAAACGAAGTTGGTACGAGTTGGGAGCTTAACCATAGGTGGAGGAACCCCCATAACAATCCAGTCGATGACAAATACAGATACGCACGATGTTCGAGCAACAGTAGAACAAATTAGGCAGCTGGAACTCGCAGGATGCGAAATTGTCCGAATCTCATTACCGGACATTGAATGTACCAAATTGGTTCGTGAAATTAAAGAATCTGTCTCCATCCCCATTGTAGGAGACGTACATTTTGACCACAGAATAGCAATTGAAGCTATTAAAAACGGCGTAGACAAAATCAGGATAAATCCTGGAAACATCGGAAGCGAAGTGAAAATTCGAGAGGTTGTCGCAGTAGCGAGAGAATACGGTATACCCATTCGTGTTGGAGCAAATAGTGGTTCACTGCCAAAAGACCTTTCTTCGCTGCCCAAATGGCAGGCACTTGCGGAAGCGGCACTGAGAGAAGTACGAATTCTCGAAAGATTTGGTTTTGAAAACATTGTCGTATCTGTTAAAAGTTCGGATGTGATGGAAACAATAGATGCAAACAGGTATATAGCAAAACACATCGAGTATCCTATACACGTAGGTGTTACCGAGGCTGGTACGCTGTACAATTCACTTATCAAATCTTCTATCGTGCTCGGCGTGCTTTTGCTGGAAGGACTAGTCGATACACTTCGCATCTCGATATCCGGTGACCCTGTCAACGAGGTCATCGCAGCGAAGAAATTGCTTACCTTTCTGAGGTTGCGGAAAGGTGTAGACGTTATTGCCTGCCCAACTTGTGCGCGAAGTGTGTTCGATGTAGAAGATATTGCAATGGAAGTCGAGAGAGCTTTGTCAAGCGTTAACAAACCAATAAGGGTTTCGGTACTTGGATGTGTCGTTAACGGTATTGGTGAAGGAAAAAATGCGGATTTAGGTATCGCAGGCACAAAC